>DAINBD010000197.1:0-1521 GCA_036733105.1 Candidatus Brevefilum sp. | reverse complement strand
CAAAAAACCAACCGCAGGAAGTGAACATTCTTAGACGTTCGTATTGCGCTGCCAATAATGTGCCAACGATCGCAATTTCAGATAGAGAATAACGTTTGTCTGTCAAATCAAATAACAGCTGGTCGAGGTTGGTTTGCTTCAGAAGCACCTGAATATATCTATTGCGTAACTCCCATGGTCTGGATGTGAATTGATGGATCCATTCCAGGTAGAGCTGATCAATCTCTTCTGAAAGTTTATCCAGGGCATGACGTAAAGCATTTTTCCAATAGGCACCAGGCGTGCAATCACAATTGCCCATCCATCTCATCACACCGTGATAACAGCTCCATGATGTGTTCTCAACAATGTTCACGAATGTCAGAGGGGAATGATTCGCCAACCATAAACCCGGGTAGGTGATATCGAGATCTCTTTGATGCAGACCGCCATTGAGCAAATGTGCCAGGAATTTATCACGGAATACTTTATGATGACCATACAATTCGCCATCGGATGCAATCAATGTCATTTTTTCCTGGCTGCCATTTGGAGAACTAAAAAGAGGCGTCACCCACCGCTCGATAAAGTGATCAGCGTTTTGTGTTGATTCTCCGTTGAAACTGACCAATGTGCTTAATTCACGGTTGTAAAGAAAAACAACCATTGGCTCACGATTTCCCGGGAGTTTTACCAGGTATGGCTGATCAAAGCTGAGTTTTTCCGAACCTTCTACCTGCCAGGGCGCCAGAATTGTAAATTTTATAGCGTTATCGGCTAAATAAGAAAGCGTTTCAAGGTCTACAGCTGTTTCAGGCAGCCACATTCCCAGGGGTTCATGCCCAAAATGATGGATGAAATCAGCAATGCCCCACTTGATTTGAGTGATCTTATCGTGTTTATTGGCAAGGGGGAGGATGATATGATGGTAGGGTTGCGCCATCCCGTTGCCAATCCCAAATCGCTTGAAGTTCAGATTTTCCTGGTCAACGATCGCTTTGTAGGTTTCGTAATCAAAATTTTGAATCCAATTAAACAGGGTTGGCCCGATGTTGAAGCTTATTTTTTCAAAATTTCCCAAAAGAGCATTAGGCTTGTAACATTCAAAAAGAATGCGCTCATTCCAATTACGATAGGGTTGAGCGCCTTGCTCATCTGGTATCAAGCCAGATAGGGGATCTTCTCGGGGGGGTTGATAAAAATGTCCGTGGACGCATACAGATTTTAATCCCATTGAGTCGTTGTTCGCTTTCTTGGTAATATGATCCGCCACCAATTTCTGCGGAAAGATTTGCTTTGTAAATATCCCAGTCGATGGCTCATCCTTGCGGGGAGGAGATTAAAAATCCTGGGTAAGGTATCAAGATTGGTCGTCCGATTTGTTGCCAGGTAATCCAGCCAAAAAACCGAAGTTGGAAAATTAGGCATAAGGATTTCTAAAAATTCAGTAAACCTATTCAGAATAACTGGTCTAAGATTCACAAACCGGCGCTTAATGTTTAATTGCTCGATGATTATCTCACATATCTTCCGAAAACTTAA
>DAINBD010000196.1:0-1525 GCA_036733105.1 Candidatus Brevefilum sp. | reverse complement strand
CGGATGAGCTAAGGGTTACCTGGTCACCAGCTTTTAGTTCCAGACTGTGACCAGGTAACACCCCAATTCTGAGTTTTGGTCCCTGTAAATCTTGCAAAACCGTGATGGGGAGTCCGCGTTCGTCGGAAATCTCCCTGATCATATCAATCAGCAAGCCGTGGGATTCATGAGTGCCATGTGAAAAATTCAGCCTTGCTACATTCATTCCTGCATTAAACAGGTGTTGAATGGTCTTTTTATCTTCGCTGCTTGGTCCTAAGGTACATACAATCTTTGCAAACCGTTCCACAAGCACTCCTTTTTCATTCTCTTAATCCATCAAGAGCACATCTCGAAGGATGGGAAGCATCCAATCCACAGTTTCTTTGTCGATAACCAGCGGTGGTGCAAGCCTGAGCGTATGGTCATGGGTTTCTTTGATTAGAATACCCTTCTTCTGCAAGACCTCCGCAAATCTTCGCGCGCCACCCAATTCATGTTTGAGCTCGACGCCAATAAACAGACCTTTACCACGGATATCGTGGATATTTTTCTTGGGGATCTCTTCCAAATAATCAAGGATGTATTGGCCTAATTCTTTTGAATTCTCAATCAGGTTTTCTTCCTCGATCACTTCCAATGCTGCTATGGCGACAGCAGCCCCCAAGGGGTTGCCACCAAACGTTGAGCCGTGTTCTCCAGGTTGAATGAGTCCCAATATGGGCTTATCTGCCAATACAGCTGAAACCGGGTAAAAACCACCAGAGAGGGCTTTTCCAATGATCATCATATCCGGTCTGACATTTTCATGTTCAGACGCAAATAACGCACCAGTCCGACCGAGTCCAGTTTGGATTTCATCTGCAATAAATAGAATATTATTTTCCTTACAGAGCTGTGCAACCGCCTTATAATATCCTTTCGGGGGAATGATGATCCCATTTTCACCCTGGATCGGTTCGAGCATAATTGCTGCCGTGTTTTCTGAAATCTGAGCTTTGATCGCATCAACGTCACCGTAATCCACCATGATAAATCCAGGCGTAAACGGGCCAAAATCATATTTGTATTCATCTGTTGATGTAAACGAGATGATGGTCGTTGTTCGACCGTGGAAATTACCATTGGCAACAATGATCTCTGCATCGTAACGCGGGATCCCTTTGACCAAGTATGCCCATTTACGGGCGACTTTTATGGCTGTTTCAACAGCCTCTGCGCCGCTGTTCATAGGCAATGACATCTCGTAACCTGTCATATCTGATAGTTTTTTGTAAAACAAACCCAGCTTGTCATTTCTGAATGCTCGTGAAGTGAGTGTGAGACTATCAAGTTGGTCAATCATCGCTTTTCTGATTTTTGGGTGGTTATGACCTTGATTGAGCGCTGAATAAGCACTGAGACAATCTAAGTATTTGTTCCCATCAACATCATAAACCCAAACCCCTTCACCCTTTGTAAGAACAACATCCAACGGGTGATAATTGTGCGCACCATATTCTTCTTCAAGATTGATAAAATATTGGCTATTTGTCATCAGGATCTC
>DAINBD010000195.1:0-1596 GCA_036733105.1 Candidatus Brevefilum sp. | reverse complement strand
GATGTTTATGATGCTTGCACCAGGGAAATAATTCTTCGATAATCATTTCATCAGGTTATTTATTAACATGGAGAAACCCTACGGCGATGGAAACATTTGCTGTAGGATTTTCGTGAAAGGAGTGTTGAATGCCACAAAAACAAAAAGATGGCAAATATAAATTGAAGACTCATAAGGCGACATCGAAACGGTTCAAGATGACAGGTTCCGGAACGATCTTGCGGACGAAAATCGGTAAAGGCCACTTACGCCGCCGTACGCCTGATCGGACCAAGCAGTTGTTTGAACGGATGATCCCGGTGAAGACCCGATCTCTTAAGAAGAAGGTCAAACGCTTGGCGCCCTATATGAGCAAGAAAGACTAATTTTATCGGACTAATTTTTATGGTTGCGGCTGTTGGGTGTTTGCAACAGGTGAAGATAAAGCTTCATCGGCGCCCAGGGGTTCGCAAAGGAGTGTGAAATGGCACGTGTAAAAGGTGGACCGCAAGGATATAAGCGGCACAAGAAGATCCTAAAGCTGAACAAAGGTTACTACGGTTCCAAAAGTAAACTTTTCCGACGGGCGAATGAGCAGTACCTGAAAAGTCAATGGTATGCTTATCGTGACCGCCGAAACCGCAAACGGGATCTGCGAAAATTATGGATTGCCCGGATCAATGCTGCCGCTCGGCTGAACGGCACAACCTACAGCAAGTTGATCCACGGTTTGAGGGAGACAAATATCAACATCAATCGAAAAATGCTCGCGGATCTGGCAGTCCGTGAACCAGAAGCCTTTACTGCAATTGTAGAAAAAGCGAAAAAATAGAAAATAATTCGCAAATTAAAATTTAAAAAACAAACCCCCAGATACAACAATCCTGGGGGTTTTGTTATTCTTCGTGATCAATCTCGTCTTAGATTGAATTTTTTCCGATTACGGAACCGGGTCACTTCCTGAAGGGATAGGTGGTGCGAAGCGCATCAGGCGGTTGTTCCTGGCATCAGCCACCCACACATTTCCGTCTGAATCCACTTCGATCCCACTGGCGATCCCGATTTCCGCAGGTCCGTCACCGAATCCTCCCCAGCCGAGAATGAAGTTTCCATCCAGGTCAAATACAAGCACTCGCCCCATGATTGGGTCTGCGACATAGGTGTTGTAATTCCTGTCAACAGCCACGAAGGGCTTATTATCCAGAGATTCACCGTACCAGGCATCGATATCCCAGGTGATATGGGTAGGATAAGATAGGCTGTCCCCCTGGGACAACAGGATCTGGATGCGCTTATTCCAGGTATCCGCCACATACACACGCCCCTGGTCATCCACGCTGATTCCGACAGGTTCATCAAATTGAGCCACGCCCATGCCTGCTCCACCAAAAGCGCTCAAATCATTCCCCTGGTCGTCAAAGACAACCACACGCTTGTTGCCGGTATCGGTGACGAAGACCCTGCCTTCGCTATCAACTGCCACGTCGCGCGGACCCCAGAAGTGAACTGGAGATTCTGCTGCGCCAAACAATCCCCACATGGTCACGAATTCGCCGTCGGGAGAGAATTTCTGAATGCGGTTGTTCCATGTATCCGCCACAAAAACCGACCCATCGG
>DAINBD010000194.1:0-1605 GCA_036733105.1 Candidatus Brevefilum sp. | reverse complement strand
GCAGAGTGATGGCACCCTGGTAAATCAGTATGGAAAGGGCAGAAAAAGCCACGCCTATACCCAATGAAGAAGCAAATGCGATCGAGGCAAAACCATCAAGAATTGCCTTGATCGTCAACATCTCAAATTTACCCGTCAAACCATCCTGAATTGAGCCTAATATTGCAATCGGTCCGATCACAAAAACAAGGGATGCAGTCACGAATCCTTCCACAAAGTTGGAATGCTTTGTCTCATCGGGATTTTTCCCCAAAAAGATATTCCTCAAGGCTGTCCCAGCTTTATCCAACCCTTCCTCGATCTTCCACCACTCGCCCAATAACGCGCCAATCAATAATCCTCCCAAAGGCACCAGGGGATTGGTGGTCTCAATGAAGGAAAGCAGACCATAACCAAAGGTGAATAGTCCTAATCCTGTCACGATCGTGTCGCGCAATTGGGATTTAATCCGCTTTCCGATCCACAAACCCAACAAGGACCCAAGGACAATGGTCGCTACGTTGATCAAGGTCCCGATCACAGTTATTTCTCTTTTGCCAAACTAGGAGTCTTACCAGCTAGATCAACCTCGTAGATTTCCAATAAGAAAACCAGCGAAGAAAGCCGATTGAGATAGGTCAGTAACAAAGGTTTTATAATATCCCCATTTTCTAATAGCGCCGTTGTTCGTCGCTCTGCACGCCGAACAAATGTCCTGGCAAGAGCTAAAGCCCCACTCGCAATTGTTTCACCAGGAAGGATAAATTCCCTTGTTATCACAACTTTTTCTTCAAGGTCAGCTATCTGTGCTTCTAACCATTGGATATCGTTTTCAGAGATTTTGGAAAATCTTTCAGCGTCATCAAGACCTGCGGATAATTCCGCCATCAGGAAATACAATTGTCTTTGAATATGCGTGATAATTTCACGGGTTAGCTCGCTCTCAGCAAAGGCCTTTGCCAAACCCAAGGCTGCCGATGCTTCATCAACACTCCCGACAGTCTCAATTCGCAATGATGCTTTGGAAATCCTCCCAGGTCCCAAATAACTTGTTCTCCCAGAATCCCCTGTGCCGGTGTAAAAAGGTGTCATGGGTTCCCCCTAACTGCTCGGTTCAACGGTTTCCGTCGGCAATTCTTCAGCGGAGGAAAGAATATACCATTCGTGAACGTTGTTAAAGCGATCTGATGGCTTAAAAATTGGTCCAACAGTGATACCATTGATCGCATCGGTTATGGCATAGGTATAAACCGGATACAATAAGGGGAGAGAAGGTAGTTCGCGCATAAAAACAACCTGGAAATTTCGATACAAGCGTTCGCGTTCACCCAGGTCAACAGTCATGCGAGCCTGCTCTAAAAATTCACTGGCTGACCGGTTATCCCATTCTGCATAATTCTGCCCAGAACCGATCTGTGCTTGTCCCCAGAAGGGATAAGGATCAGGGTCTGGTGAATTGGTAAGGTTGAGATCGACAAGAGCAGCCTGATAGGCACGCGTTTCAAGGGCTGCCAAAACATCCTCATAAGGCTTACCTTCCAATGTCACTTGAACACCTAATGCTTCCCAGTTATCTCTGATCAGTTCGGCAATTTGAGTATACTCAGGTGTCGAAGGGTGAATTAA
>DAINBD010000193.1:0-1630 GCA_036733105.1 Candidatus Brevefilum sp. | reverse complement strand
CATTGCCTTGCGCATTTTCTCGGTTGGGAGGGTGACCGTATCTGATCTTAAATCAATCCATTGCATTTTGACCTCACACTTTTCTCAAGGCATCTAAGACTTTGGCTAATTCCTCTGGTAATGGTGCTACAAATTTCTGTTGGACACGCTCACTAGGTAATTTTATAGATAACGATTTCGCATGTAAAAAGAAGCGCCCAAGTTTGATACTAGGTCGCCGCCTTCCATACAGGGTATCGCCCACAACCGGTGTCCCGAGATAACTCAGATGAACCCTGATCTGATGCGTCCGACCCGTAATGGGATGAATTTCAACCAGGCTGTGATTCTCAAACCGCTCCAATTCAAAATATTCACTCACAGCAGGTTTTCCTTGACCTCTTAAGCCTGCTGCCATCCGGGTCCGATGATGAATATCCCGCTCGATTGGTGTTTCTATTCGGCCGGTTGGCGTGGGTGGATGTCCATCAACCAGGGCGATATAGGCCTTTTTCAGATCACGCGATTTGAACTGCTTGACCAACCATTGATAAGCTTTTTCAGTTTTGGCAAAGACCAAAACCCCAGAGGTATCTTTATCCAGCCGATGAACGACACCAGGTCGATCTGTTTCTCCCACATTACGAATAGATGGGTAATACGCCAAAAGCGCATTAACCAAAGTGCCCGAGGGGTTTCCTGCACCAGGATGAACGACCATACCAGCAGGTTTGTTGATCACAATCACGTTTGAATCTTCGTGGAGGATGTCCAAAGGTATAGATTCCGGAACCATAGCATCAAAGCTGTCATCAACGACCAGAATTTCAACCAGGTTTCCTTCCTTAACTTTGGTACCCGCCTTCGTTACCTCAATCCCATCTATAGCAACATAGCCCTCTTCGATTAAATTCTTGATTTGAGAACGCGAAACATCCGGAAGCTGGTCTGAAAGATATTTGTCAACCCTCAGATCAGCGCCTGTTTCTACCTTAAAACGATATTCTGTAGATTTCATATCTCGTTATCGACCGAGTTTGAGCTTTCCTGCACAGTTCCGTCAACAAGGACAGCTGCTCTTTTTTGCTTTCGTTCATAAAGCAAAAGCGCCAAAATTAACAACCCAGTTCCAACCGTAATGCTTGAATCTGCGATATTAAAGACAGGAAATGTACCCACAGAAATAAAATCAGTGACCGGTCCAAACAGGATCCGATCGATCAGGTTACCCAGTGCACCAGCCAACTGCATCGACATGGCAACCCGCATTATTGTTTCATCTTTTGGAAGCTGCGCATAATATATGATCAGAAAGGCGGAAACAATCACGGCTAAAATCCCAAAGATCAAGCCGCCATTTTGAAACATACCAAATGCTGCACCAGTATTTTCCCAATGCACAAATCGAAAATAAGGTGCCAACCAGTTCAAAGGCATCCAACTTCCTCCAAAGGGGATGTTTGCCCTCACAACGGCTTTAGTGACCTGGTCAAGACCTAGAAGCAGACTGACGATGCCAAGTAACAATCCATATTGGTTTAAAAATTTTTTCAAACGTTTCTCCTGGTGTTTTCCTTATGCTGCTTTTACAATGCTTATCCTTACAGTTTGCCCGTCAAACTCATCCTGAGAAAATGGCAAACCTTCTGGA
>DAINBD010000192.1:0-1637 GCA_036733105.1 Candidatus Brevefilum sp. | reverse complement strand
CTACTCTGATTGAGATTTTTGGAAATGGAGGCAAAATGACTGAAGAAAAGGTGGTCGATCCCAATATCACCAGCGAAGACAAAACGTGGGCATTACTTTGCTATATCCTTGGGATCATTTTCCCGATTATCATCTTGTTGATGGAAGATAAACGAGACCGACCGTTCTTAAAGGCGCACTACCCACAGGCATTAGCATACTGGATTGCAGTTGGGATCATATCAGCGATCGTATCAATGCTAACCTTTTTCATCGGCGGGCTTGGCGGCATTTGCTTAGGTGTGGTTGCACTGGTGCCTGCCATTATGTGGGGGATCAAGGCATACAATGGTGAGTACGTAGAAATCCCTGTGATCACAGACTTCATTAAGAAACAGGGCTGGTCTGCCTAAAACCAAGGATGATCTGATAAACAATGAGAGACCTGCTCTGATATGCGAGCAGGTTTTTATTGCCGTGATGCAACCTTTTTCAGTTCTTTTCGTAGAGTGTAATACGGAAATATTTTAAAAAAAATAATTTAAATCAGAAAGGATTTTAATGACTGATTCAGATAATCCTAAAAACAACCAGCCAGATGAAGAGAAAGTCGACCCTATCATCCCTGAACCTTCTCCGGAATATGAAAAAGAAGAAGGCTGGGAAAGTGAAATCATCGACACAACAGAAGAAAAAATTGAACAAGTCGATGAAACATTAATCGAAGCAGTCAATGAAACTGCCGCCAAATTTGACAACACAGAAGCGAAAGAAGAAAAAGCTGAATCCAGAGAGATACCAACCACAATCCCTATGACCACAAATGAAGAACGGACCTGGGCTATGCTTGCTCACCTGAGTGTGCTTCTGAACCTGGTAACAGGTTTCTTGGGTGGTGCGGCTGCATTGGTGATCTATTTTGTCTACAAAGACCGATCTCGATTTGTTGCCTACCACGCTATGCAAGCGTTTATTTTTCAGTCGATCACCTGGATAGGTGCTGGATTGGTTGCGGCCGTATTGATCACGATTGGTTCTGTATTGGCTTTCTTGATCATCCCGCTTTTATGTCTAATCCCGGGTTTTCTTGCGCTGCTGTTGATCCCTGCCTCATTGATCTACGGCGTGATTGGTGGTGTCCAGGTCAGTAATGGCGAAGATTTCCGCTACTGGCAGGTTGGAGATTGGGTCCGTGATATCCTCGAACCAAAGCCAGTCACGGAAGACATTCACAAATAATAAACGCCCGAATATATTAATCGAACCCAAAGAAAGATGTTGACTTGAAAGAAATCAAGGTGTATGGCACATGGTGGTGCGGCGATACCAGACGGGCTTTAAAAGTGTTCAATGATCGCATGATCGACTTCGATTGGATTGATATTGATAAAGATTCAGTTGGAGAAAAATTTGTTAAAGAAAATAATCAGGGATACAGGAGCGTTCCAACCATCGTTTTCCCAGATGGTGACATCCTGGTGGAGCCATCTACTCAAGCATTGAATGAAAAATTAGATCAACTTGGTTATTAATTCAATAAAAATTCGCGTGTAAGGTCAGCTCAGTTTTCTTCATTAACCCGAATGAAATTACGCCCGATTAGAAATATCGCAAAGCCAGCGGACATTCCAACTGCGACCAGCAAAAGCTTGGCAGCC
>DAINBD010000191.1:0-1638 GCA_036733105.1 Candidatus Brevefilum sp. | reverse complement strand
GAACCACTGACCTCCGGGTTATGAGCCCGACGAGCTACCACTGCTCTACCCCGCATCAGGACTAGCATTGTATTGTATTTAGGTTGCTTTGTCAAGCGAAATGACCAGATTTAGAATCCCTTGGATAACATCTTACAAACTGCTAAATTTTTGCTTGAATCTGAAAAGAAAAATCATATGCTTTTGGTGTGAGTTGGTAAGTGGGTAATGTATCTGGCCCGCACGAGTTGCTGCCCAATCCGGTTTGAGCAAGATCAATATATAGATGAGGTGCATTTCACCACACCAATTCATTGTTATGCTGGGCTTCGGTTAGATTTTCTAGGGAGCAAAAATGAGTGCTGAAGTTGAGTAATGGTTTACCAATAACTCTCAAGGCGGGGGCATACTCACCAGTAAATTCAACCCAACGGACATCGGATCGGTTGCCGTTTTCCTGGGGGCGGACATAATTGTGGAAAAGATCTTTGATCAAGGCTGAATGAACATCAACAAAGGATGAATCCTTACGATCCGCATAATTCTCGTGGGATCCACGCCCATACCACTGCGCCTTTGAATAATTCGGAGATAATTTCGTCATAAAACCGAGCCGGGGAAGACGCGATAGAAGATTGAGCGGTGTGAATTTCAACTCAACCTCAAAACCTGAACCGGGTATGAAATGATAAAAAAGATCATATTGGCTGTGCGGGCAAAGTCCGTCTGCACCAAGTGTGCCTTCGCAATGGATTGTTATCTGATCGATCCCTCCTTCTAATTTTTCAATCTTGTGCAACCTGGTGTGCGTACGGTCAAGGCCATCAAGGAACCACTCTTTCGCCACATGCACATCATTATCTGTCGGCGCTCGCCAGATGTTGATCGTCAGGGGTGAAAGCAAGATACTCTGACTTTCAACCTCCCATGAATCGATCCACCCCGTCACCTTGTTTATCCCAATATTTTGCCTGTCATCCTTGATCAACAACCTTGTGCCACTATCAATTTCTATTAAACTCACTTTGCTGAGAGAATAAGCTCTGGATGCGTGAGTAAGGTGTCGTTTTTCTGAAAGCAAATGCTGTGAACGGGCAATCAAATGCCCTTTTACTGCCCAGTTGTTTTCCTCCGGTAAAGAAAAATGAATCTCTAGCCAGACTTCTTTATCTTGTGGCAGTGATTCTTTATGAAACGGCAAGTGGACCTTAGCTTTCTCACCGGCCTCAATTCGTGGAATTGTAAATAGACTTTGAGAAATGATTTCACCTTCTGCTTTTATGAGATAATCGCCTTCTAAGTGATCCAGATTGAGAAAATCATAGCGGTTTTCAAGGATGAGGCTGCCTTCATCCAGGTTCACGCCTGAGATGGTTACCGGTTGGATCCAGTATTGGAGCTCTGATAATCCTGGGTGGGGAATCCGATCAGGATTTACCAGGCCGTTGATGCAGAAATTGCCATCATTGGGGATGTTTCCGAAATCCCCGCCATAAAGGAAGATCTGTTCCCCATTTGAATCGGTGCCCCGAAGCCCCTGGTCAACCCAGTCCCATACAAAGCCGCCGATCAATCGGGGGTAATGATGAATTATTTGCCAGTATTCGCGTAGGTTACCAGGTCCATTGCCCATGGCATGAGCGTATTCACACATCAAAA
>DAINBD010000190.1:0-1638 GCA_036733105.1 Candidatus Brevefilum sp. | reverse complement strand
TCTGCTGTCCGACCTTACGGATGAGGAAATAAATCTCTGGAAGCAGAAAATTGGAGAATGCAGAGCTTTCCTGGATAATGTTTAAGGGCACCTCATCGTGAGGAAGATATCAGAATTACTAGAAGAAAGTGAACGAAATCAGTTCTTAGGATTGTGTAGAATCGACCGTTTAAGCATTTCGATGGTTTCTATTCTTAACCAAAACTTATTCATAATCTTGGTCGGAATCACACTGTCTTTTACAGTCGAATACACCCTAAGATTTTCTGAAATGATTTTTGTCGATGGAAAGTTGAGGTTCATTCTTTATGGTTTAACCACTCTATCCTGGATTCTTTTATCCATTGTTCAAGTTATGCATACAGTCAAATTTATTATCCTCCAGGACGACCTGCCGATAATTAATGTCAGAAATCGAAAGGTTAATATTACTGCTGCCGTTGCATATTTATTATCAATACGGTTGAAGGAGGTGCGCAAACTTTCCATTCTGTTTGTCTTGATCATCCTTCTTGCCTTTATTATTTTGCTGACTATATTGATTCAATTTCTGGAAATAAATAGCTGGATCAGTTTTAGCGGAATTATTGAAGCCATGATCTGAATTTCCAAAAGCGAGTAATTGGCAAAATCCAATCTAAAGGCAGGGTCTTTATATAGATAGGATAATCAGATCGCTCCAAGCCTTATCCACAAAAAAAACGTACTATAACTTTCTTTCCCCATAAACCTAAAACACTGGCATAATTAAGCCATGTTACCTGACTATCGCGTGCGGCAGCGGGAGTATCTGCTCGAAATTTCCCGCGCGCTGACTGAAGAGCTGGACCTCAACACCCTGCTTGGGCGCATCTTGCAGATTTCGATCGAGATGCTCAGCGGGCATGCTGGCTTTATTGCGCTTACGTCTGGAAGCAAGGGCTGGCACCTGGCAGTCACCAAGGGCATTCCCGGAGCGCTTTCAGAATATCTTGAAAACTGGCTGCAATCCTTACCGGATGATTTGACCGAAGACAGCCAATATATCCCTGAAATCAACAAAATGCTTGGTGATATCAGCATGGGTATGATCACCGGTGTGGGGCTGCCTCTGCTGGTGCAGCGAAAAGCGATTGGGCAGATTTTTGTCTTTCGCAACTATCGCGGCACATTCACCGCCAACGATCACAGCATTCTCAACAATTTTGCAAACCAGGCAGCCATTGCGGTGCGCAATGCCCGGCTCTACCAGCAAGTACGTGAACAAAACTTGCGCATTACGACTTTGTTAGCTTCGGTGGCAGACGGCATATTAATCCTCAACCCTGATTTACAGATACAGATTGCCAACCAGGCATTTACTCGTTTGATTAACATTCCTCTGGGCTCGTTGGTCGGGGAACCATTCCAGGATATTGTCCAGTGGAAAGGTGAACCGATTGGTCTCAAAATCAGGGAACTGACAGAGTCAGGTTGGGGAGATTACCAACCTGGTGAGTTGTTTATTGAAGGGGATATGATCCGGCAGGGCGGTCTGGAGCCGGCGCCTGTACCAGGCTTCGAGCCGCGCCTCCCGCGCCTCCCGGTCGCACTGCGGTGTGGCCATCAGGCTAAGTTCCCGGCCATCCAGGCGTACGCCCTTGGTGCTGCCGATCTTCA
>DAINBD010000189.1:0-1659 GCA_036733105.1 Candidatus Brevefilum sp. | reverse complement strand
CGAAGGTCCACTTTATGCCCGTCTTCAAGGGGATATTGTGGTCGTGACCCAATCAGCACCCGTTCCAGCGGAGAAACTGCCTAAACTCAGCCGAAGAGAGCAGCAGGTTTTGGTACTTCTGGGCGAGGGACTGACCACAGCGCAAATTGCCCTCAGGTTGGGACTTCGCCCGCGCACGATCCGCGGCTACGTGGCAAATATGAAAGCCCGTCTTGATGCGCAGAATATTCAGCAGCTTGTTGCCCGAGCTGTGGCTTTAGGCTTGTTTCATCCAGATATCTGAGGTTAGCTTATGAGTGATCTGCTGCATTGACGTTTTATATTGAAAGACATACTTGGGGGTGATATCATGGAAGACAAATGGATCTCTCAAAGTAATTCTTTCAAGGCAATTTCTCATGGCTAAAACTGCAATCCTGTTCTCCCATTTCTCTAATCCCTATTCCCTTGCTGTAAACCAAAAGAGGCTGATCAAAATCAGCCTCCTCGTTTTTAGATGATTATTTAGATTTACTCTTCAACAATGCTAATCGCTTCTTCGGGGCATTCTTCAACCGCCTGCCGAACAGCTTCTTGATATTCTTCGGGCACTGGGTCAAGCAAAACTTCAGCAAATGGCTCATTTGCAAGGCTGAAAACCTCAGGGGCTAAACCTTCGCAAATGCCACAACCCAAGCACAAATCCTCATCAACAATAACCTTCATCAGACATCCTCCTCATAAAATTAACTCTGAATTACCATCAAAAGATGAACTCATTTTCATCTGTCGATGAATTAATGACTTTTTGTTCATTAACCTGCGATATTATACCACAATAGGGATGTTATAGCAGTGTTAATTTTATATATGAAATTTTATTGATTTTAACGATGTCTGTTTGCTGAGCGACCTGTCTAATTTCATCATTCACCTATTTCATTCAACAGTAAATGCTCTTATAATAGGAGAGCTTGTCTGACTTCAGCACTTGTCAGGTGTTTTGTCCAAAAGTCAATATTAGAAAATAATCAATTATGAAAATTGGCTATCAAATCAACGATGGAATGGTAGAACTACCTTTTGGGCTTCCAGGACGGATCTACCGGAGCCCATTACCTTTCAGTCCCTATTTTGATCCGGAACAGAATTTACTTGAGGAATTTTTAGCTGAGGACGTGAAAGTCGTTGTGATGCTGACGCCCTGGGTGGAAGCTTATGAACTGACAGGGTTTGATCTTCGGAAACTTTACCAGGAAGAAGGCTTTCGCGTCATCGAAGCCCCAATCATCGATTTTTCAGTTCCTGAGAGAGGCGCGCTGCAAGCACCCATCTCTCAAACCCTTGAAGCAGCACAGAATGGGGATCACCTCGTGATCCACTGCCATGCCGGGAGGGGACGGACGGGTCTGTTCATTGCATGTATGGCAAAGGTTGTTTTTGATTTTAATGGCGCGGATGCCATCAGGTGGGTGCGGCAATTTGTTCCGAGCGCGGTCGAAAACCGCCAGCAGGTTCAATTTGTGGAGGATTTCGAATTTCTTACAGGATGACATTTGAGATTTATGTCTCGGACTGGACCTTTGTGATGACCAGTGTGCCAGAGGGGCCCATCAGGAAAGTATCTTCTTCATCGATCTCTTGAAATTCCAGTTTTTCATCCGTCCCAGCGATCGAAAA
>DAINBD010000188.1:0-1675 GCA_036733105.1 Candidatus Brevefilum sp. | reverse complement strand
AACGGTGGATTGACCGGAAGATCGGTTTTGGTAATATTTCTGATATTCATAAATCAGGACAGATTGATAATCTAAAACGGCAGGTTTGGGAACAAAATTGTGTTTACGCACACCTTTGATCAACTTTTCTGAAATCTCGGGTGATTCTGGTGCTATTTCCGCTTCAAAAAGCTCAGCAAATAACTCTGTCAAGCCCAACAAGCCTGCCGGGACGCCGGCGATATTCAACATGCGATAACTTAATTCAGCCATACTTATTGTGAACCTTTGGCACCCTCGTAGGTGCCTGCCAATTCAGCTTGTGCTGCCTGTTTAATATGCTCGAGCATCGCCATCAAACCGTTGTTGCGATTCGAAGACAGTCTCCATATGCTGATCTCATCCAAAAAATCCAAACTTAGATCCATGATTTCTTCAGCGCTGCACCCTTCAATCAACCTGGCTATAAGCGCTGCAATCCCTTTAATAACCATCGAGTCACTATCTGCCGCAAGCTGAAACTTACCCGATTCTTGTGAGAGATGGATCCAAAGCTTGGATTGACAGCCCTTCACAAGGTGCTCATCATTCCTGAAGGCTGGATCTAAGTCTGGCAAACGCTCACCCAGTTGAAAAAGGTGTGCATATTTCGAATCCACATCTGGCAAAGCCTGAAATTCACGCACGATTTCATGTTCTTTTGATTTGATTGAATTCATAATCAGAATCCGTCTTAAACAATACAGTGCAAAAGTTCTTTCACGTGAGTGGTTATTATTTTACCACAAATATATGCGTTTTTTTGAATATACATTTGCATAACAACGCCTGTTGATGAATATTTACTTTCTGAGAAGGCAGACAACTTTCCACTTTATCTGCAGAGCAAAGGTGTGAAACAAATTGCGATACAATTATGTGCAATGATGCAATTACCGGAGGATTAAGAATGTCTTTTCATGTCTTTGTAACCCGCCATCTTACACCCGAAGCTGAAGACAAATTAAATGCCTACTGCGATGCGGAATATTGGTCTGAGGGAACACCACCCCCACATGATGTCTTAATGGAAAAGACGATCCATGCTGATGGATTGATCTGTTTGCTGACGGACCCGGTTGACCGGGCAGTCATTGAAAATGCACGCAACCTCAAGGTGATCAGCCAGGTGGCTGTTGGCGTGGATAATATTGATCTCGAAGCAGCCGCCACCAGGCACATCCCGGTTGGTTACACGCCTGACCTGCTGACGGATGCGACCGCTGATTTGGCTTTTGCCTTGCTCCTGGCAGCAGCTCGCCGATTGGGAGAGGCGATCGATTACGCCAGGGATGGTCATTGGCGAACATGGGAATTTACAAACCTGCTTGGTGAAGATGTTCAAGGTGCCACCGTTGGGATCGTCGGCATGGGACGTATTGGGCAGGCATTTGCCCGTCGAGCTCGCGGTTTTGATATGCGCATCCTCTACCACAGCCGCTCGCGTCATCCAGAGATCGAAACAGAACTTGGGGCCGAATTCACCAGCTTACCAGAACTGCTCGCACAATCTGATTTTGTCAGCTTGCATGTTCCCCTGACCGAAAAGACCAAAGGAATGCTCGGAGAAGCCGAGTTCGGGTTGATGAAACCCACTGCAATTCTGATCAACACCGCCCGCGGTGCTGTTGTTGAAATCGATGCTCTCCTGGCAGCA
>DAINBD010000187.1:0-1683 GCA_036733105.1 Candidatus Brevefilum sp. | reverse complement strand
ATATGGCTCAGAGGGCGTGCTGTGAGGTAAACATCCCGGAAGATGCCATGCAGACGCCACATATCCTGATCTTCGAGGTATGCCCCATCACACCATTTGTAAACGACAACAGTCAGGTTATTTTCTTCCTGCAGAGAAATCAATGAGGTGAGCCGAAACTCACTTGCAAGGTGACTGCCCTTGCTCGCGCCCACAAACTGTCCGTTAAGGTAGACCTCGTAAGCGGAATTAACGCCAAGGAAGGTTAGGACGATATCTTTTCCATGCCAGTTTTCATGTATCTGAAAAGATTTTTGATAGACACCCGTGGGATTTTGATTGGGTACAAAGGGCGGTTCCACTGGAAAAGGGTATTGGACATTCACGTATTGTGGTCGATCATATCCATGAAGCTCCCAACAGCTCGGGACAGGGATGCGATCAGCTTTACCAGCAGACCACTTTTTATTTACTACCGAGTCAGGAACCGATGATGCCGAATCGAAAAATCGAAATTCCCATAAGCCATTCAAGGTCATAAGGTTGATCGCATCATTGGGATAATCCGGGATCGGGCTGGTTGGATCGTAAAAAGGTATGTACCATGCACGCTGCGCAAGAGCGTTTATTTGTAAAAGGTCAGGCTTTTCTAAGTTGAGCATAATTTCCTTTGTTGGTATATGGCATTTGGTATCTTCATGTCTGTAATGATAGAATTACATATGTGGGATTCATTTTAACACGCAATTACAGGCAGATATGGCAGAAAAAAACCAGGAAATGACGCTTTTGCAGCATTTAAGTGAATTACGAAAACGATTATTTTATGTGTTAATCGGTCTTGTCTTCGGCGTTATTGTGAGTGCAGTTTTTACAGACTTTTTAATGGATCTGGTGGCAAAACCAATCGGTGGTTTGGAGAATTTACTCTCCATCCAGGTTACTGAAAATTTGAGCGTCTATTTCCAGCTATCACTATTGGCAGGGTTCATCATTTCATTGCCTTTCACGCTCTATCAAATTTATCTCTTTGTCTCGCCCGGTCTCACACAAAAAGAACGTCGCTGGGTTTTAATCGCTGTTCCATTGGCTGTGATCCTGTTCATTGGCGGTGCAGTCTTTGGCTTCATGGTGATGCTGCCAGCAGCGATCCCGTTCCTGGTGCAGTTTCCGGGACCTGAGGTGTTACCCAAATGGAAGGACTATGTCAATTTTGTCACCAACCTAGTGTTTTGGGTTGGTTTAAGTTTCGAAACGCCTCTATTGATGTTTGTTTTGGCAAAGCTTGGCATTATCGATGCAAAGGGATTGGCAAAGCAATGGCGCATTGCGCTCATTTTAATTGCGGTCATTGCTGCTGTGGCTACGCCGACACCAGATCCGATCAATATGGCGCTCTTGATGGCGCCATTGTTCATCTTATATTTATTAGGTATACTTTTGGCATCACTTGCAAGACAAAAAAAGAAGAAGGAGTAAAAATGTTAGGTAAGTGGGTAGGTTGGCCGGAATTGATCGTTGTTTTGGTGATCATTCTTCTGGTTTTTGGTGTTGGAAGGATTAGCAAAGTCGCTGGCGAAATTGGCGCTGGAATTAAATCATTCAAAGATGGTTTATCTGGTAAAAGTGAGCAAGATCATACTTCTGACACTGATGAATCTCAAGACGATCATTCAGCTTAATTGATTAATTCCCCGTTCATTC
>DAINBD010000186.1:0-1717 GCA_036733105.1 Candidatus Brevefilum sp. | reverse complement strand
AAACTGGCAACGGTCACAAGCGGCAAGGATAACGTTTGACTGGCATAGATCATCAAAAATGGCCAGATCATCGCTGAACCAGTCGTCGCAATGATCATTCCAACGAACATCAGCCAAAACTGGCGGGGATAACGGGAAAGTTCATGGGTAAGGCGATTAAGCATAGAGGCAATTATAGCAAAATTTGACCTCACCTGTTGATGCAGAACAGGGTATGCTTCCCCTTTGTTATTAAAATGTTTTCCGTAATTGGGGATATCAGGGTAAGTAGAACAACTGGTGCCCCATAAAGATCAAACGAATAGGCCGCCTACACACTGCTACATCAGGCAAAGCAGCCAACAATGTGGCTATGTACACAGCATTAAAAGCCGAAAATTCCTCTGCAATCTCATGGCCGGTCAGCTCTCGCCGATCCAAAAGCGCATCAAATGCCCCTTCCATCGTCTCCCGCTGGATCTTGCGCTCCTTACCACTTACCACGGGAGAAAGCACCACGCCTTCACCATCCACATCCAAAACTTCAAAAGGACGGTCCCGGTCCAGGGTCTTCAACTCAAGCCCACCTAAAGAACAAATATTTGGCCAAAACTGATCATGAGTCAGCAAATTAATCTCCCTAATAGGCAGCAATCAATTCATGCATTAAGTCGACTTCACTCTGAAGCGCAAATATACATTTCGCCCTGCTCCTGAGAACATGCATAGCAATGATTATACATGAAGTCCTGAGGATGGCAAACGCTTTAGGAAAATTCCTTCATGCCAACCGCACATCCCATGACACTCACAGCACCAAGTATAATCATCCTTATGCAATCCAGCCAAACTAGGGCAAAGCCTGAAATCTCTCAAATCATCCGCTCCAATCGGCGCTCCTTCAGCCTGGAGGTCAAGCCTGATGGGCGCCTGATCGTGCGTGCGCCAAAATATGCCACGAAAGCACAAATCGAAAAAATCGTTGACCAAAAAGGGGCATGGATTCAAAAAACCCAGGCACGTTTGATACGCCAATTCGCCCTCATCAAACCCAAAACCTTTTCACCTGGGGATCAATTCTGGTATTTGGGAAATCAATATCCCCTCCTTTTGACGGATCGCCAACGTCCATACCTTGATCTTGATGGTGCATTTTTACTCTCCCGTTCAGCTCAGGACCGTGCACAGGAAGTTTTTATCGACTGGTATCGCAAAGAAACCCGGGCAATCACCCAAAGCCTGGTCGACAAATATACCCTGGAATATGGTTTCACCATCAATCATCTGCGCATCACCAGCGCCCGCACCCGCTGGGGCAGCTGCTCCAGCAAGGGCAACCTAAATTTCACCTATCGCCTTTCCATGGCCCCCCTCGAAGTGATCGATTACGTTGTCGTGCATGAGCTTGCCCATCTCAAACATCTCAACCACAGTAAAGCATTTTGGAGCACTGTGGCAGCCATCAAACCTGATTACCAGAAATCCCGCGATTGGCTTAAGAAGTACGGTGCCCTCCTGACCCTGGATTGAGCTGCATATTCCAAGGATCAAAACAACCTGTTGACCCACATTGTCATTTCCCCAGTATTTATCAGGCAGAAAAATTGATTATTCTTTCTGTCCCCAATCATTAGCACTTATGAACACTTTTTCCCGAACACCTTATACAAAAAATACGCAACAGGAAATTAAAATATATAATTGGTAAAGAAAAAAAAATAAATAAAAATAATAATAA
>DAINBD010000185.1:0-1764 GCA_036733105.1 Candidatus Brevefilum sp. | reverse complement strand
GCTGCCTCATCACTTGTGGCACATTGCTTGAATATCACCTCACCGGATCCCCTTGCTTTGAATCTATATTTTGAACGTTTTTTGAACCCTGCCAGAAAAAAACCGCCAGATATCGACACAGATATCGCATCCCATCGCCGTGATGAGGTCATCCAGTATGTTTTCGAGCATTACGGCTCAGATAAGGTTGCGATGGTCGGCACGATCAACCGCTACCGCCCAAAATCAGCTTTTGGGGATGTTGCGAAAGCCTATGGTCTCTCGCAAGAAACAATTCGCCAGCTCTCAAAGAAACTTCCATCATCTTTTGGCTTTCCACGTGAAGAAGATGAAACCGATCCATTTTCAGGTCTAAAACGCGATTCTTCGATCCCAATTCTCAAAGATATCTTAGTTGATGCTGCTGCGATTTTAGATTTACCCCGACATCTTTCAGTTCATCCAGGCGGAATTGTTATCACTCCCTTCCCCATCACGGACTTGGTTCCACTGGTTCACTCATCAACGCTCGGGATCAACCATACGCAATTTGACCTTGAGGAAATCGAGAAGTTAGGTTTGGTGAAAATTGATCTTCTTGGGATTAAAGGTCTAACGGTATTAGGTGAAGTTGCAGATCGAATTCATTCCTGGAAAAGCAAGGAGTTTTCTTCATCTTTGGATGTCCTGCAGAAGATTCCCCTGGATGATGCCGCGACCTCGAATAAGATCCTTGAAGCAAGAACGATCGGGTGTTTTCAAATTGAAAGCCCGGGAATGCGTTCGACACTTCGAGAAATCAAAGCAAAATCGGTCGAAGACATCATGGCTGCCCTCGCGCTCTACAGGCCTGGACCCCTTCGCGGCGGATTGAGAGATGCCTTTGTTCGGCGATTCAAAGGTGAAGAACCCGTTGCCCACATTCATCCATCCCTATCAAATTTATTAGATGACACCTTTGGGGTCATTCTTTATCAGGAACAGGTTCTAAGGATCGCACATGAACTTGGCGGTTTATCCATTGCCCAGGCAGACATCCTCAGGCGTGCAATGAGTCATTTTGATCCTGGCGATGTTATGGACACACTCCGTGTAAATTTCATCGCAGGTGCAGCCCAAAGTCATCATGTTCCCGGAGATGTAGCTGAGCGGATCTGGGAAATGATGGCTGCTTTCGCTGGTTATGGATTCCCAAAGGCACATGCAGCTTCCTATGCCCAGCTTGCCTGGAATTCAGCCTGGTGCAAAACTCATTTCCCTGCTGAATTCATGTCAGCTGTTTTGGGATTTGGAGGGGGTTACTACTCACAGCGCGTATATTTAATGGAAGCAAGGCGTCTGAATTTACCGGTTCTTCCACCTCACATCAATCATTCAGAGGAGCGATTCTGTGTCAGGTACCCGGATGGTAACCCAACACTCTATATGGGATTGGATCAGGTCAAAGACCTAACCCAGCGAACCATCCACAGAATTCGTGAGCTCAGACCGTTTGTTTCATTGGAGGATTTCATAATCAGGGTTGATCCTCAAAAAAAGGAAGCCCAACACCTGATCATGTGTGGTGGATTGGAAGGTTTAATTTCAATTCCAGAAGGTTTATCTTTGATTTCACAACAAAGACCTTCTGGGCAATTATCACTTTTTAGGGAAAAGGATCAAAAAATTGCATGGTCTTTGGACCAGCAAATTGCTGCCCAACAAGAGATCCTCGGGGTTAATTTAGTAAATTCACCCTTTGATCTGCTTTCAGATCAAATTCAAGAGACCGGTGCCGTGACCATT
>DAINBD010000184.1:0-1786 GCA_036733105.1 Candidatus Brevefilum sp. | reverse complement strand
GGATCCTTTGCCTTTTGGGGAAATTCCAGACTTTCCTTAATTAATTTGTGGCGAGTCCGTTGAGATCTTTGGTCTGGTGTGGTGTATTCCAATGCATCTTTCGGGCAGATTAAAACGCACTGGGGTCCTCCTTCGACATCTTCGCATTGATTGCAAAATTCTGCTAATTTTGTTTCGTGGTTAATCGAGATTGCACCAAAATCGCAAGCTTCAATGCACCAGGCACATCCGTCACATTTTTGGGGATCGATGCGGATAATTCCCGACTCTGGATCCTGCGTCAGGGCATCCCTTGTGCAGGCAATCACACAGGGTGCATTCTCACAAGTTCGACAAGCAACTGCAGTGATCAGAACTTCATCCACTCGCACCGTGCGAATTCGGCTGCGGTAGGAATTAAATTCGCCAGTTTTGGTATAG
Organism: Candidatus Brevefilum sp.; assembly: GCA_036733105.1. Lineage (GTDB taxonomy): Bacteria > Chloroflexota > Anaerolineae > Anaerolineales > Anaerolineaceae > Brevifilum. The sequence continues at coordinate 1,366 of DAINBD010000184.1, read as the reverse complement.
GAGCAGATGTATTCACACAACTGGCATCCGATACACAATTCGGGATCACAAACGATATATTTAAATTTTGACGTAGAAGCTACCATTCTCAATAATCTCCTTATACGCCTATTTCTTCGGCGACATCATCCATACCAAGATCGATCAGCAATTCTTTAGGGATCAAACCTTCATCTGTCCAACCTTTGGCTTTGTAATAAATATTTTTCAAATAAGCCAGTTCCTCCTCTGTTACCACATGTCCTGCTGAGGGTCCAATGGTCATTGGATCATGTTTCCAGCGGTATGGCAAATCATCATCTTTTTCGGTCCAGCCTTCACGAATATTGAATGCTTTTTTCAGAGTATGCGTCCTCACACCGATCAAATCGACATCGTCATATCCAAAATTCCACCCTGTGGTGGCATTGATCAGCTTGGCTATTGAAGGCCAGGCACCTGAGCGATCAGCCTTGCCAGTGAAACAACGGCGGATAAATTTGCACATAGGTAATGTGTCGTATACAGCTGCATACTCTTCAGTTCGGGATGCGACTTCACCTCTGGTTTCGTCCACTGTGAAACGGTTTGTTTCACCTGAAATATCAGCGTCGTAAGCAGCAGAGCGGTTATGGCATCCGCCGCGTGTTCCCGCAGCTAAACCCACCGCAAATGTTTTTAATGCCCGGGCATCATATCCGGGTGTCTCAAGGCCTTTGATATTCATTGCCCATTTATAGGTCTCAGAACCTCGTTCTTTATCAATAGCGGCAGAAGCTCTTTTTGTCCCTTCAGAGAGGATCTCCCCGATACCTTCTTTGTCCCGAATCATTTTTGCCAGGATGACTGCACCAGCTCCGTTGCCGAAATTGAGTTCGATCCCATCCGGTGCTTCTTTGCATATAAAATCTTCCTTTTTGAGGACGCCGCGTTCATAGCATTCCATTGCAAAGGAAATCGTCACCCCCATCGACATCGCGTCCATCCCGCAGCGGTCGGCGACATCGACAAGCCTGATTGCTGCTGTCATATCTCCAATACCTAAGTTAGAGCTGACAGCTTGAAGGCATTCGTATTCAATCCCTGTCATTGCCCCGGCAAAAGGACCGTTCTTGACCATTGACATTTGCTCGCATGCAATTGGGCATTGGGCACAGGCGATCACTTTCACTTTGTGGTGCTCGTCGAGGTATTCACCGCTGACCAGTTCTGCGAATTCAAAGACGCCTTCCTGATAGTTGCGTGTGGGAAGGAGTCCCAATTTATTCATGTTGAGCATGTTGGTTGAAGTGCCGTAAACGCGGTATTTTTCTGTGTAGGGTCCCTGGGCTTGTTCTGTGATATCAAATGACATTTGGAGTAATGTTTTTGGATCAGCGACAGTCAC
>DAINBD010000183.1:0-1796 GCA_036733105.1 Candidatus Brevefilum sp. | reverse complement strand
TGCCGCCCCTGGTCAGGACATTAGAAAGGGCGTTGCCGCTCAGGTCGATTGTTCTATCATCCAATAACCCCCGAAAGCCATCTTGGAAACCGACCAGTTCCATCCCATAGGTGCGCTGGGCAGCTTTACCAAATCCACGAATGGCAGCATTCAACCCCGGGCAATCGCTACCTGCTGTAAGAATACCAACCTTTATGCTCATATCAGATTTCCTTCCTCAATCACTGGCTTTTCCAATCTAATTATAAATCATTCCAGGCGGGTTATTCTTTGGCAGGGTAGCGCCTGGCATATGATGAAAACAGATAACCTTCACTTCTTTTTAGAGAAGATCAAACCAACCTCAAAAGCTCAGCCCAATCTGCTGATTATGGATAAAATCAAAAAATATCAGCTTATAATATCATCTAGATATGACGCAAACCGCAAAGAAACCTGTTGAGCAGTTGAGAGATTGGGGCATCCAGTTTGAGGGGGAATGGGATGTCAAGGAAATACAACGCGTCTTAAACATTTTCCAGTCCCTCATAAAACTGGCAGATGCCCAATCGGTCCTGGAAATCTTCAATCAGCAGCCGACAATCCTTCATCACAGCAACCGTCCAGGGAAGGTCGGACGGACGCGCAACTGTGATATCTTCCTGGATGAACACTGGACGGATTGGACCCTGGCACACGAACTCGGTCATCGTTGGAACAATGCCTGGAATCGCCATCCAGAAGCTTTTCTTCGTCGAGCTGTCAGTGCCGGTCGTTGGGAAGGGATCAAACAGGTATTACGACGTGTTGAGAAGAGGCTGGGAGAGATATTCAAAAAATTGGGTGTCAAATCCAAATTCGACTGGAAAGCATTATGGTATCACACCGGGGAGGCACCTCCACCCTGCGGCGTGGATCGCAATTTCAACGCCAGCGAGGATTTAGCAGAAAGCTTTGCCTCCGTTATTTTCCCTGAGGACGCCAAAATCCGGGCATCCAATGCTGCCAAACGGCTGGCAATGAAAATGAACAATTGGGATTGGGGTTCACGTTTTAATCACTTTGAAGAGACGCCACGCGGCGTTATCATTCGCAGTATTCTAAACGGACTTTCAACCACAAAAGAACAGGCAGCGCACCAACCCGATCAGGGCACCGCTCAAAACCAACCAGATAGCACTGACCTTAAACTTCAACAAGGCTAATAATCCCCCCAAAGCAATGACCACCGTGACCGGGTCGATCAATGCTGTCTTGGCAATCTCCCAGGTCACACCAGCCATCAACCCCAATGCTGCAAAATTTACACCCTCTAAAAACCCTGCAAAACGCTGTGATCCACGAATGCGATCAATGAAACCGATCAGCACAATGACAATTAAAAATGAAGGCAGGAACATGCCCAACGTTGCTAAAAATGCACCAGGTAAACCACCTAACAAATAGCCTACAAAAGTTGCTGTTGTCGAAAGAGGACCGGGTGTCACCTGTCCTACTGCAATAGCATCCACCATCTGGCTGTCGGTCAACCAACCCAACCTTGTAACCAGATCATCATGAATGAAAGCTAGAAGCACATAACCGCTTCCCAGCATCAGCGCACCAGCTTTGAAAAACACCCAGAAGAGAAGGGGTAAACTAAATGCCTGGGATTGATAAAGCGCGGAATAATCGATCCGCACAAGGGCAAAGGAAACGATTGATAATCCTGTACCGCGTCCAAGGCGGTGTAAATAGCGGAAGATAAACATCAATGCACCGCCGCCCAGCAGCAAGATCATCGGGCTAATCCCGCCCAGGTATGCTGCGCAAACAAT
>DAINBD010000182.1:0-1845 GCA_036733105.1 Candidatus Brevefilum sp. | reverse complement strand
GAGCAACTGTCTAAGGGCTTTTTCAAATTCATTTACATTGCCCGGCGTGATCAGTATCCCATTCTCACAATCTCGAACAACGTCTGGTATCCCGCTGGTATTTGAAGCGATAACCGGTTTTGCGGCTGCCATCGCCTCAAGAACCACATTTGGTGTGCCTTCATTGTCGGATAATAAACAAAAAATACTAAACTGATGGATCAAGCGGGGAGCATCCTCGCGAAAACCCATGAGAAAGATTCGATCGCCTAAGTTTTGATTGGCAATGAGTGCTTTGATCCTTTCATAATAATCCAACTCGTCCGAAATAGGTTGACCAATGATGACGCCATAAAGGTCTTCATAATCAGGCAGAACTTCTGCTAAACCCTTGATGAAGATATGAATGTTCTTGTTTTTCCTGAGATTACCAACCGTCCCAACCACCCTGGGATTTTTTACCCTCGATGGAATTGCAATCAGATCGGAAATATTTCCAGAAGGCTTTTCAAAGATTTCCACACAGTTATTCAAAAGGATGATCTTTTCCTCAGGAATTTTTAGACCAATTAGCTCCTTTTTGATACTGGGTGCATTCACAAAAATATCTTGACATGATCGGAGTGAAATTTTTTGCAGAATAGGATGTAACCCCTTAAAATTGTGATTATTAATTGAACAACGTAAAGAGCCCAAACGAAGGGGGACGTCACCCAGCCAACCAGCTAAACTTGCATAAGGGTTATCATGTACAGACCAGGAGTGAACAATCTGGGGTTTCACCTTTCGGAAGAGTCTCACTAGGAAACCAACCCGTTGAAAAATCCTTTTTTTATCTGCTGGAATATCGACGACCTCTATCCCAGCCTCAATCAGGGCTTTGCAATAACCCTTGTTGATGCTCGGATTAAAAACAACTACGATGGGCTGAACTCGCTCCAAATTCATATGGGTCAGCAAAAGATAAAGCTGACGCTCACTGCCCCCCTTGCTCAACTCGCCTATCAAGTAAATTATTTTCAGTCGTTTTTGATCAGTCAACAAACCTCATTCTTAATTTGTAATTTCAATTACTGAAAAGAGCGGAATACGCTTCATCAAAGCCTATTTGCGATGTAATTAGCTGGATTTGTCAGGATGATTCAAATTGCTAAGATCGCAATTGAATGCACCAGGCATATTCCAATTCCTCTCTTATCAGGTCGCGCCAATTTTCTAACGTATAGGTTTCAGCTGCAGCATGGGCATTTTCCCCCATCTGTTTCATCCTTTGATGGTCAGCAATCATTTGCAACACCGCCGCAGCAATGCTTTCGGCATCTGGCTTCTTCAAGAGTAGGCCGCATTGATTCTTTTCCACCAGATAAGGGATGACAGAGACCGGATTAGCAATCACCGGCAACCCGCAAGCCATGGCTTCCAGCAAGGCTTTAGGGAAGCCCTCTCGTAATGTTGGAAAAACAAATAGATGGGATCGACTCAGCAACTCTAAAACAGTTTTGTGCTCCACATTGCCATGAAAGGTCACAATATCTGCGCAGTTAAGCCTTTCAACCAGCGCATTGAGGTTCTCATGTAATTCTCCATCGCCCAAAATATCCAAAGACACATTTTCACAGGTCTTCTTGATCAATGGCAAGGAGGAAATCGCAGCTGAAATGTTTTTTCCAGGCCTTAATCCTCCAATCGTTATCAACCTTAATATTTGACCAGGCTGCCAGGCTGTCGCTGGTGTGAGGTTATCCAACTCATGCTTTTCCAATGAGGTCGCAAAAATCCAGCGAATATTTTCATTTGCCTCGCTTGGTGGGTCAAAGCCGCCGCCCGTCGCCCAAACAACATTCTTCTTGCTGGCAATTTTCACGA
>DAINBD010000181.1:0-1851 GCA_036733105.1 Candidatus Brevefilum sp. | reverse complement strand
ATTGTCCGATCAAATCAACACAACAAAAGGTTTCTATTTTTCTACACGTGATCTGTTGGTCATGGCTGTATTAGCTGCTTTAGGAGGCGTAACCAGCACTTATGTAAACGCAATCAGTGACGCAGTCCATGCCGCACTTGGTTTTGCAGGCGGCAGTCAATGGGCTGCTGGTCTCCATGTCATCTGGATCGTGTTGGCGATGGGGATTTTGAAAAAATCTGGGGTTGGAACGCTGACTGGCATTCTTAAAGGGGTTGTTGAGCTTATGAGCGGCAACAGCCACGGTGTAATTATCCTGTTGGTTGATCTTGTCGCAGGAATGCTGGTTGATTTTGGGTTTCTCCTCTTTAGGCAAAAACGACATCTCTTACCTTATTTGGTCGGAGGTGGATTGGCAACCGCATCCAATGTTCTCGTTTTCCAATTGTTTGCAACGATCCCGATCAATATTCTTGGTCTGACAGCAATTTTTATCCTTCTCTTCGTTGCATTGATCTCTGGGATAATCTTTGCAGGATTTCTCCCTTACCTGTTGGTCAATGCATTGGCAAAAGCAGGTGTGGTTAAAGCACCTGAACAGCCTTTATATGGGCGTAAAATCGGGTGGTATATCTTGCTGGGATTTTTAGTGATCGCCATATTGGTATTTGTCTTTCTAAAAATCAGTTTTCAAGGTCCTGACGCAATTACGATTGATGGTGCAGTTGAGACTCCTTATGAATACTCTGATAAAACCTTGGAACGTAATCCGGTAACGCGAGAAATGGACGCCAATGGGGTCATGAGCGAATACAGTGGTTTCTCTCTTTCAGAAATCATCAACCACGCCAACCCGCATCCAAACGCCGATATGCTTCTTATTGAAGCAACAGACGGTTATGCTTTCCTGATCAGCTTTGATGAGTTAACTGAGAACGAAAACATACTTTTAGTGAAGCAAGGTAAAGGGAATGACGCATCTTTTAACGTTGTTGGACCAGAAAGCAGTAAAGCCTGGGTCAGAAACGTATCCAACTTAACAGTCATTATTTCAGAAGGGTTAACAATTGTTTACCCATCTGGCGCAAAATCCAACTTTGACCCAGATGAATGGAAAACAGACATGGACAGCACGCAGGTCGATTTGCCCGGTGGTTCCAAAAAGTTGCAGGGCGTACCTGTATGGAAAATCATTGATCAAAATCTTGATGGTGAAGATCCAACGTCTGTGATCTTCAAATCATTGGATGATGCACTGACACTAGAATGGTCAAAATTTGAGGGCAATGATGATTTACGAGTCTTTACCGTTATTGAGGAAGAGGGTATTGCCTACGCACTAGCTGAAATGTCTGGTAACGTACTCATTTATCCATTTTTAGAAATCATCATTGACTGAATGCAATTATGGCAATGGTTGAAATTCAGCAATTTTCCTATACCTATCCCGGTGAGTCAGAACCAGTGATTCATGATATCAATCTTTCGATTGAGGCTGGATCCTTCGCGGTTCTTATCGGGAAATCAGGGAGTGGAAAGTCCACGCTCGGAAAAGCACTGGCAGGTTTCTTATTTCAAGATGAAAAACCAAACTATTCTGGCAAAATCAGCATTCATGGGGTTGATATGACAGGACTTCCCATTTATCAAGCCAGTGATCGTGTTGCCTATGTTCAACAGAACCCTGAAGATCAATTCTGTACCCTAACCTCAGGGGATGAAATCGCCTTCGGACTAGAAAATAATTGCCTGGAACCGGCTGAAATCGATAGCCGCATTGATGAAGTTCTTGCAATTGTCAAAGGCGAATCAATAAAAGAGCGGGAATTATCAACCCTATCTGGCGGTGAAAAACAAAAAGTGGCAATAGCA
>DAINBD010000180.1:0-1870 GCA_036733105.1 Candidatus Brevefilum sp. | reverse complement strand
CACCAGGATCAGGTCAGCATTTCGGATGGTTGAAAGCCGGTGGGCAATGATGAAGCTGGTACGTCCATGCATCAGGCGGTCCATTGCTTGTTGAATTAAGATTTCTGTACGGGTATCCACCGAACTTGTGGCTTCATCCAGGATCAGGATAGGCGGATCAGCCAGGACTGCCCTTGCAATGGTGATGAGCTGTTTTTGTCCAGAAGATATGTTCGTAGCTTCTTCATTCAGCACCATGGAATAGCCGCCGGGCAGGGTTCGGATAAAGTGATTGACATGAGCAGTGGTTGCTGCCTGACAAATTTCATCTTCTGTTGCATCCTCACGACCATAACGGATGTTGTCAGCAATGGTGCCATTATAAAGCCATGTATCCTGCAAAACCATGGCGAACATACGGCGCAGATCGCTGCGTTTGAATGCCTTGATATTGTGCCCATCCACGCGGATTGTGCCTTCATCAACATCATAAAAACGCATCAAGAGTTTAACCAGCGTTGTTTTACCTGCGCCGGTTGGTCCAACAATAGCGATTTTTTGACCTGGTTCAGCCTTGAAGGAGAAATCCTTGATGATGACCACTTCAGGATTGTAGCCAAAACGAACATTTTGAAATTCGACCCTTCCCTCAACCTCTTCAATTTCTACTGAATCAGCTGTGTCTGGAATTTCTTCTGTTTCATTCAAAAACTCAAAGACTCTTTCGGCGGCTGCGGCAGTTTGCTGAAGGACATTTGAGATATTGGCAATATTCTGGAGAGGCATATTAAAAGAACGTACATACTGGATGAAGGCCTGGATGTTGCCCACTGTAATCCTTTGGCGGATAACCAGGTAACCACCCAGGATTGCGACTGCGACATAGCCGAGGTTGGTAATAAGGCGCATCACAGGCATCATCGTATGTGAAAGGAATTGCGCAAGCCAGGCTGACTGATACAACGTATCATTGAGGCTGTTAAACTTCCTGATCGACTCCGCTTCTGCATTAAAGGCTTTGATCACAATATGACCACCAAACATCTCTTCCACATGACCGTTGACATGTCCGAGATAAGCCTGCTGTTGTTTGAAGTATTTCTGAGAGTATTGAACAATTAACCTAATTGCTAGTAAGGAAAGCGGAACAGTCAGCAGGGCAATCAAGGTCATGGTCCAGCTAATCGTGAGCATCATGATCAGAACACCGATCACAGTTGTGGTGGAGGTGATGATCTGTGCCATGCTCTGGTTGAGTGTTTGACTGACAGTATCCACATCATTGGTAACCCTTGAAAGGACTTCTCCCTGACTTACCCGGTCAAAAAATTGGAGCGGAAGCCGGTTGATCTTTGCTGCAATATCTTGGCGGAGGCGATAGGTAATGTCCATAGAGACGCCGGACATCATGTAGCCCTGGAGGAACGAGAGAAAAGCTGAAATCACGTACAGGATCAGAACGCGGATCAGGATGGCAGAAATCGCTGCAAAGTCAATGCCAGTGCCATTTCCGTTTAACTTGCCAATAACACCCTCGTAAATGATGGTTGTTGCCTGCCCTAGTATTTTTGGACCTACGATTGAAAATACCGTCGATGCAGCAGCAAGGACAAAGGACAACAGGATCAGCCATTTGTATTTTCCCAAGAAATCGATCAATTGCTTCATGGTTCCTTTGAAATCTCGGGCTTTTTCTCCTGGCATCATTGCCATAGGTCCGCCGCCTCGCCTCATTCTTACGGGGGGTTTGGTCTGAGGTTGGGGTTTTTCATTCTGTGAGTTTGTTTTTTGATGATTGTTGCTCATGCCAGTTCCTCCAAACTCAATTGTGACGTGGCGATTTCTTGATAAGTTTTGCAGGTTTTCATCAACTCGTGATGTTTACCCTTAC
>DAINBD010000179.1:0-1875 GCA_036733105.1 Candidatus Brevefilum sp. | reverse complement strand
AGGGCTAAAAACGAGCTCACGATCAGTAGCCTTTGCAACAGCTAAGCGAGTAGGATCATCAATCGTCGGTCCCAAACCGCCTGTTGTGATAATAATATCTGCCCTTTTCAAAGCCTCTTTGATCGTTAAAGCGATCCTGTTGGGGTTATCCCCGATGGTCGTGATCCGGTAAATGTCGATCCCGTGATCTCGCAAGGTACGTGCGATGTAAGTTGAGTTCGTGTCGGTAATCTCACCGAGTAAAAGTTCAGTACCGATTGTGATAATCTCTAAGATTGGCATATTTCCTCAATAAGGATTTTAACCGATAATTTAGGCTTAATGTAATTTCAATCGTGAGCAATAAAGCGATATGACTTTACCACATTTTATTTCGAAAAACCTTAAATGATATGGATGGTGCTTCTATAGTTTTCCTGTATGCTTGACGGGCAATTGCCTTTAGCGTAGGATTAATTTACTTAACGGGATGAACGGTTATGACTTACCAAAAGCAAATTGGCAATTTGGGTGAAATGCTCGCTGAAAAGTTTCTTGAGGAACACGGTTACCAGATTCTTGATCGAAACTTCACTACACGTTATGGTGAAATAGATCTTGTGGCGGTTGAGGCAGAAACCGAGAATGTGATTTTTGTTGAAGTCAAAACCCGCACCACCAACACCTATGGTGAACCTGAAGACAGCATCACACCTGCGAAAATGGAACGTTTACAGAATGCAGCGTTATTATGGCTTCAGGCGCATCCTGATGCAACTGATGATTGGCGGATTGATGTCATTTCGATCCAATTGGATCGACAACAATCAATTCGAGATATTCAACATTTTATTAACGTATCATAATGTCTGATCTCAAAAAAAGAACATTAATTGTCATCCTTGGACCCACAGCAGTGGGTAAGACTTCTGTTTCAATTGAACTGGCTCAAAGGTTCGGTGGCGAGATCGTCTCTGCTGATTCGCGTCTGCTTTATCGGGGGATGGATATTGGGACAGCAAAGCCGACTCCTCAGGAAAAAGGGTATATTCCCCATCATCTCATCGACGTCGCTGATCCTGATGAAATCTGGAATTTAGCCCTTTATCTGAGAGAAGCCTACAAGGCTATTGATGATATTCACGCTAGGGGAAACCTGCCTTTCCTCGCGGGCGGAACAGGGCAGTATATCCGCTCGATCATTGAGGGTTGGCGAATACCACCCCAAAGCCCGGATGATAAGCTCCGCATAATCTTGAATCATTGGGCGGAAGAAATCGGGGCAGAAAGCCTTCATTCTAAACTGGCATTATTGGACCCGGAAGCGGCAGATAAGATCGACTTTCGTAATTTGCGCAGAACGGTTCGTGCCCTTGAAGTCATTCTCAATACCGGAGAGCGTTTCTCAGCATTAAGACAGAAACAATCCTGTCGTTACCAGCCCATCATTCTGGGGATAGAACGAACGCGCGAAGAGCTTTATGACCGGATCGACAAGAGAATTGAGCTGATGTTGGAATCTGGGCTTATTGATGAGGTACGTGGCTTGCTTGATCAGGGTATCCCGGTTGAGCATCCCAATCTCTCAGCCATCGGTTATGCGGAGATCATCCAATTTATCAGGGGTGAATTGACCTATGAAGAAGCGGTGGCGCTGATCAAAAGAAATACAAGGATCTTTGTCAGGCGCCAGGCGAACTGGTTCAAACCGGGAGATAAACGGATCATATGGGTGTCAGCCAGTGAAAATACGGCTGATGAAATGGAAGAGATCATCAGGAGCAGGTTGGATGATGAATAGAGAAAAACCCTGGCTTTCACATTATGACCTTGGCGTTCCGTTCACGATCGATATCCCTGCCAAAAAGATCCATGCCCATTTGACTGGTGCCGAGA
>DAINBD010000178.1:0-1882 GCA_036733105.1 Candidatus Brevefilum sp. | reverse complement strand
TTGCGAATGATGCTGTCTTCCCCAATAAAATTGTGAATGGTCTGAAAAACGTATCCACCAATCCCGAAATGCCGGCTGATAAACTCGCCCATGGTCTTACGATTCAAACAGGCATACTGCTGGCAGAGCTTCATATCATGCAGGTAATCCTTCATTGGCTTACCGATCAGATACTTCAATGGCCGTGGAACGTCAGCCTTGCAGGTTCTTTCTGCTAATTTTTGGTAGAAATCGGCAACCTGCTTGCCGATATTACGGCTGCCAGAATGGATCACCAGGTAGGTTTTACCCGTCTCTTCGTCCTTATCCAACTCGATGAAATGATTACCACCACCAAGCGTGCCAACCTGTTGGTCGATCACAGAACTTTCTATATCCTTGTAACAAAGCAGACTGCGCATAAAAGGGGCATCCTGGATTGGTCTCTGCCAGGATTTAAAGCCCGCTGGAATTTTGTGGACGACCCGATCAAATTCGCGAGGGTCGATATCCTGTGTGCCCAATTCTTCCACATACATGCCGCAGCCGATATCCACGCCGACCATGTTCGGGACCACGCATTCGCCCAGCCTGGCTGTAAATCCAATCGTCGCACCGGCTCCCCAATGATAATCAGGCATGATCCGAACGTGCGCCCCCTTCACAAAAAGCTGATCCATCAGGGTTTGAATCTGATCAATTGCTTTTTGATCGCGATTTTCAGAAAAAACCTTCGCCGTGCCGCATTCTCCTATTACCTCAAACATGATGGAATAATTGTACCGGATGCTTAGACTCAATTCCTTTTGGTATGAACCTGGGTGCTCTCAGGGCAACTATCACCTTACACGACAAACACCATTGAGAAAACACCGGACAAACTCATGATAAAGGTGTTGGCTATTATCTTGGTATCCATTTCAAAATTATTGTATTTAATCTTTATATATCTTGTTTTGTTATGCAAGATCTCAGTCTCTATTCGAACCAACTCACCGGCAGCATCCCACCCGAATTGGGAAACCTTACCTCACTCTATGGATTGAATCTGAGCGATACGAACTGACTGGGGATGTCCCAGGCAGTTTTACCAACCTGGTCAATTTGTGTGAATTAGACAGTTTCGAGCATCCTTATTATGGCATAATTGAATTTGCATTGATGGGAGAACCAATAAACACCTATCTGCCCTTGATTAACAGATAGGTCAGGCGATACCGGACTGACAACTATTATTTTGACAGAATGCGTTTGCTCAACGCATTCTGTAGATTTCAAAAAACGAGTTAAATTAGAGTCAATTAAAGGAGCTGTGCCGTTAACATAGCACAGCTCCTTTTTAGCTTGATTAAGCCTCTACGCCAAAATCATGCGGCTGTCAATCGCCAGCACACCCATTCCCTCCGGATAGACGATCAGTGGGTTGATCTCAATCTCCTGGACCTCAGGGTGTTCCATGGCAAGGTGACTGAGCTGGACGATTGCGTCATAAAGCGCATCAAAATCAGCAATCGGTCCCCCCCGGTAGCCATTAAGAAGTTTTCCAGCCAACGTTTCTGCCACCATGGAGTGGACGTCTGCTTTGGAAAGCGGAGCAACCCGAAACTGGATATCCTTAACCAACTCAACCATCGTACCGCCCATGCCAAACATCATCAACGGACCGAAGGTGACATCCCGACGCATTCCAACAATCGTCTCCACTCCCTTAGCAGCCATTTTCTCAACCATCGCCCCTACAATCTCAGCGGCGGGCTCATTTATCCGGATTCGCTCGATTAGTTTGTTGTAAGCTACGCGCAGAGTGCTGCCATCCTGGATGTTAAGCACTATTCCTCCAGCGTCCGACTTGTGTAACAAACCTTCTGCTACAATTTTCAAGACAACCGGAAAGCCAATTTGC
>DAINBD010000177.1:0-1888 GCA_036733105.1 Candidatus Brevefilum sp. | reverse complement strand
TAGGTCACCAGCTGCCGGGCTAATTGCCTAGGATCCGTCCCGCTGTCGAGGTTCTTATGGATCAATGCCAGCCCGCCTGCCGTATCTTTAGCGAGCAATGCATCGACAATATCAATCACGCTCAGGTTGGTCGCTGTTCCAAGAACCTTTTGAGCCATCTCGAGCGTAATTTTTTCTTCCGTTGAGGCTAATTGATCCAATAAGGAAATTGCATCACGTAAACTGCCCGTTGCCTGGCGTGCAATCAGTGAAAGTGCTGATTCTTCGACTTCAAATCCTTCTTCCTGGCTTTTTTGTCTTAGATGGGCAGTGATCGTTTCATGTGGAATTCTTCGAAATTCGTGCTGCTGACAACGTGAAAGAACGGTGGCTGGAATTTTGTGGATCTCTGTGGTTGCCAGCACAATAATGACATGGGGTGGGGGTTCTTCAAGCGTTTTTAAAAGCGCGTTGAAGGCTGCTGTTGAGAGCATATGAACTTCATCAATGATGTAAACCTTATATCTTCCCTGAGAAGGAGAAAAATTGATCTTATCACGCAGGTCACGAACATCGTCGACGCTTGTATTCGAGGCTGCATCGATCTCAATCAAATCCATAAAGCGCCCAGCATTGAGCGCCAGGCAGTACTCGCATTGATTGCAAGGTCGTTTTGCCAGATCAGGATCAAGGCAGTTGACCGCCTTAGCAAGCAGTCGTGCTGTTGATGTCTTTCCCGTTCCACGTGGACCAGCGAATAAATAAGCGTGGGCAACACGATCGTTTGCTACAGCATTCCGAAGAGTCTGGATGATGTGATTCTGGGATGTGACCTCATCCCAGGTTTGGGGACGCCATTTTCTGTAAAGAGCTTTTGCCATTAGTAAAACATCTCTTTCATCAGGGTATCAAATAAGAACTCATTTGTTCGCCAGAGGCGTTCATTAATCTTGCTGTTTCCCCGGACTGCCAGATGGCGGAGTCCGATTGCCAAAATAATTCTATCACTGAATTATTTCCCTGCCCTGATAGGATTTTTATTGCACCGTCCTGGTTTAGGATCATGGCAGGAAAAACAAAAGCGTGGTCCTGTTCATCCCTGAGCTGCCACCCTGTGAGGTCAATGGGACCTGAGCTCTGGTTGCGAATTTCAACATATTCCACATCATAATTTCCGGGACCAACGATGGCATGAATAACCACGTCGATGTTATCTTCCAGAAAGGCAATTTCCGGTGTGGAATTGGGTGTGGTAATTGAGGTTTCCTCATTCTGACTCGACTGAGAGATCCCGGCTTGGGACAATGGTGCGTCTTCAGCAACTTTTGGGGTTGGGTGTGTCAGATCCCATATCCACAAAACAAGCAGGGTTACTGCCGCTGAAAGGAACACGTTCAGCAATAAATATAGAAGAAGACGATGTCGCTTTTTCATAAACGTTTCCTTACCACACCTAAGAATCATAGCACATCTGTAATATTTTAGGCAAAGAAAGGATTATTCTTTGATCATCTGGTGGATATGGCCTTCATATCAAGTCACAATTTAACTTTACATGTTCTCTTCCCCATGTCCCCTTTCTGAAAACCAAAAAGGGATGATAATCTCATAACATGACTGTAAGCAAGCTGATTTATCTAATAGAACAACACCTTAATTTAACCAAAAAAAAGAAAAAGGCCAGCTTTATGGTGAAAATATTTTGCTTAACAAACCAATAACAAATTCTTTGAATTCCCTTAATGGCGATATGATATCCTAAATTTGGTTTTGGAAATTTGATTTCTCTCCTTTCAAGTTTTACCCGAACCACGAGGCTGAGTTCTAAGCTCGGCTGAGAAATAAGGTGAGGTTATCGTAACAAAACAGGCGTTTGGTGAGGCGCCTGTTTTGTGTTTGATTTGTTAAT
>DAINBD010000176.1:0-1890 GCA_036733105.1 Candidatus Brevefilum sp. | reverse complement strand
CATTTATCGCGTTTTGCAAATAAAGGTTATAAGCAAAGATCTCTGCATCCTCATATACGCTTCGATCTTGAATGACTGACGTGTTCAGGTCCATTAATTTTCGGTGGATCCTCAACCGTCTCATCAGAAAATAAATTTGAGAATGAAATCCCCATGCCTGCATATCCTCATAAAAATCAGCCAGGTAAGGATTTTCCGTCACAGGCTCGTAAAATGGCGTCCAACCCAATTCTTCACTCAATAATTCCACCAATGTTGATTTACCCACACCAATGTTCCCCGCTACTGTAATAAATTTGTCCATGACGCCTTGTCTCCTGCTTTAATTGGCTGATACCTTTTCGAAATCAGTCGCTTAGAAAATTTTCTATCTATTCTCTGCTTCTGCGCTTGATTGTATTGGATGTTTGCGGATTTGAGAAGGATAGAGGGTATATTTCATCCTTTTTGATTTTGTGCATGTACAAATTATTACTTTATCGATCTACCTATCTAATTTCAGAATTGCAGCATATCCAAACCTGCACTCCATTAGGATCAAATTGAAAGTATGATTATTGACATAAGACAGGAAATCATCTACAACATAAATAATAACCATCCATAATATCAATCTCAATTCTACCTGACCGATAGGACGACGTGAAACAAAATGAGATCCACAAAAATAATCCGCAGAATTAATACCCTCCTGTTCATCATCGTAATTTTTATCCTTGGTCTGATCATTGGTTACATCATAAACACCCTTATCACCAGTGAAAAATCAATTACCCTTGGCGAGGATTTTTGGGGAAATGTGGGCAAGGTAATCCTGTTCCTGTTTCTTGGCTTGGTTCCCCTGGGCTATTTCCTCTGGTTGATTTTTGGCATGTCACAACTGACAAAGCCGAAACCGCCATCCCCTGAATTTACATCGGATTTACCACTACAAAATATCGATCAAATCGAAAGAATTCTTATTCCCGTTGGGGATGGACCGAATGTCCTTTTAGGACTTCAACTTGTCGCTCAGCTCACCGGTACCCACAATGGAAGGATCACTCTTCTGAGGATCATTCCTCCTTCTTCATCATCCAGCATTGATGATCAAACAAAAACTGTTAGGAATTTAGCGCACCAGAGCCTTTTGGATGTCCGGCACAATTTTGAGCTTGAAGTAAAAATTGAAATCAGCAGCGATATCATTCAAACAATCATCGACACAACCCTATCGGGAAATTATGACCTTCTGGTGGTTGGCGCATCTGAGCGTACCCACGTGGGAAGTTTCTTGTTTGGCACCATCCCTTATCGCCTGGCGGAATTGTCGCCCTGTCCGGTGGTGATCGTCCGCAGTCCAATTTCTCAATAATTATTGGGGGCATGGGATTCTCACGCCCCACCCATAGAACCGAAATCCCCTGATTAAATTCAAAGGAGGCTGCCAAGCATGGCAACCTCCCTGCAATATTAATCGTTTTAGGTTAATGTACGAAGGGTTTTGCTTTACGCTCGATTCCTTCGTTGGTTGATCCATTTGACAAGTTCCACAACAATGAACACGATCGTACTCAATCCAAGACTCAGCATCAACTGACCAAAGCTGAGGGCAGTGGTATCAAAGATGTTTTGGAGGAAGGGAACATAGATCACAGCCATTTGAAGCGCAAATGTCAATAACACAGCACCAATCAAGGCAGGGTTCGTGAACACACCTAGTTGGGCTAATGTCAATCGGTCCGAACGGATTGCCAGAGCGTTTCCCATCTGGGCAAGGGCTAAGGTTGAGAAGACCATCGTTCGCCAGACGCCGCCATCATAAGTTACATTCGTATAATTATTCAAAAGCTCAGGTGCCAATGCCACAAGACCCATCAAAGGACCGACAAGGATCATGTACAAACCCAG
>DAINBD010000175.1:0-1903 GCA_036733105.1 Candidatus Brevefilum sp. | reverse complement strand
GTCGGTTGGTATGGGTGAGTGACGGCAGAGCTTGCCTCTTGAGTATAAACGAGAATAAGGGATGTGGGCAGTTTTTGGTTGGTTTGTTTGGCAGTGTCGGCATTGCGAAACACCCCGCAAGCACGCCAGGCAGACTGTTGTTATGCAGGCGCTTCTGCAATTGCAACGCTCCGGGCAAACCCCATGCATGGTCATGAGACTGGCACAATCAAGCAAAATATCGTGTAAACTTAATGTGGCTGAACATTTCCAAGCCGTCAAAAACAAGCAGGGGTGGCAGGTGCCGCCAAAAAAGGAGGCGTAACAATGGCTATTGACAAAAACAAGACATTGCAATTCAAAGCCAATTTAAAAGATTACAAACCCAATATCTGGCGAAGGTTCGTTGTCCCAGCCGATTTCCGGCTCGAACAATTGCATGACGTTCTGCAAGTTTTGTTTGGCTGGGATGATTACCACCTGCGCCACTTCACCATTGAAGGTGTCGGATACGGACTCCCCGACCCAGACGATGACTTTAAAACCGTAGACTTTGATGACAGCAAGTTTACGCTGAACCAATTGTTCAAAAAAGTGGGACAGAAGTGCAACTATGAATACGATTTCGGCGATGGCTGGGAAGTATCACTCGTGCTGGAGAAAGTGTTCGATCCCGAACCGGAGATTTACCTTCCCGTATGCCTGGATGGCAAGCTGTCGGGACCTCCGGAAGATGTGGGCGGAACGCGTGGATACCTTCATTTTCTCGAGGCAATCAATGACCCCAAGCATCACTTGCATGATCAGGCTCTTGGTTGGATTGGCGAAAAGTTTGACCCGGAGGCTTTCAATCTCAAAGCGATAAACCGGATGCTGAAGAGGGTGAAAAACAAGAAAAAACCCGGAATATGGGAAATGGATTACATGATCGTTAACCCAAAATTGGGTTTTACAACCAGGTCAACCTGGCCAGAAAGGTTAACTGATGAGGAAATGCAGATCCTCAAAGACCTGCTTCTGCGCCGAGACATAGTGATGATCTTAAATTACATTAACGAAAACAAGGTTGTCGGAACGGCGGCAACCGGCAACTTCCCGCAAAAAGTCTTTAGAGATATGTGCAGCCGCTTTGTTAATCCCCCCAGCATCGATCACCTATGGATCGATGGCACGGTCATTAAAACCCATAGTGAATCCGAAATAACGGAGCTGATGTTTCGACACGCGCTCGCCAACAACGGCTTTCTGATTGAGGGAAAGGCAGGCAGCAGGTGGAGAGTCACTGCTTTAGGCAACCAGTTTTTGGTCGATACAGTGGCATGGCAATATTGGCACCTGCTGGTAACCTGGTGGGAAAAGGTTAACTGGACGTTCTTTGCGCCCTACTACTATTCAACTGACGATATGGACGATTTTGCATTCACTCGTCTAATCTTGCATCATTTACTATCGTTGGGCGAAGGGACTCCAATAGCACACCAGGATTTCGTTTTAGGGCTTGCAGAACAAGCAAAAGGAATTTTTCCGTCCTTTCACATGGCGCGGAAGAGATCAGATCTAATTACTGAGCAGCTTTTCATCAAAAAAATTATGGTTGATCCTTTTTCTGAATTTGGGATCCTCGAACCTTCCTATATTACTGAAGACTGGGGCGGTTGGCAACGAGAGATACTTCAATCTTTTTCGATAACCGGTTTGGGTTTGAGCGCCCTGGAATCGTTGAGTCGCCTCAGGTAACATTCTTTTAAAAGGATCAAGGAATACACCTATGCGCACAAATCGCCAGGGGTGACATTTTCGCTGGAGAAAAACAATCATAAAAATTTCACTTGACCTGAGTTTGAATCAGGGTTAGAATACCTGTCCTATCAAAACGTCCTCGTAGCTTAATGGATAGAGCACCTGCTTGCGGAGCAGACGGTTG
>DAINBD010000174.1:0-1949 GCA_036733105.1 Candidatus Brevefilum sp. | reverse complement strand
TGACGATCAGCCGGCCATCATTGAGCAGAAGTACTGCTTTGGATTTTGAGAATCCTGACAAGAATTAGAAAAGTTTTCCTTTGCTTGCCCAAATTGAGTCTTTTTGACGCCCCATTTTTGCTAATTCTTAAAATTGATAGAGCAAAAAGAGACCGCGCAAGGTAGAAAATTTTCTACTTTACGCGGTGTTCTTTTTTGTTCTCGTTTGTGAGTCAAGTCCCTTGATGGGTGCCAAGCCTCTGGATTGCTGCTATTGGCAAACAACCCCTAAACGAATTAGCTTAACCAATGTTGATTAATGTTTTTCCTGATTGTAGAAGGTCCTCCTCTCTTCCTTTTCCTTATAAACAGAGTTTGTTCTGTCTATTTAAGGATTATTGGCAAGTAAATTGTGGATGATGGTTCGTGCATGTACACAAAGACATCCTTTGTTCCATTTGTATCATTCACAACCAGGGACTCGGCATCGGAGTCAAAAGCGATGAAACGTCCATCATAAGAGATGGCGGGATGCTCCGGATACTCGTCTGGCATGTTTTCAAACCCTGATTTGGCTATTTTTATCGTGCCAAGTTCCCGATCGTATATATTGATGTTGTTATAAAAAAGACTTTCGCTTTCAAACCAACGAAAACTTTCATATGCCACAAAGCGACCATCTCCAGAAACACTTGGGTTATAGTTATCCTCAGGAATTTCACTATCGATCTTGGGGATCTTGATCGTCTGCTCTGTATCCCGATCATAAACATAAACGTCTTTATAAATATCGTAGTTTAATTGATAAGCAACGAAACGCCCATCTGCTGAAATGCTTGGGTCGTAGAACTCTCCGCCTGAAATCCCCTCTGGAGGCGGGATCAGCTCTGTCGTGCCTGCTGCTATATCGCGTACATACAATAAGTCTTCAAACAAGTCTTCACCTATTGGAGGAGCCGGAATGACGAGATCAGTGGCTTCTGATTTAAAGACTACAAATTGTCCGTCATCCGAGATGGCAGGAAAACCCGACCAATCATTGCCAGGCTCTTCCCCGTCTTCAGCAACGGAAATTAAGGTTGTTTGGTCTGTGTCACAATCATGCAAGTAAATATTGTTAATATATTCAGAATTAAAGTACTCAAATTGAAACGCGACCCGGCAGCCATCGCCTGATATGGATGGGTTAGTGAAACAGGGTTCATTGGTTTCCCAGGGCTCTATAATAGTTGGGATACTAGCTTCAACTGCCCATTCTTTGATTATTAATTCCTCAACATTATTAGAAGGGAATTCATAATCATAATAATGGTAAGCAGCAGCGACATAGATCCCATCGGCAGAGATATCCGGGTCTTCAAAGAAATCATTGTAGTCCTCTATGCCAAACCAGGTAGATGTATCCAGTTCCCTGTCAAAAATGTGAACCCCACGATTTGCCCAGTCGCTTGAATGAAAAACAACATAACGACCATCGCCAGAGATGGCGGGTTCCTCTGAATCATATGCTCTTTCTTCCGGCGTGTCTTCTTTGTCACCAAAGAGCGATACGCGTTCAACATACCTGTACAATTCGAGGTCGACATCAGTATGAGTTGGTGTTGCGGATGAGATCACAATCGGGTCTGGTGCGCCAAAATATTCGTGTGGTTCCCCGGGATCAGGTGGACCGTCACCTGAGTCGTTCTCATCAAGCCAGGCACCAATGTAATAGGTGCCATCAGGAACTCCCGTAAATTGGTAAGGCTGATTACATGCGATGTGAATTGAAGGGTCAGGTATTGATTGTGGTGAATCGAAATGCAAGTCAACGAAGACTTCGTTGGTCGCTTCGCTGATAAAACCGAGACAGGTCACGGTGCCGCTGATTGTGCCGCCGGCTTGAATTTCCCCATCTATCAAAGCAGCAGGATGGGATTCTTGGTGTGGGATCTGCTCTATAGGCAACTTTGCCTGGGCAGTGACTGTGA
>DAINBD010000173.1:0-1963 GCA_036733105.1 Candidatus Brevefilum sp. | reverse complement strand
GCTCATGCACATACCAGGGCTGAAAGTCGTGGCACCAAGCACACCTTATGATGCAAAAGGTTTATTAATAAGCAGCATCCGTGATAACAACCCCGTATGTTTTCTTGAGCACAAACTTCTGTACAAGGCTAAGGGAGAGGTTCCGGAAGGTGAATATACAATGCCACTCGGTGTTGCAGATGTCAAACGGGAGGGAAAAGATATTACCGTTGTGGCAACAGAAATCATGGTCCACAAGAGCCTGGCCGCTGCTGAGGTGTTGAACGATGAAGGTGTCTCTGTGGAGGTCATCGATCCACGAACACTAAATCCTCTTGATGTGGATAACATCACCAAATCTGTCATGAAAACCGGCCGGTTACTGGTCGTCCATGAGGCAGTAAAGACAGCAGGATGGGCAGGAGAGATCATGGCTACTGTCTCTGAAAGCACTGCCTGGGATCACCTAGATGCGCCTATGCGGCGATTGACCGGTAAATTTATTCCAATCCCTTATAATCCAATTCTTGAAAAAGCTGCTGTTCCTCAAGAGGATGACATCATCCAAGAAATCAGGGCGATCGTCAACAATACTTACTAAAGAAGAGGTAAAAAATGCCCGTTCCGTTTATCATTCCAAAGATGGATATGGATCAAGAAAGCGTTGTGATCGCCCAATGGTTAAAAAAAGAAGGTGATTATATTCAAAAAGGTGAAGTCGTTATCCTTGTTGAAACCGATAAGATCACAAGTGAAGTAGAAGCACCAGCAAGCGGACAATTAACCCATTTGCTTTACCAGGAAAGCGAAACTGCTCCTGTCACAAAAGTCGTTGCCTACATACTAGAAGAGGGCGAAACGATTCAGGACCTGCCAGAGCAGCCCAAGCAACAAGCACCCACGATGGATGACCTCGTTGAGGTTGGTCTTCCATCAATAAAAAAACCGTTTGGAGCTTCGCCACTTGCAAGGCATATGGCAGAGGTAGAAGGCATCAATCTTGACGAAATTAAACCGATTGGTGAGAAAATTACCAAACAAGATGTTGAAGACTACCTCAAAAATCGCTATCAACCCAAACCGAGGGTCGAAATTCCAGCAACACCAGCAGCAAGACGTTTAGCAAAAGATGAGAACATTGATCTCATTCATGTTACAGGAACTGGACCAAGATCTCGTGTTCAAGCAGCTGATGTGAAAGACTATTCAGCGAAGCAAAAGAATCAAAAATTCACGTCTGGAAAAGGACTCCAGGCATCGGAAACCCAAGAACTGTCCACAATGAGAAGGATCATTGCTGAGCGTTTAACAGCCAGTTATCAGAACATACCTCACATATTTTTATCTGTAGATGTAGATATGAGTACCTTTGAAGCCGCTCGTAAAAAGATCAACGAAACTCTTGTTCAGAGCGGGCTGCAAAAAGTATCGGTAACGGCTTTACTGATAAAAATCCTTTCCCATTGCCTCAAGAATCATCCCCATTTGAATGCATCGATTGAAAACCAGACAATCAAATTTTGGGATGATGTCAATGTTGGTATCGCCACGTCACTTGAGAGTGGGCTCATTGTCCCTGTCATCCATCAAGCGGATAAATTGTCAATCAATGATCTCAATCATCGAATCAAAGATTTGTCTGAGCGGGCAAGAGACGGCAGGTTGTCTTTAGATGAAATTCAAGGCGGAACCTTTACGGTTTCCAATATGGGTATGTATGGAATTACATCTTTTACATCAATCATTAATCCACCGCAATCAGCCATTCTATCTGTTGGTGCTATCAAACGCCAGCTGGTTGTAATAGATGATGAAGATTCCATCAATATCCGCCCCATTCTGAATTTGACACTTGGGGCAGATCATCGGATTATTGATGGTGCAGTAGCAGCAAATTTCCTTCGGGATTTGGTGAATTCGCTTGAAAATCCTGACCAAATCCAATAAATTGTATGGGAAAGGGATACGCATTTGAGCTTTGTCT
>DAINBD010000172.1:0-1989 GCA_036733105.1 Candidatus Brevefilum sp. | reverse complement strand
ACAGTTGGTTTGATGGGATCTTTCCGGAAATCGACGAGGGTTATTGCCAAGCCAGGGCATATGGCGACACATCGCTCGCAGGCGATACAATTTTTCTCATCCAGCGTACAAAATTCGGGCAACCCCCTGATATCATCCGGATTTATGCGGATCAAGTGATTGGGACAAACAGACGCGCATGGATCACATGGGATTTCCTGGCGGCAGTGCATGACCGGGAAAACATCACCAACACGCTTCGTCTCCTCTAAAAGGCTGACCTCTCCAGGCTTTGATTTCAGGATGTTTTCAAAGTCTCGCCAATCATCAGGAACTTGGGGGGTATCAACGCCAAGAAAACTTGCAATTTCGATCCCCTTGATCTTTCCAGAAAACATTGCTGCTGAAGCTTCAGCAATTTCGGAAGCATCCCCAGCAGCAAATACAGGTAAGCCAACTTCTCTTGCACTTTGAATAAATTCATCCACCGGATTTAGCCCGACTGCAATTAATACACAGTCACAGGCGAATTCCATTTCAGTACCTGGAACAGGTCGAAACTTTTCATCCAATTCTGCAATGACCACGCTCTGAACATGATCTTTCCCCCTGGCTTCGAGGATGGTATGTGATGTCAAAATGGGGACATTGAAGCGTGCCAGCTTGTCTTCATGGACTTTGTAACCGCCGCATTCAGGCAAAGCTTCCACCAAAGCGACCACACGAATGCCAGCCTGTAAGGCGTGGTAGCCTGCGATCAATCCCACATTGCCACCACCTATGATGAATAATTTGCTGGCTGGCTTGATCAGGTCGCGATTGACCAAGGTCTGGAAAGCACCAGCCCCATAAATACCGGGTAAGGTGTTGCCTTTGAAGGATAAGCTCTTTTCACGAGCGCCTGTGGCGATCAGCAGCACATCAGGTTTGACTAAAATATATTGATCATCCTCACTGCGCCAAAGCCCCACTGTTTGCTCTTCATATATGCCAACAGCAGTGGTTTCAAGCCAAACATCGATGGATTCAAAATTCCTAACTTGGTCTTCAAGAAGCGATGCGATATCAATCCCACGAGTGCCAGCATAAACAGCTTTTGTTGAACCGAAAAAGCGGTGGGTTTGGAGAACGAGCTTGCCCCCGAGCCGAGATTTATCATCAACCAGCAAAGTTTTCACACCCAATTTTCCAAGCTCGATGGCTGCGGATAAGCCAGCAGGTCCACCGCCGATGATTAAAACTGGGACTTTCAGGATATTGGTCAATCCTTCTTCGGTGATTTCATCAGATTTTAGATTAATCCTGGAAAGATCGGGCAAGCCATCAAGCGGCATGACATTCATGCCGGGTTGAACTTTGGACATACATGATTTAATTGGTTTCCCATCTACCAGGACCATACATTGCGAACACTGACCGTTCGCACAGAATAAACCTTGCGGCGAACCATCTTTTGGATGATGCCCAAATATATCCACTCCATTTGCGATTAAGGCAGAAGCTATCGTCTCACCATTCTTTGCTTGAAGAGGGTGATTCTTCCAAAAGAATTCAATTGTCCTGGGCTCAGGGATTTCTAATATGGGATGTGATGTGATTCTGTTTTCAGGCATAAATAAAAAAGGATCCTTTGAGATTATTTTAACCTTTTTTCAATGTTGTCGAACCCTTACCGACGAAACATCAACCCAGATAATCTTACCATCGATCGGGCTCATTCCTGTGTTAACATTTGGTGTTTTGCGTGTGCTGATGATCGACAATTGGATCCGCTTATTCTCAGGATTGCGATTGATACTCACGAAATGCGCCATGCCATGGTTCTCCCATGCGGTGCCTGTCACTGACTTTTATGTCCTTGAACTTATCCATAGTTTCCATCAAGTATTGGGCGATTTTGCTCCAATCCTCAATCTGAAACGCTTTGTCCAATCCCTGGGCAATTTCACCCGTCCAACGCCATTCCATCCGGTATTTATCGGCTTTGAGCCAGTAATCACGTTTTTCCCA
>DAINBD010000171.1:0-2006 GCA_036733105.1 Candidatus Brevefilum sp. | reverse complement strand
TCGTAAAAAAATGAGTACAGTAATTTCTGTTGAACATCTATCCAAACAATATGACCTGGGCGTTATTGGCACAGGCTCGCTGATCCGGGATTTTGAGCGCTGGTGGGCGAGAGCAAGGAATAAACCTGACCCTTACGCCATTATTGGTCATGAAACTGATCACCAGAAACTAGGTGAAAGCATACTTGCCCTGGATGACGTTTCATTCACGGTCAAACAGGGCGAAGCGCTCGGGATCATCGGACGCAATGGTGCCGGCAAGAGCACGCTGCTCAAGATCCTCTCACGTGTGACTGCCCCAACCAGCGGCGTGGTCAAGGTCAAAGGGCGTATCGGCAGCCTGCTGGAGGTCGGCACCGGCTTCCACCCCGAACTGACTGGTAGGGAGAACGTCTATCTCAATGGTGCTATCCTGGGGATGAAAAAAGTAGAAGTTGCTCGAAAATTTGATGAGATCGTGGATTTCTCAGGAGTAGAGCAGTTCATTGATACCCCTGTCAAACGCTATTCCAGCGGTATGTACGTGCGCCTGGCTTTCGCGGTTGCCGCCCACCTTGACCCCGAGATTCTGATCGTAGATGAGGTCCTTGCTGTGGGGGATGCGGAATTTCAGAAGAAGTGTCTGGGCAAAATGGGCGACGTAGCCGGAGAGGGAAGAACAGTTTTATTTGTGAGTCACAATATGGCAGCAATTCAGAATCTCTGTAATCGGACGATTGTCCTTTCAGAAGGTCGTCAGATCTTTGATGGTGATTCCAGTGATGCAATGTCATATTACCTCAAGACAACAACCGAAACAAAAACCGAATGTTCATGGCAGCCTGAAGATGCACCTGGTAATGAATCGATAAATTTGTTAAAAGCCTGGATAAAGAAACCTGATTCTAACGATGACGGATCTCTCTTCACTGTGGATGATGACCTGGAAGTTGGCGTGGAATTTATCAACAAAATTCCTGGCGAGAATGTTCTGGATTTAACCATGCACTTAAGAGACGAACGCAGTGTTTTGGTATTTGTAACAAGTTCAATTGATAAGTCACAACCTTCCCTTCAAAATGGTTTGTATAGAGCTACTTTTAAAATACCCAAAAATCTCTTAAATCAGGGAACATATACTTTTAACCGGCTGCTGTTTGTCAAAGATTACGGGAGGGTAGTATTTGAGTACCCAAACGTGCTTACCTTCGATATCATTAAACCTGGCACAGGCAGATTGGGTTGGATGGGGGCGAAGGAAGGGATTGTCAGACCGGTATTGCCCTGGAATTTGGAAGAGATTAATGGAAGCCTCTAATATTCAATGTTTAGAAAGAAAAAAGTGAAGTTATGATTCCTGTTACAAAATCCTTTATGCCGCCGATCGAAGAATACATTGAGTATCTCAAAAAAATTTGGGATTCCAACCAACTCACCAATAATGGACCCCTTGTAAAAGAATTGGAGCAGAAGCTAAAAGACTTCCTGGGCGTCAAACACCTCTTTTTTATCAGCAATGGCACAATTGCTCTGCAAATCGCCATCAAGGCTTTGGATTTGCACGATGAAGTCATTACCACGCCTTTTTCCTATGTTGCTACCACTTCCAGCATTGTCTGGGAAGGTTGCCAACCTGTTTTTGTTGATATTGACCCTAACACGCTTTGTATTGACCCAGACCTGATAGAAGCAGACATCACTCCGCGAACCACTGCCATCCTGGCGACGCATGTCTATGGCATCCCTTGTGATGTGGAAAAGATCCAATCTATAGCAGAAAAGCACCAGCTTAAAGTGATCTATGATGCTTCGCACACCTTTGGTGTGAAGTACCTGGGTAAGTCGTTGGCTTCTTACGGCGACATTTCCACACTCAGCTTTCATGCTACCAAGCTGTTCCACACGGTTGAAGGAGGCGCGATCATCACCAATGACGATGTATTGGCACATAGAATAAGCTACATGCGAAACTTTGGGCATAATGGTCCCGAAGCCTTTTGGGGTCTTGGAATCAATGGCAAAAATTC
>DAINBD010000170.1:0-2052 GCA_036733105.1 Candidatus Brevefilum sp. | reverse complement strand
GATGACATACCATGTCAGCAAGTTCCAAAACATCACAGGTTCCTCAAAATCAAAGTGCTATAAACCTCGTTCCAATGTTGCATGGTGTTAAATGTGTCCTTATTATATCCAAGAACCCAATTAATCTCTGATTTACAGCATAGATCAGAAACCTGAGATTAATGGAACAAATTTTAGTAAGATTACGTTAACTATCCATAGCAAAATAATTAGAATAAGGAAAATTATGGAACAAGCAAGGATCATATACAACGAAGCAGTGCCTGCGAGGCGCTCCGCCGATAGGATCCACTCAAGGCATCATCATCCTCGATTAGCCACAGTCATCGTTGGTCTCAGCGCTTTGCTGGTTCTTTTACCCGTGATTTTAGCCAGCCTGAGTTTGATTCTCTTTCAAGTCAACCAGTGGAACCTGCCAGGCGTTTACATCGTGGATCAAAATGTGGGCATGTTAGATCCATTGGAGACTGCAGCACTGGTCAATCGCACCTGGAACCTGGACCGCCAGATCCAGTTGATATCTGCAGAGGACCCAAACGCTGTCTTTTGGCTCACATCCCAGGAATTAGGTTACTGGGTAGATCCCGCTGCAACTGCCCTCAAAGCGCAAGATATCGCACGCGAGTCAGAGCCGTTTAAAGATATCGTTCATTCGCTCAAAGGTGAATCGCATCTCGTTCTGCCTGTTGTGTACCACGACCAAGAAACTGCGAGAAAATCGCTGGAGAAATTGGCTGAGGTTTTAACAATCCCGGCTGAAAACGCCAGGATTATTTATCAGAATGGCGAATGGGTGGTAACACCCGCTGTGGACGGACGAACGTTGGATATAGAAGCCACAATATCCGACCTCAACCAGAACGCATTAACCCACATTCACACGCAATCCGCCACATTGTATTTCAAACCCATACCCGCAGCCATCCAGGACCTTTCCCCGGTGCTAGCTGAAATCGAAGGTGTTCTCCAAAAAGAACTGCTTTTGGAGGCATATGACCCCTTATCTGATGAACGCTTCACCTGGTCTGTTCCGATCGAAAAGAAAAGAGAATGGATCCAGGTTGATCCACAATCCTATACCGTTAATTTTTCCTTTGAACAGGTAGAGCTTGAAAATCTCATGAAGAACTGGCAATCAGAGCTGGGAAGCGGGCGCACCCTGGGGCAATTACCCGGTTGGGACGCAATTGCAGAAAGCTGGGAAAACGGTCAGACCGTTCACGCCGCCATACTTCATGAGCCGATTGCCTACACAGTCGCTGCCGGAGAAAGCCTATGGTCCATCTCACTCAAATTAGGTATGCCAATGTGGTACATTATGGAAGCCAACCCGGGATTAACGGCTGAAAACCTGAAAACCGGAATGACCCTGACCATTCCTTCAAAAAACATCCTCTTACCCCTGCCTGTGGTGGAAGACAAACGCATCCTGATCGACATCAGTGAACAAAAAATGAGCATTTATCAAGCTGGTGAGCTTCTCCGTTCTCACGTAGTCAGCACAGGCATTTCAGACTCACCGACGATGGCAGGTATCTTTCAAATTCAAACCCACGAACTCAACGCCTATGCCTCAAACTGGGACCTTTATATGCCCCATTTCATGGGGATTTACGAGGCTTGGCCGGGTTTTATGAACGGCATTCATGGGTTGCCTCTCCTCTCCAGTGGACGCCGCCTATGGGCGAGCTCCCTGGGTTCACCTGCTTCTTATGGTTGCATTATCCTCGACCTGGAAGCAGCAGAAGACTTGTATCATTGGGCAGATCCCGGGGTGGTGGTAGAGATCGTTAATTGAGATAAAATTAGTACCGTAGTTTAGAACAGCGGATTGCTTCGTCATTGGGTTATTCTGGAATATAACTTGCATTAATTCCCAATGAAATTGCCACTATGCTGAAAAAGAAACCGCCGGAATAATGGAATTTGATCTCTCTGCCATCTTTAGACTTTTGACACAGGCACCCGGAAACCTGATCTATCACCTGGTTAGCGGGCTGACTTTACTTGTGTTGACGGTGTTTGCGATTGCCAACCTGAGGCGTGACGAAA
>DAINBD010000169.1:0-2069 GCA_036733105.1 Candidatus Brevefilum sp. | reverse complement strand
TAAGGAGCGGTTTTAAACATCGTTGATGCTAAAACGAACAATTAAAGCGTTATTCACAATTGACCAACATCAGGTATAAATAAGGACGTAACACTGCTCATATACTCGCAACAAACCCACTAATAGGGTAATTTATCAATCGAAGGACTTAATGAAGCTTAACCTCAGACTGTACGTTAAAACCATCTATTATAGTTTTTGTAAATCGGAAAAAACGCCCGGAAGAATGACCCCAAAGCGATTTTTTATTTTGCTGGTCATCTTCCTTTTATATCCCATTTGGCATTTCAGCATCCGCCTAGCTTATGGTTTGGACCAGCTGTTTTATCCCCAGCATATCCAACAAAACATCGAACAACCCATTTTCATTGTCGGTAATTTTCGCTCAGGGACAACCCTCCTCCACCGACTGCTGGCAAAAGACCCTCGTTTCACAGCGATGAAGGCATGGGAAATCTATATTGCCCCATCCATTATCCAGCGAAAATTGATCCATTGGCTGATGAAAGCCAACCGCCTGATTGGCAATCCGATCCAAAAGTTCATCGATTGGTTTGAAAAATCGCTCAAAAATTATTCTTACATGCACCGGACCGGTCTGAATGAGGTTGAAGAAGACAGCCACCTTTTCTTTCATATCTGGTCAACCTATGACCTGATCGCCTTTTTTCCATTCCCCGAATTGATTCACAACTATATCTATTACGACGAGGACATGACCGAAGAACAAAAGAAATGGGATATGACTTATTACGCAGAAGCGCTCAAGCGTCATGTCTATGCGAATAACGGAAAACGGTATATCTCAAAAAGCCCTTCCTTTTCACCGAAAGTCAAGACCCTCCACCACCAGTTCCCGGATGCCAAATTCATCAACATCGTCCGCTCCCCTCTGCGTGTGATCCCGTCAAGCGTCAGCATGTTTTCAAACCACTGGCAGACCTATGGCGAACCCGAGGAGCAGTATCCCAAACCCGGTCTTGATGTGATGCAGGAACAGACCAAACACTGGTACCTTTATCCGCATCAATATTTAAAGAACTTGCCCCCAGATCAATACGTTATAGTCCGATATCAGGATCTTGTTCAAAACCCAAAGGAAACCGTAGAGAACATCTACAGCCGTTTCGGTCTTGATATCACGGATGAATTTCAGCAGATCCTTACCATCGAATCAGAGAAATCGAAAACTTTTAAAAGCAGCCATGAATACTCATTAGATGAAATGGGGCTGAACCGCGAAGAAATCCAAAAAGATTACAACGAGGTGATTAACGAATACCACTTGGAGGTTGAAACACCTCAATAAGAAGATCCGCAACGAATTCGTTGTGCTTTTCAAATCGCTAACCCGGTATTGTGCGGAGTGCCTGGTCAATCATCTGTGTCAAACTTGCCGGACTCTCTGACGGAACCAATCGAAAATCTACAAGGAATTCCACATTCCCCTTCGGACCACGTATCGGTGATGCAATCAATCCGAATGGATAAAATCCGATGGCCATGGCACTAATCAGTGTCTCCTCTAAAACACTTCGATGGACATCTTCATCTTTAATCACACCCGCGTGTGCTGCTGCAGCCTTACGCCCCGCCTCGAATTGGGGTTTGATCAGGGCGATCGTCTGGCCGTACAGGGGTTCAAACCAATCCCTGACCGCCGGCAAAATCAGGGACAGCGAAATGAATGAAGCATCGATCGTCACAAGGTCCACGGGATCAGGCAGGATATCCAGGTAACGGGCATTGGTACGTTCCATCACAACCACCCGGGGGTCGTTACGCAGCTTCCAGTGCAGCACCCCGTAACCAACATCGATGGCGTAAACCTTCTTTGCTCCATTCTGCAGCAGGCAGTCTGTGAATCCGCCGGTTGATGCACCGACATCAGCACAAACCTTATCTTTCACATCCACTTGGAAAGCTTCCAGTGCCGCAGCTAATTTTTTCCCGCCGCGTGAGACAAAGCGCGGCTGCTGCTTCACTTCGATATGAGCCTCCTCCGAAACCTGTGCAGAGGATTTATGGACCATCTCCCCATCGACGCGCACCTCACCGTGCCGCAGTAC
>DAINBD010000168.1:0-2104 GCA_036733105.1 Candidatus Brevefilum sp. | reverse complement strand
CGACCATCCCACCCACTTGAAAGAACAACATCACCACCATAAATGATCTGCCCAAATGGAACACCGCGGAACTGGGCTGCCGCAAAAAACGCCGCCGCTTCCATTTCAACGGCAAGGCAGCCCTCCGCCAGGTAAGCAGATGCTCTATTGTGTGTTTCCCGATAAATGGCATCGGTGGTCCATGTTTTTGTGCGCAGGTAGTTGATGCCATGTTTATTTAGCACATCCTCGATCACCGCAAGGGCATGGGGATCCATCTCGACTTCTCTTGCAGGGGGAAGATAGTGGTAAGATGTGCCCTCATCACGGACGGCTGAAACGGGTAGAAGCACATGCCCCACAGCAATATCTTTATCCAACACGCCGCATCCGCCGCATGCAATGAACTTATTACACCCCAAGGCAATCATTTCCTCCAACAGTGCAACAGCCAGGGGTGCCCCAACACCTGGATGGAAAAAAGCCAGACGTTTTCCCTGGTGTTCGATCTCATAGAGGGGATGCTGTCCCATTTCCGATTTCGATTGTGCGATGATGTGCGCATTTCGGTTTTCAACGAGCCATTGAATGACCTCAGCAAAAAAACAAACCACACAATGCTCTGGAGCATCCATTTTTTCAATTCTCTGATTGGGCTCAATGATCGCCTCTCGACTCTCGTCGTACTCAAGAATAGGAAAGGCATTCTTTATAATCATAAGGGTCACTCCTAAATCAATGATATATGTCAATGGAAATGATCGACTTGCAACAGCAAGCATCTCGACTAGTATATTCGATTTTCAGACCAAATTGACACAATTGCAGTTTCTGGAATGTTTGTGAACCTTCATTCAACCTATTCTGCACGGCAAACTCTGCTGGGGATGTGGCAGATACCTGCAGTCTGGTGTAAAATGGGAATGACCTAGTTGCCTTTTATCTCACCAGGATGAATACTATGCCAGAATCTATGAACCAGTCTGATCCAAATCAGACACATACCAATCTTCATCAATTCGGTCGCGAGACCGTTCTTGAAGATGCTGGATTTTCCTTTCATCCCATTCTTGACCTTGAACTTGAAATTGACGGTTCCGTTTATATGTATTCGGAAGAGGGCAATCTTGAGATTTATTTGATCGGTGGTGCCCTTGATGACGGACTTTCAATTACAGACCTCAATCATAAATTGACAGCAGATGTGATGGAACATCTCGGTGAATATGACTGGCAGGACGCAGGCACTGACACCATTCAAGGCATTTCCGGATTTCTAAATAAAATTCACTTCGGCACGGGTGAGGAAGATGGAACTGGGTATGCGCTGATATGTTCACCATTTATTAACCAGTATTTTTTCTGCCTTGTGGTCGCAACCACCGAATTTTGGAAACACGAGGGTCAAAAGCTGTTCAACGCACTCAAATCTCATGTTAAATTTCAAAGCCTTTCCAAACCTGAGATCATTGAAAAGAAGGTTGTTCAACATCCTGATCTAACCATTGAGACCTTTGAAACGGTCACCCCTGATGAAGATTTCCTGCTCACCATTGAAAAAGGTGATACGTCACTCCTGCTGGCAGCCAGATCGATTGCACCGGATGACCTAATTTACCTCACTGAAATTCAGGCACCCGATGGAAAGCAGCTCTATCATTACGATCCCCATTCTAATGTGTTTGAAAGCACCCTATACGATCAACCGCTGATTGGAACATGGGGCGAAGTCTGTTTCTTCTACCCTCGCACCAGCCAACAATCCCTGATGCCTGGCGATTATCGTTTCGCCTTTGCGACAGGCAGCAGCAGCCCCATTCAGGAAGTCCAGATCATCATCCGCTCTGGACGGGCATTGGATTTACAAATGATCGATTTTAATTTCTGGTTTGCACTCGAACAAGAGGGGATGCATGACACAGATGCCCAGGATCAATTCGAAAAAGAGATCTACCGTGCACTTCACGACCAACTAAAACCCTTGAACATCAAACCCGGCAGGATCGCATGTTTTCATCCAGCGCCCGATGAAATAACCAGTTTTTCAACCATAAACCTGGATACAGATCTTCCGGATTGCAGTTATATGATATCTGAAAGTATCAACAACGAACGGGCTTTGAAC
>DAINBD010000167.1:0-2109 GCA_036733105.1 Candidatus Brevefilum sp. | reverse complement strand
GAAACGAGTCAAATAATCGTGAAAAAACCACCTTCGGGTGGTTTTTATTTTAAGTTCCGTGTACGAGTATAATTGACCTATTCCACCTGACGATGAGGAGAGAAATTCATGTTTGAATTCCACATTTCCAGATTGGCAAGAGAAAAATTTGACTTTGATCAATCGATATATCGATTTGACGGCAATGTCATCTTTGCCAATCTACTGGCTGCCCGGCAGTTTACGCAAAAAATGAATCAAAAACGGGACCTTGTCAATTTCCCTGAAAATGCCATCAAAGCTGGTGACATCAACGCACTGGGGCTTATTGATGAGATCTTGCACCTGATTGTCTCTCTTTATCGGCAGCAGATTGACCCAATGATCGTCAATGATGCCTATGACCATCTTGAAAAAACCTTTGGCGAAATCAGGATTCAAAAAGCCTTACTTGAGTTTGTCGAGGCGTTTCCACCCCTGGATGTCTATTCTGGCAGTGTCAGTGAGACGGCCTACTTAGAAGGCAAAACGGAGGGTGTATCCCATTCTCATCTTGCATTGGAAGAAATGCTGATGCTGTGGATCACCAATCGTAATCCTGCAACGGCTCCATTTTCAGAATTATTTGATGATTCGTCCTTAAAACAAGTGATAATCTATCGTCAAATGAT
The DNA here is from genome assembly GCA_036733105.1 of Candidatus Brevefilum sp. Taxonomy (GTDB): domain Bacteria; phylum Chloroflexota; class Anaerolineae; order Anaerolineales; family Anaerolineaceae; genus Brevifilum. The sequence goes on along the minus strand of DAINBD010000167.1, from coordinate 1,459 downwards.
GGATGAGCTTAAAAAATTCTTTGCAGATAAACCCCATTTTGGCCCCGATGATCAAGATCTTTACACCATGCTGCGCAGTCCATCGATTGCAGAACCTTACTCGCTTTCAGGTCAGCTTGAATTTATTCGTCGGAAATGGGGATTCCTGTTGGGTGATTATTTATATCGGTTGTTAAGTTCAATCGACCTGATCCGCGAAGAAACCAAAGCATTTTTCGCTGGGGTTGGTCCGACGACGGTCCCCGTGTTTCTTGCTGCAGGCGAGGAGGAAAATTTCAGCCCTGACAGTGATTGGATGCCTCGTACAGTTATGATCGCCAAAAATACATATGTGTGGCTCTATCAGCTTTCAAAAAAGTACCATCAAGATATACATCACCTTGATCAAATTCCTGATCAAGAATTGGAGCAATTAGCCAGCTGGGGGTTCAACGGATTGTGGCTGATTGGTTTATGGGAGCGAAGCGAAGCTTCAAAGCGCATAAAACAACTTTGCGGGAATCCGGAAGCAGTTGCGTCTGCCTATTCATTGAAGAATTATGCGATAGCAAGCGCATTGGGCGGGGATGAAGCCTATCAGCGGTTAAGAGAAAAAGCGTCGCGTTATGGGATCAGGCTGGCAAGTGATATGGTTCCTAATCACATGGGGATCGATTCGGATTGGGTTGTCGAACATCCGGATTGGTTCATTTCCTTACCTTACAGTCCATTTCCATCCTATTCATTTTCAGGAACAGATCTCAGCCCCGTTCAAGGTGTTTCGATCAAAATTGAAGATCATTACTATGATCGGACGGATGCTGCTGTCGTTTTCATGCGGGTCGATCACAAAAGCGGTGATACACGGTTTATTTACCATGGAAATGACGGCACCAGCATGCCGTGGAATGACACAGCCCAATTAAATTATCTCAATGAAGAAGTTCGCGAAGCTGTCATCCAGACGATTTTACATGTTGCCAGGAAATTCCCCATTATTCGTTTCGATGCTGCGATGACATTGGCAAAGAAACACTACCATCGTTTGTGGTTTCCCCAACCCGGTACGGGCGGTGACATTGCCAGCCGATCAGAATATGGGATTAGTAAGACATTGTTCGACCAGGCATTCCCCAAGGAATTTTGGCGGGAAGTAGTTGATCGAGTCGCCCAAGAAGTGCCTAATACCTTGTTATTGGCGGAGGCTTTTTGGTTGATGGAAGGCTATTTTGTCCGAACACTTGGGATGCACCGGGTCTATAACAGCGCGTTTATGAATATGCTTCGCAATGAAGAAAATTCTAAATACCGACTGGTAATTAAAAACACAATTGAATTTGATTCAGAGATCTTAAAGCGTTATGTCAATTTTATGAACAATCCTGATGAGAAAACAGCGGTTGATCAATTTGGCAAAGGCGATAAATACTTTGGCATCTGCACCCTTATGGCGACCATGCCAGGACTTCCAATGTTTGGA
>DAINBD010000166.1:0-2117 GCA_036733105.1 Candidatus Brevefilum sp. | reverse complement strand
TTTAGGTCTGATTGGCTCCAAAGAAGGTTTGTTTAACCTCAGCCAGGTATTGTTGGATCCCGGAGATTTAGCCCTGATCCCCGATCCTTATTACCCGGTGTATGATGTGGGGGCAAGGATTGCGATGGGGGAGACCTATCCTATGCCGCTGCTTGCTGAAAATGGCTTCTTGCCTGATTTTGAGAAAATTCCAGAAGAAATTGCTGATCGTGCAAAATTAATGTGGCTGAATTACCCCAATAATCCAACTGGTGCGATCGCTCCGTATTCGTTTTTTGAAGAAGTTGTGGATTTTGCGCACGAGCATAATATTGTGATCGCCCATGATGCCCCTTATGTTGATGTGTGTTTTGATAATTACAATCCGCCGAGTTTCTTAGAAGTTCCTGGCGCAATTGAAGTTGGTGTTGAATTCAATTCCCTATCGAAAACTTACAATATGGCAGGTTGGCGTGTTGGTGTCGCTGCTGGCAATCCTGAAATTATTCGCCTCTTGCGTACCTACAAAAGTCAGCTTGATTCGTCCCATTTTAAGCCGATTATGGTCGCAGCCGAAGCAGCCTTATTAGGAGATCAATCCTGGTTACGCGAGAGAAATCTGGTCTATCAGCATCGTCGGGATATCATTGTTGAGACGCTATTGAAACTTGGCTTTCATCTTGAAATACCAAAAGCCTCAATTTACGTGTGGGCTCATATTCCCGAAAAATGGCAGGACAGCATTGAGTTTTGCCGGTTGTTGTTGGATGAGGCAGGTGTCAGCATTACACCTGGGGTTGTTTATGGGAATTCTGGTGAAGGATTTATCAGGATCTCGCTTGTCACACCAGAAGAACGCCTATCCGAAGCCATGGTACGTCTTGACAATTGGATGAAGGAGAAAGTCTAAATCCCCTATGGTAAAAGAAAAACTAATAAAAACGGAATCACCACAGGAGAAAGCTCTCCTGGTGGGTGTGAGCCTATTCGGTCAGGATGACCTTCTGTCGTTGGACGATTCCCTGGCTGAGCTCGAGCTTTTGGCAGATACAGCAGGCGTTGAAGTCCTTGGCATTGTTACCCAGAACCTCGATCACCCAAATCCAAAAACATTTATCGGCTCAGGCAAAGTGGAGGAGGTCAAGACTTTGGCTGACGCTCTTGAAGCAGACATGGTCATCATCGATAATGTGCTTTCGCCAAGACATCAAAGGGAATTGGAAAAGGCGTTTGGGGAATCGCTGCGTGTCATTGACCGGACTGCCTTGATCCTGGATATATTTGCCCAACACGCCCAAACAAGGGAAGGCAGCCTCCAGGTGGAGTTGGCTCAGTATGAGTATCGTCTCCCCAGGTTGACACGAGCCTGGACTCACCTTGCACGGCAAGCTGGCGGCGGCGGTGGACGGGCAGGCGGTGTGGGCGGCGTCGGATTGAGAGGCCCTGGCGAAACCCAATTGGAAGTTGACCGACGGATGATTGGCAAACGAATAGAGTTCTTGAAAGGAGAACTGGAAAAAGTCCGAGCACATCGGATGCTGTATCGCAATCGGCGGAAGAAATCACGGATACCTGTCATCGCTCTTGTTGGTTATACCAATGCTGGTAAATCAACTTTAATAAATCGGCTTTCATCCGCAGATGTTTATGTCGCAGATCAGTTGTTTGCAACCCTTGACCCAACCACCCGACGCGTGGAGCTGCCTGCCGGACAGACGGTTCTCTTTACAGATACCGTGGGCTTTATACAAAAATTGCCGACTGAATTAGTTGCGGCGTTTCGAGCCACGTTGGAAGAGATTGCAGAAGCAGATGTTTTGCTGCATGTGGTGGATATCAATCATCCGAATGCCGGTGCGCAGGTGAAATCTGTTCAGGAAACCCTGGTTGAAATTGGGGCTGGGAACATCCCAATGATCACCGCATTAAATAAGATTGATCTACTAAATGATCCCGATTCGGCAATATCCATATTGGAGAAGTATCCAAATACTTATCCGGTTTCCGCAATCACAGGCGTTGGAATGGAAGTTTTGTTGAGCGCGATAGAGAAGGAACTGTTTGAAGCCTACGTAGATGTGCATGTACTAATCCCCTTTGATAAAGGCAGCTTGATCTCAGTTTTTCATGAATCCGGC
>DAINBD010000165.1:0-2138 GCA_036733105.1 Candidatus Brevefilum sp. | reverse complement strand
GTCATTGGATTGGTTATTGTTCTGGCTGTGTCTATTGATGCCTTCAGAAAGAGTCAATTTAAATTCTCATTTAAACAATTCCGAGATAATCTGACCCACTTTGGGCAGCGAGTGTTAACAAATAAGAAAACACGCACCCAGATCATTGCTGCCAGCTTGTTCATTTTGACCGTCATTATCTTAAGCCTGGTTTTATTCAAAATGAGACCCGGCAATGAGGATCAAATTACCACCTCACCCGGTACCGCCCCAACAACAATGCCTGTTCAGATCGATCCTGAAAAAAGATTTAATCTCGGTGATGAAATCGTCGTTTGTGAAAATACATTGATCGTTAATCATGCAAATATAGAAAAGGGAGAAAAATTAGACTTAGTCATCGTTTATTTAGAAATAACCAATGATGCCGATAAACAAGTTCCCATCAATTCTTTTGATTTCACAGCGGTTGATATCAATGGAAAAATTCATTCAGATGCCGCAATTGGTGTAACGGAATCGCCTTTAGGGAATGTGCGGTTGGATCCGGGGTTGAAAGCTGAAGGCGAGGTGGCATTTAGGGTCACTGATGATGAATTACCGCTCATATTGATTTGGCAACCAGGTTGGTGTACTGGTGTCGCATATATCGATCTTTTCCAATAAGTACTATGAAAGGAGTATTTAGATGTCGAAAGTAAATTTTGGTGAAGTTTCAAAGATTTCGGTCACTGCACTTGTTGATAATATGACTGATATGTTATTAAGTTCAACAGAAACTGTCAAAAGGTACACACAAGAAAGCGGTGAACCCCTCTTGGCAGAACACGGTTTATCGTTCCTGGTTGATGTGGAGGACCAAGAAACTAAAATTCTGATGGATGCTGGCATCACGCAGATCACTTTAATGGAGAATATGAGACGGATGGGAATTGATCCCAAGACCATTGATCAAATTGTTCTATCCCATGGTCATCCCGATCATATTATGTCAATGACCAAGGTGATTAAGGAAATCGCTGGTACGCCGAAACCTCAAAACTGGGATGAACACACCACAAATGAAACTATCCAGGATTGGATGCATCAGCAAAAAGTTCCTGTTATCTGTCACAGTGCCGCATTTAGAGAAAGATGGAAAGTCTTTCCAAATGGGACCAAATATGGCCCAATGATCACGCCCATTTCGGAATGGGAAGCAGCGGGCGCAAGAATGGTGAAGTCTGATCAACCTTATATGCTTCATAAAGGAGTCTGGACAACGGGCGGTGTTCCTCGGGAGACCTTTGAAAAAGCCGGCACACCCAGTATTTTTGCCTATAGAGATGAAGAAGGGTTTCATAGGGATTTTGTGGATGATGATCAGGCGATCATTGCAAACGTAAAAAACAAAGGCCTTGTCATCATTGCGGGTTGCGCCCATGCAGGAATTCTCAATACCATTAATCTTGCAATGGAAATCTCAGGTGTCGATCGGGTCTATGCCATCATCGGCGGCTTCCATTTGATTTCTTCAACCCGTGAAGAAATTCAGGAAACTATTGATGAGGTCAAAGCACTTTCACCGCATATTGTTGTCCCTACCCACTGCACCGGTTTCCCTGCAATTGTTCAATTTGCCACACAAATGCCAGAGCAGTTTGTTCTTGGTGTCGTTGGAACAACCTATCAATTCTAAAATGAAAAACAGGAGGAAAAATGAAACTTAATCAAAGAGTGGCTATTGTAACAGGTTCAGCAGAAGGTATTGGTAAAGCAATTGCTGAGGAATTCGTAAAAGAAGGCGCCAAAGTTGTCATTGCTGACTGGCACGAAGCGCTTGCACAACAAACCGCTGCAGAAATTGGTGAGAATGCATTCGCTGTAAAAGTGGATGTGACGGACGCAGCCCAGGTGGCAGCGATGGTAAATGCATCGATTGATCATTTTGGTAAGATCGATATCCTGGTCAACAATGCCGGTGTCGTTCGCAAGGGTTGGGTGAAAGACCTGCCAGAAGAAGTGTGGGATGAGGTCATCACGGTCAATTTGAAAGGCACCTTTTTGTGTTCAAAAGCCGTATTGCCCGAGATGATGAAAAATAATTATGGTAGGATCATCACCATTTCATCGATCGCTGGGAAACAAGGTGAGGCGGCTGGAAGTGCCTATTGCTCCTC
>DAINBD010000164.1:0-2162 GCA_036733105.1 Candidatus Brevefilum sp. | reverse complement strand
ATCATAGGGTGCAACTGAAAGATAATCAACGCCAATCAGATCGGGTTTTAATGCTGCCAAATAGGCAGCGGCAGATGCATCAATTCCTACAAAGTCGGTTCGAAATTCAGCAGGATATGAATGCCAGAATTTTGAATTTTTCGTCTTGAAGAGGATCTTCTTAGCCTTTTTTATTTCGTCGGATTGTGAGTGCATCCGTAATATAGATTCTGTAATCACATCGACTGTTTCATCTATGCCGACAACAAGAACCTCTCCTATTAGTTTTTCAAAAGGTATTTGTTCGGTTGTTTTGCCATGATCAAAGAAATGTTTTGGCGCATCGATATGCGTTCCAGTATGGAGGCTCATGGTTAATTGGGTCAGGTTGGAGCCATCACCTTTCGAAATTGAGGATAAAGTAGTAAATATGACAGGCGGATCGCCTGGCCAAGTAGGTATTTGCGATGAAATGGGAACAGAAATATCAATGATCTTCATTTTTATGTTCTTTCTTATGGATTGGTTGCTATTGAGAAAATCCGATCCAGAAAAGCATTTCTTTCACTTTCTGTCATAGGTCGTGGTCGTGCGTAGTCTTCGAGCATTGCAGTTAGCAGTTCAACACTGATCAATTCGCCATCATAAAAAACAAGACGATCCAGGAATTCTTCTCGTGTATAAGGTAAAAGTTGATCATTACTGTAGACTTCCATCTGGTCAAAAAACAGATTGCCTAATCCGTAATGTATGAATGACCCGTTATAGAATTCCATCACTTTGGGCGTATGCGCTTGACTGCCATTGACCACAACTGCACCTGCGTCAGCCAGGCGTTGGAAGTCAGAAGTCATTTGGGAACTGGGATAAGCAGAATAATCTTCATAATACTGGAGGGTGACAATGGGGATGTAACCTTGTGAACGCAGCGTGTGGATCTTTTCAAGCAGCCAGATATAGTCGCCGCAAGGTGCTGCCCCAGGCTTTGAGTCGCCAGCCCAAACATTGGGCGGTCCGACTGGATTGCATCCGAGAAAGGCGAAGGCATTACCATTATGGTAAATTTGCAGAGGCTCAGATGCTTCAGCGAGGGTCTGCCCACCAGCATAGGTTGAAAATCCCCCTGATTCGTACAAATTCAATGTGAGTTCCAACGCAGATGTCTCATAATCCTGAAGGTGATTTCCGGTAAGTTCAATAATGTCGGCATCGATGTGTTCAAGAAGTTGGATATAGGCTGGATTAGAGCAAAAAATCAAGTCTTTTTGGACGGGATTAGGAGTGGGACAATTTTCAGCAAAGGCAACTTCATTGCTGATATGGGTGAGGTCGGCATCCACCAACCAGTGTATAATATCTTGCGCGGGATACTCGTAACCTTTCATCTCCATTCGGTGCGCAGTTGCACGCACCAGGGCAGTCACACCTGTCATCAAAAGAATTGTGCGTTTGCCTGGGTCATAATTGGTGTCAGGCAGCACCAGATTTGACCCCCCAAAATCGCCTTCAGACCAGATCTGGAGAGTTAGGGGATAGGTGTCTGGGGTAAATGCTTGGTCTATCGGGGATTGGCCGTCGACGCGCAGGATTTTATAGTGCGGCTGTAATTCTTCAAAAGGCAATATATAGAGGGTATTCCTGCTTGTTAATGGAACCAAGGCAGATTGGCCATCCTGAAGTAGCATAACAGTGTTTTCATCCGGCTTACCCAGGAGGGTGGTCATTGCTGACAGGGTTTGCGGTGAGATAAGTATCTGTTCAAATTGGCTATTGGGAGGATGAGTCCCTTGCCAAAGAGACGAAAATGCCTCAAATGAGATCTCATCCGTAAGCGTGTAAAAAGGCGCAGCCAATACATAAACCCAATCAACATACTTTGATGGATCAGGGTCAGGATGACCAGGTCCAATCAGAACTTTGAGACTTGTTTCTTCAGGAACGGAGGAGACTTCCAGCCCCTGGATATTAAAGGCGTTGATCACGGATATAGGCAATCCATCGTGTAAGAAAACTTTAGCGATTGGGTTACCGGTTTCGTCAAAACCAGGTTCAGGCGTGTTCACATCGGAAAAAGCCGGTTCATCCGCCAGGGCTGGCGTCAGTGTCATATCTACGATTGCAGATATCGTTTCCAATGGCAGAGGATCGTAGTTTAGCCTGGCAGGAATAATGCAAGCATTAAG
>DAINBD010000163.1:0-2172 GCA_036733105.1 Candidatus Brevefilum sp. | reverse complement strand
GCGGTCCATCCGTGATGTACATCCTTGGGATTGGAGCAGATAACGATTTTGATGATTACATTTACGGTCTGGCAGATGTGATCCGGATTGCACGTGTCGATTTTGTGACCCCCAAGTTCACGGTTCTCACGATACCGCGAGACCTGTGGGTCGAATTTACTGGGATTAAAGAGAAATATGCCGAAACAGTCACTCACGGTAAGATCAATCAAGCTTATTTATACGGCGGGCCTGGTATGGGTTATTATGAAGGTCAGGGAGGTGGTCCGGGATTGCTGGCACTTACGCTTGCGCACAATTACGGTCTTTATGTCGATCATTACGGTGCAGTCAATATGGTTGTTTTCCAAAAGATCATTGATGCGCTGGGGGGGATAGATATTTACCTTGACCAGGATTGGGACGGCAAACCGGTCGATGATAAGACCGAGAATATGGGCTATTTTGAAGCCGGTCAATGGCACATGAACGGCAATCAGGCATTGCGCTTTGCACGCATCCGAAAGAAATACAGTGAAGTCACCCGAACAGATAACCAAACCCTGGTGATGTGCGCCATAAAAGAAAAAGCACTCAGCCCGAGTGTGGTGACAAAAATTCCGCAATTGATCCGTTCACTGGTGGGTGAAATTCAAACGGATCTCACGCTTGAACAAATCTCACAACTGGTCTGTGTATTAACCAAGCTTGAAAAAGAAAACCTTCAATTCATCCGTTTCCCTGATGAGATGATGGTCCAGGGGCGAATCTACGATCCTCTCATGCGGAACACTACTTTTGTTTGGGATATCCCAAAGGAAGACATTCAGGCTTTCATCCAGGACTTCCAAAATGACGCCATTCCTGCTGAAAGCGGGGGCGGCATGAGCTGTCCGTAAGCGTTCTTGAAGACCAATCAACACCCATTTTTCTCCTTCGAAGAATCACTAACCTTTATGAATATATGCAACTGGTGATAAATGTCATATTGACCAGATGCAGATGGGGGATTATGATAAATGGCAAATATATGCAGAAAAAGATATATAAATGATGCGAATGAACCAATCCTATCAACAGCAAGCAGAAATCTTTCATTTGCTTTCTCACCCAGTAAGGCTGGAAATCATGGATGAATTGCGAAGACGAGAAGCATGCGTCTGTCATCTGCAAGCAGTTACAGGTCGCCCGCAGGCTTATGTCTCACAACAATTACGCCTCCTGAAAGACGCAGGGATCGTGATCGATATAAAAGACGGGCAGAATGTGTTTTATCATCTTAAAAGTGAAACATTACGTCAATTACTGGAAGAAACCTTAGGAGCAGTGGGTTCCCCCAGCCATCCGATAGACTGCGCATGTCCCTTTTGTAGTCAAACCAACTCTTAAATTTTTTTGATCAAATATATGCAATTATCTGAATATAAGGAGACATTTTGAACATCGCTGAAACAATCATCAACTTACTGCAATCCGGCCTGGGCGGATTAGCGGCGTACTTAGCTGCTCATGTCTTGCTGTGTTTATTACCTGCCTTTTTTATTGCAGGGGCTTTAGCTGCATTGATGCCCAAAGAAGCCATCACTCGCTATCTTGGGAAGGACGCATCCAAGTGGATATCTTATCCCGCATCTGCATTGGGTGGCTTTTTCCTGGCGGTGTGTTCTTGTACGATCATGCCCTTATTTGCCAGCATCTATAAAAAGGGCGCCGGTTTGGGTCCAGCAATCACCTTTTTGTTTGTGGGTCCCGCGGTGAATATTCTGGCGATCTCCTTTACAGGTGTTCAGATTGGGCTGGATATTGCCCTGGCACGGGTGATTCTTTCGATCCTGTTCGGCATCTTAATTGGATTGTTGATGGCATGGTTCTTCAGGAAGGACGATGCTGAACACGCAAAATCCGCCGCCAACAGTCAATTATTCGCCGCTAAAGCCACTATCCCAACGCACACAGTGATTTTCTTCTTGCTGCTGTTAGGTATCTTGCTTGCGGGTACGCTGCAAATTGGTCTGTTCAGGTCCGTCTTCCTTGAATTTTCAATTACCGGACACTGGGCGGTGGAACTACAGGCATGGTTGGATGCACTGATCCCGCCTGATCCGTCCCTGGGTATTGAGGGCGTCAGCGTGCATGGTTTGATTTTGATCCTTTTACTGGTTTTGATCGCTCTGACCGCCATTAAAGGTTTCA
>DAINBD010000162.1:0-2197 GCA_036733105.1 Candidatus Brevefilum sp. | reverse complement strand
ATACTGATGTGCGGTTGATTCCTGCTGCCAGGTTCGTGAACGATTCAATGCCAGGTCATATTGTTTCAATGCTTGAGGATGCACTTGGGTCATTTGACAAGTCGCTTGAAGGGTCCAAAGTTGCTGTTTTGGGATATGCTTACCTCGAAGAAAGTGATGATACCCGGAACAGCCCGAGTGAGACGCTGGTGTATTTACTTGAAGAGCATAATGTCGAAGTTGTCATCCAGGATCCTTATGTTCGCGGCTACCAACAATCGATACTCAAGTCCCTTGAAGGCTGTGACGCGGTGATCGTGATGGTTGCGCATCAAGCCTATCAGGAACTTGATCTGAACGAACTATCTGCGAGCTTAAACACCCCAATATTGATTGATGGCCGGCGAGCCATAGACTCTCAACGGGCAATAGATGCTGGGCTGTATTATTCTGGGTTAGGTCTTGGTACTCCTAGTCAATAAAGATAGATAAGGTGCAGGATGTATAAAAACAATACGGTTGCGGTTGTTGTCCCGGCTTATAACGAAGGGAAATTGATCAGCAAAGTCATCGAGACAACCCCCGATTATGTTGATCATCTGGTCATTGTTGATGACCTCAGCACAGATAACACAGTTGAGGTTGTTGAAAGCTATATTAAAAATGGCAATGACAGGATCATCCTTATCAAATTAGCAAAGAATACGGGTGTGGGGGGGGCAATTGCAGCGGGTTACCAATGGTGTCGCGATCATCAGATCCAGGCTACCGCAGTCATGGCGGGCGATGCCCAGATGGATCCTAACGATTTACCAGCTTTACTGGACCCAGTCGTAAGTGGTGAGGTGGACTATACCAAGGGAAACCGTCTCTTCACAGGTGAAGCCTGGCATAAGATCCCTAGAGCACGTTACATGGGCAACGCTGCCTTATCCTTGCTGACCAAGATCGCCTCTGGCTATTGGCATGTGGCGGATTCCCAGACGGGGTATACCGTGGCAAACCATAAAGTATTATCAACCCTAGATCTGGGCGGGATCTACAAACGGTATGGGATGCCCAATGACATGTTGGTGAAGTTAAACATTTACAATTTCAAAGTACGTGATGTCGAGATTCAACCGATTTACGGGATCGGTGAAAAATCGGGAATTAAACCAATATTTGTCATCCCAAAATTTTCATTCTTACTTTTGCGGCTTTTCTTATACAGAATGATCCAAAAATACATCATCAGGGACTTTCACCCGCTGATCTTTTTCTACTTTTCTGGAATTGTATTTTCAATCGTAGGGTGGCTGTTTGGTCTCTACCTGTTGGTTTTCCGCCTGACAAGCGGCCCAGTTGCAGCGACCAGCACCATCGCAGCGATGTTCCTGGTTATCACCGGGTTACAGTCGTTATTTTTTGCCATGTGGTTTGACATGGACTCGAATAAATATTTGAAATAATCCATAGGTAAGAACCAAATTTATGAATCAAAAATTGAAGGCTGACCGATCAAGAAAAGATTTGATGGTTCTAACCGTAATTGGTGCACGACCTCAATTCATTAAAGCTGCTGCCGTCAGTCGAGTACTGCAGAAATTTGCAACAGAAATCATTCTTCACACAGGTCAGCATTATGCAGATAATCTTTCACAGGTGTTCTTTGATGAGCTCGATATTCCCCAACCGGATTATAACCTTGGAGTCGGATCAGGACCTCATGGGGCTCAAACGGGTGAAATGTTGGCGAAGACGGAAGCTGTATTGCTGAAAGAAAAGCCTGATTGGGTTCTGGTTTATGGAGATACCAATTCCACCCTTGCTGGTGCATTGGCTGCTGCCAAAGCAGGCATCAAGGTTGCCCACGTGGAAGCAGGCTTACGAAGTTACAATCGCCGGATGCCTGAAGAGGTCAACCGTGTTCTCACTGATCACATTTCAGATTTGTTATTTTGTCCAAGTGAAGTTGCAGTCGAAAACCTCCGGAAGGAAGGTGTCTTGAACAGCGTGGTTGTTGTTGGAGATGTGATGGCGGACTCGCTGGCGTATGCAGCTGAAAAAGCTGCAATGCGATCACAGTTATTGCAGGATTTGAATCTCCAACCCGGAGAATATATCCTGACAACCGTTCATCGCGCTGAAAACACAGATGATCCCCACCGGCTTGAGAATATCATGAAGGCACTGGCTGGTTTAGATTTGAAGATTGTCTTTCCAATCCACCCCAGAA
>DAINBD010000161.1:0-2278 GCA_036733105.1 Candidatus Brevefilum sp. | reverse complement strand
GAAGCGGTCTGCCCGGATGCGCTCCTGCTCAATTATGTCAATCCGATGGCGATGGTCACCTGGGCGATCAACTGTGCTACCAGGATCAAGACCGTTGGTTTATGTCACTCCGTCCAGGGGACGGCAGCTCACTTAGCCGGGTTGATCGATGTTCCTCTGGAAGAAATTAATTATGTGTGCGCTGGAATAAATCACCTGGCGTTTTATCTGAGGTTTGAACGGGATGGAAAGGATCTTTATCCCCTGATCAAAAATGTGATCACTGAAGGCCGTGTGCCAGATGAGGACCGCGTTCGTTTTGATGCATTCCGTCGGCTGGGTTACTTTATGACAGAATCTAGCGAGCATTTTTCGGAATATGTGCCCTGGTATATCAAGCGAGATCGCCCAGACCTGATTGATACATTTAACATTCCCCTGGATGAATATATTCGCCGGTGCGAAGTCCAGCTGGCAGGATGGCGTGTGGTGCATGAATCATTAGTCAATCCTGATATCGCTGTTGATGAAGATGTTCTTGTTAGCGAACTCAGGTTTGCGAATGCCAATCCGATGGAAATAGAATATGTGAAGATGTTGGTTCGAGACCTGGACCATATTGAAATCTCAAATGAATATGGGGCGTTTATTATTCATTCAGTTGTCACGAACACGCCCCGAGTCATATATGGAAATGTGATGAACAGTGGTTTGATCGGTAACCTTCCCAAAGAATCCTGTGTGGAAGTGCCCTGTCTTGTGGATCGAAACGGGGTTCAGCCCACATCGGTTGGGAATTTACCGCCGCACCTGGCCGCGTTGATCCAAACGAATATCAACGTCCAGGCGCTCACTGTCGAGGCAGCCCTGACCCTGAAGCGGGAACATATTTACCATGCAGCCATGCTTGACCCCCATACCGCTGCTGAGTTAAATCCTTCGCATATTTTGGAACTCGTTGATGCGCTAATCGATGCTCACAAAGGTTGGCTGCCCGAGTTTCATTAGGTTTTTTTAATTTTTCAATGATTGATCAAAGCTAGTGTAATTACGTGATAAAATGAGAATTGTTGCGAAGTAGTCAGAATAGGAGTTTATAATGGAAAAGAAAAAATCTGCTCTAAATTGGCAATGGGTTCTTGGATTCATGTTGGTCGTAACAGGCGGCCTCTTTTTGGCTGATCAATTCCTGGAAGTCGAAATCATGCGCCAATTTTGGCCTTTATTGATCGCCTTCTTTGGGTTGATGTTTTTGGTCGCAATGCTTGTGGCAGGGAAAAAAGCTGCCTGGTTGGCAATTCCAGCTTGTTTCCTGATCACGCTCGGCTTGCTTTTCTTTATTCAAAACACATTTGACCTTTGGGCGACCTGGACCTATGCCTGGGGATTGTTGATCAGCGCAGTGGGGCTGGGACTGCTGATCATGAACATCTATTACAAGAAACTTGGACTTCGACGTGGTGCGGGAGTGGTGATTGGCGTGGGATTGCTCTTGTTTGTGATCTTTGGCATTCTGTTTCAGATCATCCTCAAAATCACCGGAATGGACCTTGAGAGCGGCATCTTTTTAGGAAGTGGGCTGGTTCTGTTGGGCTTGTTCGTGATCTTTAGCGGCCCCATCTTCACTAAGAAGGTGAAACCTGAGGTGATAGAACCTACAGAAGGTGTGGTTACACCTGTCGAAGTGCCAGCTGCGGTTGCTGAAGAGGTTCCTGCACCAGAGGAAGTGCCCACACCAGAAGTGGCTCCATTACCTGAGGTAGAACCACAGCCTGTTGAAGAGCCCATCTCAGTTGAAGAGCCTGCTTATGAGGAATCACCTGCTCTTGTTGAAGAGCCTTTGCTGGAGGAGGTTCCGGGTTGGGTTGAAGAACCTTCATTGGAAGAAGTCGCAGAGTCTGTTGAAGAAACCATTTCTGAAGAACTGCCAAGCGAAGGTGAGGAGAATACTCTGGATGAAATCTTCAAGCTAGATGATGAACCTTTCCAGGATGAATCTGATCATCAACCGTAACCAAGTCTGATCTACGGATTGCTTTCCTCCCAGTGGTAATGGCATTGATTTCTTAGGATTCACAGGACGCTCGGGTGAACTTACTCGAGTGTCCTTCCTTCTTGCTGATTTAAAGAAAAAATTTAATTGCTATTGTGGAAGGGCTTCGTGATCAAAATGGTTTAGATACGAAGACGGATCATTAGCTGAGATAGAAAAGATTATCCTGGTTATTGATCCGTTTGCAAAAAATGGTTACGAGCAGATAATGCAAAGAAAATAATTGAGTGAATTACATGCGATGTA
>DAINBD010000160.1:0-2296 GCA_036733105.1 Candidatus Brevefilum sp. | reverse complement strand
CGGTTGCCTACGTCAACCCCATCCTCTATATTGCGGGGATCCTGAAGGATGATCGGCTCGTGCTCCAATCCCTCCTTCAAGCCAGCGAATCCCAGGATGTTCCGTTGGCAGCCGCTGAACATGATTCCTTTTGGGATCAAGTTCAATCCATCCTTCCAGGCGCTCAGGGTGATTTTCTAATCATAAATACAGGTGATGAAACGATCACCCGGTGGCAGCTGCTGGAAGAATCGTTTTCATATCGCGTTGAGGACTTCCCATACCAGGTGCCCGATCCCTGTGCTGAGGTGCCTTCCAGCTGCTTAAATCAAGATCGAGAAATCAGTTGGACATGTGCCGTGGATAAAAAAGAAAAGAAACCCATTGAGACCTTTGGGCTATCTCCAAATGAGCTGATGGTGATCATTTCGAAAAGATCAGGAAAGACGGAATGCCGTCAGGCTTTTGACGGTGCTTTCATGTGGGAAATTGATGCTCGCTATTCAATGCTTACATTCTCACCCAGCAGCGAGTTTTTCTTTGGACTTCTACCTGATGGAACTATTGAAAAACGGACAACTCTTGACGGCGCTTTGATCGCAGCGCTCAAAGAGCACCCCGACCAGCTGTTTGACATTGATGTCTCACCAGACGGGTCCATTTTGGCAGCAGGATATTCTGATGGTTGGATCAGAATCATCAACGCATGGAACGGTGAAATGCTGGGCGTGCTGGATGGTTTTGCTGCATCGCTCTCCTTTTCTTCCACAGGTCAGCAGCTGGCAGCCGGCTTACTGGATGGCACCGTCCGGGTTTACGAGCTCGATCGTGGAACATTCTACGACATGACCAATGGTCACCTTGCAGCAGTCACGGATCTTGCCTATTTTCCGGGAGATCAGCTGCTGCTCACGGGCAGTAATGACTGTACAGCGGGTGTTTGGAACCTCGAAAATCGAATTCGAACTTTAAGGCTAACGCCCGATCAGACGAATCCCTTCCAAATCTCAAATATTGCGATTGACCCCAGGCAAATGACCCGATATATTACAGGCAATCAGGAGCGTGGCATCTTTGCCATTGATGAGACCCAGGGTGAATTTCGGTTGCTTTTACAGCAAACAAATTTCCGGGATGTGGCGGTTTCATCCGATGGCACATTCCTTGCCGCGACCGGACCTGGCACATGGCTCCTGCCCCTTCAGCCATCCCCGCAAACCAATCAAGTTCAGCAACTGACATCTGAACGACTAGCAAATGGCTTTGCACTTGATTTCAGCATCGATGACAGCGTGTTAGCGATCGCAACCGAGCAAGATTTGATCTTTTGGTCTCTTCCTGATGGCAACGAAATTGCCTCAGCTCAGCACAATATTTCGCAAATTCCCAACAGTATGCCCGTCGATCTTGAATTTTTGCCAGATGGGGCACTGCTTGCAGTAGCAAGCGAAGATGGTGTGATCCACATTTTTGGTATCCCCTTCGATAAAGTAGAATAAATAGGAATTAGATGGCAAAACAAATAATTTGATCTTAATTAGAAAGGTACAATATGTCAGAAAGAGTGGTTGTTTACCAGGACAAAAACTTCCAAACAAGATTTATGTCGCAAAACCCTGAATTTGAAAATAAAGAAGAATTAGAAGATATCTTCCACATCCATGATCTGACACCTTATGGCATGCTGCTTGCCAGTGTTGCCGCATGTACAGCTATTGTCGTAAATACCTACGCCAGTCATCATAATATTCCTCTGGAAGGCATTCGGGTTGACGCAAATTATGACCGTGTTTTTGCCGAGGATTGCGAAGATTGTGATGAAAACAATCGCTATGAAGAAGTCATTCAGGAGCAGATCGAGTTCATTGGTGATCTCAATGACAAACAGCGCAATCGACTGCACCAGGTAGCCAAAGCATGCTCTGTAAGGCGCTTGCTTGAAAGCGGCATACGTGTTGAAACAAAATAGGGAAAATTGAGAAAGGAATTAAAACTGATGAAGAATGAAGACCTAAAAACAGCCAGCGGCGTCCTGCTTACCGATCAATACCAGTTGACAATGGCGCAGCTTTATTACCGGATGGGAATGCATGAAATGACAGCCCAATTTGATCATTTCTTCCGCAGCAATCCTGATTACGGCATTCATGAATCCGGATTTAGCATCAACGCAGGCTTGGATTCAGCACTCGATTGGCTGGAAGACGCTGTTTTTGGAGAAGAAGAAATTAATTATCTTAGAAATCACAAAAATGCGAAGGGGGGAAGACTCTTTGGAGATGATTTCTTAAAGTGGCTCAGGGTCGACTTTTCTGCC
>DAINBD010000159.1:0-2323 GCA_036733105.1 Candidatus Brevefilum sp. | reverse complement strand
GGCTGGGGGTTGCCCAAAGCGAACTAAGCGTCTTTTCATCACAGGTTGACATGTATATCCATGAAGAGCTGACGGTTGGTCGATCAAAAAAGGGATTAGCTTTACTGGGTGCACTGCTACATGACATTGGCAAGCCGAGCACGATGAAGCAGGGGGAAGACCAACGTTTGCATTTTTATGGGCATGACCGTCTCGGTGCAAAAATGGCATGGGAAGCGGCTAAACGGATCCAGCTCAGCAACGTTGAATCCGAATGGATCAAAACCCTGGTGCGATATCATATGCGTTTATTGCCCATGATCAATCGGGGTGGGCTTCCGACACGGCATGAGGTTTACCAATTCTATAAGCACGCTGGCGATGCAGGTGTGGCAATTGCCCTTCATGCTCTGGCAGATATTGCAGCAACCTATGAACACACACTCACGTTGGATAAGTGGCAGCGGGCGGTTCAGGTCAGCAAAGTGATGCTGTCAGCCTGGTGGAAGCACAAAGACGAGGTGATCTCGCCGCACTTGTTCCTCAATGGGGACGATCTGCAAGCGATTTTTAGTTTGACACCGGGGAGAAAGATTGGGCATCTGTTGAAAAAACTGGAAGAAGCCCAAGCAAGCGGTCATATCAATTCCAGGGCAGAAGCAGAGGCGTTTATCAGGGATCGTTTATCTCACCATAAAAAGGGAGAACACGAGCTATGAATACAGAAATCAATGGGATCCAAATAGGATATGAAGTTTTTGGGCAAGACGGAATCCCGATGGTATTGATCCATGGATTTGGATTAGATCGATCCATCTGGAAGACGATGGTGGAAGGGTATTTTGGTGACCAACACGTGATCATGCTCGATTTACGCGGGCATGGTGAAAGCGATGCCCCCGCTGGACCCTACAGCATGTGCCAGTTTGCTGAGGATGTTGTTGGCTTGCTGGATCATCTTGGGATCACAAAAGCAATCGTATGTGGGCATTCACTCGGGGGGTATGTCGCATTGGCTTTTACCGAAGCCTACCCTGATCGGCTGGCGGGATTGGGCTTGATCACAAGTCGTGCAGTCAATGATACGGAGGAGGGGCGTGCAGGCCGCTATGCATTGGTAGAGAAGGTCTTGGAACGGGGATCGGTCGTCCTTGCGGAGTCCTTGACGCCAAGACTCACAAAGGATAAAGCAATCCGCAAGCAATCGTATGAAATTATCGCTAACACCCATCCTAAAGGTATTATCGGGTCTGCAATTGGCATGGCAGAAAGACCGGATCGCACAAATCAGCTATCAGAGATCAACGTACCGGCACTGGTTGTGGCAGGTGAGGAAGACCAGATTATTGATTTGCAGGAGTCCATTCATATGGCGGATTGCCTTCCCAAGGGAGAATTGTTAGTTATCCCCAACGTTGGACATATGCCCATGTTGGAAGCGCCGGATGTGTTAGGGGAGGGTTTATTGACTTTGGTTGAATGGGTATCTGATTCTCGGTAGAAAGAGACTGCCAGAAAAATCTTAAGATCTTTAAGAATCAATGATATCGCCACAATGGCGGCAGAATGTTTTCGAAGAAAAGAATAATTGCACCTATCTGATGTGACTATCCGATAGGTCAGTTTTTTCAATGAACGCTTAGATGAAAATCTTAGCAATTTGATGATTACTTTGATAAGTTTAGTTCAATACAAGAAAAGGAAGTACTCCCTATGCTGGATACGATTTTTGCCCGCCGAAGTATACGTAATTACCAAGAAAAGCCTGTTGAAAAGGAAAAAGTGGAGACCTTGCTAAAAGCCGCCATGGCGGCGCCTTCAGCCATGAATGTTAAACCATGGGAGTTTGTCGTGGCCACAGATCCTCTCAAGCTGGAGGAAATTCGCTCGTCCTTGATGTTTGGTAAGATCAACGCCCCGCTTGCAATCATTGTTTGTGGAAACACTTCCCTTTTCAAGCATCCAATGTCGGCAAAATTCTGGGTTCAGGATTGCAGTGCTGCCACCCAGAACATCCTGCTGGCTGCCGTTGAATTGGGGTTGGGAACGGTGTGGTGCGGTGTTCACCCTGTTCACAATTTCACAAAACGGATTTCAGCGATTTTGGGACTTCCCCAATATGTGAAGCCGTTGAACGTGATCTATGTGGGTTACCCCGCTGAAGAAAAACCAGCCCGAACCCAATTTGATCCCAACCGGGTGCATTGGGAGGCTTATTAGTGTTTGGTAGATAATCGAAGATCATTTCGAATGAAGGGGATCCTGATCATCCAATACACGGTTTTTTAGAGTTTTAAATTTTTTGTTCCTGATGATACTTTATCAGCAGTTCGGTTTCCCTGGT
>DAINBD010000158.1:0-2373 GCA_036733105.1 Candidatus Brevefilum sp. | reverse complement strand
CCATCGTACCTACGTTCAGGTGCGGTTTCGATCGATCAAATTTCTCTTTGGCCATCTTGCTAATAACTCCTCATTCTAATAGAAAATATCTTGTAATTTATATTCCTGTAATTTTTTTCATTACCGACTCAGAGACCGGTGCATAACGTTCAAATTCCATTGTGAAAACGCCGCGTCCTTTGGTCGATGATCGTAATTCAGTAGCATACCCAAACATTTCTGAAAGGGGTACTTCTGCATGAATTGCCTGAGCACTTCCCGGCCTAGGATCCATCCCCAGCACAATCCCGTGTCGGGAATTAATATGTCCGAGAATATCACCGGTGTTGACTTCAGGTACAATTATTTCAACTTTCATAATCGGCTCAAGCAATATAGGTTTTGCTCTGGATGCACCTTCACGGAATGCAAAGATTGCCGCCATCCGAAAAGCAATTTCACTTGAATCCACTTCGTGGAAAGAACCGTCAAGCAATGTGACCTTCAGGTCTGTCATCGGATAACCAGAAAGGACACCGCTCTCGACAGCCTCCCGAACACCTTTCTCAACAGCAGGAATATATTCCTGGGGGATAGCTCCCCCTCGAATTTTGTCTTCAAAAACAAAACCCGAGCCGCTTTCGAGAGGTTCAATCCGCAAAACCACATGGCCATATTGTCCATGCCCACCGGTTTGTTTGACAAATTTATATTCTGATTCGGGAATGGCTGTGGCAATGGTTTCATGGTAAGCAACTCGCGGGTTGCCAACATTGGCTTCAACCTTAAATTCCCTCAGCATCCGATCCACCAAAATATCCAGGTGGAGTTCACCCATACCAGAAATGATCGTCTGCCCGGTATCCTCATCCTGGCGCACCTTAAAGGTAGGATCTTCCTCAGCCAGTTTCTGTAAGGCAATCCCCATTTTATCCTGGTCTGCCACTGTCTTGGGCTCAATAGCCACAGAAATGACAGGATCAGGGAAAGAGATGGTCTCAAGTTCAACTGGATGGGAAATATCGCTGAGGGTATCGCCGGTATAACTGGATTTTAATCCAAGGATCGCCCCAATGTCTCCCGGACCAATCTCATCAATATCTTCCCGGTGATCGGCATACATTCGCAGCAATCGCCCGATCCTCTCCTTCTGGTTTTTTGAAACATTTTGATAGGTGGAACCTTTTTTAACCTTACCGGAATAAACCCGGATATAGGCTAAACGTCCCATGTAAGGATCGGAGACGATCTTAAAGACTAGAGCTGACATAGGTGCCTGGTCATCAGGCGGGCGCAAGACCTCTTCACCTGTTTTAGGATGTGTTCCAACAACATCTGGCACATCCAAGGGTGAGGGTAAATAATCTATCACCGCATCAAGTAGCGGCTGGACACCTTTATTCTTTAATGATGAACCACAAAAAATAGGCGTGACTCGATTATTCAGGACACCATGCCTGAGGGCTGTTTTCAATTCATCCAGGGATATCGATTCACCTTCAAGGTATTTAATGGTCAGCTCATCGTCCAGTTCCGCGATCCGCTCAATTAAAAATTCGCGCTGCTCGCGAACCTTTTCACTCAAATTAGCAGGAACCTCCGCATAACGCGGTGCGCTGCCAATTTCATCTTCGAAGTAAATCGCCTGCTCAGTTAAAAGGTCAACAACACCAGTGAATTTTTCTTCCTGCCCGATCGGGACTTGCATCGCCAAAGGATTTGCACCCAAACGCTCTCGGATCGATTCAATGGTTGCTTCATAGGAAGCACCAACCCGGTCCATTTTATTGGCAAAGCAAATTCTGGGAACTGAAAAACGGTTGGCTTGTCGCCAGACAGTCTCACTTTGCGGTTCCACACCCTGTACAGCATCAAAAACAACTACGCCGCCATCCAGCACTCGTAAGGATCGCTGGACTTCTGCGGTGAAGTCGATATGCCCGGGCGTGTCAATGATGTTAATTTTGTGATCATGCCATTGGGTGGTCACCGCAGCGGACATGATCGTGATCCCCCGCTCACGCTCCTGTTCCATCCAATCTGTGACTGTCGTACCATCATCAACCGAGCCAAGACGGTATGTTCGACCGGTATAGAACAGAATCCGCTCCGTTGTCGTGGTTTTACCGGCATCAATATGCGCGATAATACCAATATTGCGGTATCGCTCTAGAGGGAATTCTTGTTCAGCCATGAGTAATCTTTACCGGTCGCCTGACTAAAAAGGGATTCTTAAAGCCGGAAATGTGAGAAAGCGCGGTTGGCTTCTGCCATACGGTGGGCTTCCTCACGACGTCGGAAAGCTGCGCCAGCAAATGTTGCAGCATCCATCAATTCATTGGCTAATTTCTCGGCAAAGGATTTTCCGGGTCGTGCACGTGAAGCGGTGATGAT
>DAINBD010000157.1:0-2387 GCA_036733105.1 Candidatus Brevefilum sp. | reverse complement strand
TGCATGGGTGCTTGCAGTCGAATCAATAAGGTACCCATGGCTTACTCCTTGGGGAGAGCTTCGAGAGTCTTATTGATCCAGGATTCAAAATCCTTCACCAGGTAGGGTTCAAGATGTTCAAGTTCTGGCGAAATGCCGACACAACCCACAACGGGTTGGGGACCATCACCAAAGAATTGAACCAGCCCGGTCCAGTACCGATCGAGTGCCATAACCGATGTTTCAAGGAGACTTTGATCTCTTCTTGCGTATACTGGTTTTTCAAAAGCGTTTGCCATTGACCAGGACATACCGTCTTCCCTGGTAACCGTCATTAAAAATGAAGGTGGATTTTGAGCCGCAAAGCTATTCTGCTTTCCTGTTGGCACAGCATGAACAGCAGCTCGCAGAAAACCCTCTACCGACTTTCTTGCCAGGGATAGGTCATCCCCAAGGTTCTTTACGAGTTGATCAAAGTCAATCCGTGCATAGCGATAGTAAGTTGCTGCGTTGTAAGCAACAATGCCCATCATCCCGGCACCTGTTTCTTCCTGACTTTGAAGGTCATCGACTGCTGTAAAGAAATCGAATTCCATATTAACCTGGTGGGTCGAGAGGGCGTGGGCAACCTGGCAGGCTGCATCCATATTCAACTTCGGGTCTTCAGCCAGCATACGCCCAAACATTGCAACACCAGGTGCCGATGTGCGGTTTGAGAATTTCTTTTTAAAATCCTTGATGGGATCAGATTTATCATTGACCTTACCCCCCAGGGCTTCATCCCAGTTTTCAAGGATCAAATCCGTGAGGACCTCCTTCTCTTCATCACTAACAAAGAAAAGAACTTTACTTCGTAAATTTTCTTTATCCATCCCACCTAGAATGGCTCCGACAAAATTAGAAGCTGCCTCTTCCGCATCATCTTTTGTCTTTCCAGCTTCCTCGAGTTTTTGTGCTATAGCTCGAGCGAGGAACCTGGTTCTTTCTGCCGTAGGCACATCGGTTGTTTTTTCAAACATGGGATGCTTACGAATGGATCGCTTGATACATTGACTCGATATCCGTGCTCGACGAACACCACCGAAGACGCAATCCTTGGGATTGTTGGTATCATCCCTGTTTAAATTGGAAGGTGAAAAATTTTGCAATAAATGTAATTCAACAAACATGGTTATCTCCTTGATTTATTATTGGTTTATTATTGGTTCATTTCCTGATTCTGATCTTCTTCATTTCTTTTGGAACCCCAGAATTGGTTTGCCCATTGGCGTTGAATATATTTCGATTCGTTGTTCCAGCGGCAAAGGTCAGTAAAGAGCTGATCCCAATTAATAGGAACATCGGCGGATTTTAACAAACTGACCATCTGGCGCAGGATCACGGGCAAATCATCTGGATTGGCTCGCAAAAGAGCCGCAAAACGCATCTCGAAGGAACCCGATTGCGGTTTATTTAGTGATGCTAAAAGACAATGATCGCCCATATTGCCCTGCCTGGTAAATCCTTTTCTTACATCCCCACCTCCAGACTGGTAATAGGCAAAAAGGGCAGCAACAAGATAGTAAACTTTCTCGGTCCATGTGTTTCGGGTGTCTTCAGGTACCCAGCGAGCGATATAGGGGAACATCATAGGCGCAGTGGCAGGGGGTTCTGATAGACCTCGCCTGAGATCTGCCAAGGCACCACGTCGCTGGTCTGTAACCAGCACATAGAGATATTCAATAAAGGGATGAATTTGGCTTTCATCTTTCATAGATTACTCCTTTCCTTGTGGATTGAATGTACGATTCAGTAATACTCCCAGTGATCGCTCCGCTTTAGCCCTCGCCTTAAGACCTGCCGGATCTGATCCCACCTGGTCTGCGGCATATTTCAGAGCATCTCTTGCAGATTGACGGATTGCTTTTTCCCAATGAATATAAGCATCGTCCGAAATCGGAAGATTTATTAAGAAATGATAAAAGGCTGGTTCAAGCCGGCTCCAATATTCATTTTCCGCATTCCAATGTTGGATTAATGGGTCTGTAGCATCTCTTCCCGGCGTTCGTTCTGTTTCGAGATCATGCATAGGCGCGACGATAAAACGTGCAAGTTCTCTGGAGGCAATAAAGAGATCTGACTTCACTTTTTCTGCCCACGATAAACCCATTTCCAACCGCTCTAAAAGAGCGCGATCCTTACAATAATCTATTGGCGCTGTAAAGGTTTCATGTTCATAGAAATAGGCTTTCTTTTGTCCAGGCTGTGTACACATGCCAAATAGATCAAGATTGACGACTTGCTTTTCGAGGTACTCATCCGCCTCCAAATGGGCTGCCCATTTTACAGGTAAGGAATTCTCTGAATTTATCGAATCCAGGTCAAGAATCGCTGTGCTATCGCGCCATAGAGAACGCCCTTCTTGAAAG
>DAINBD010000156.1:0-2417 GCA_036733105.1 Candidatus Brevefilum sp. | reverse complement strand
CCGGCATACCTGAGGGTCTTCCGCTGATTGCTACAGCAGCCGATAAAGCCACAGAAGTGATCGGTACAGGTTGTGTGGAACCCCATATGGGCTGCATCAGTTATGGGACAACAGCAACCATCAACACAACCCATAAAAAATATGTGGAAGTGATCCCACTGATCCCGCCTTACCCTGCCGCGATACCCGGTGCCTATTCTTTGGAAGTTCAAATCTATCGCGGCTTTTGGCTGGTTTCCTGGTTCAAAGAGGAATTTGGTCAGGATGAAAGAAGGGAAGCTGCTCAACGAGATATTGAGCCTGAAGAATTATTTGATGAGCTCCTCAAAGCATCACCGCCAGGGGCAGATGGCTTGATTTTGCAGCCTTTCTGGTCACCAGGGCTAAAAGTACCCGGTCCAGAAGCCAAGGGTGCCATCATTGGCTTCGGAGATGTCCATAACCGGTCTTACTTTTATCGCTCGATCATTGAGGGTTTAGCCTATAGTTTGCGTGAGGGCGCTGAGCGAACCGAAAAAAGATCACATATCCCCATCACAGATTTGCGCGTTGCCGGCGGCGGCAGCCAGAGTGATGGCGTGATGCAAATCACGGCAGATGTCTTTGGATTGCCAGTATCCCGCCCACAAATCTATGAGGCTTCCGGGCTTGGGGCAGCCATCAATGTGGCGGTTGGATTGGGTCTGCACACTGACTTCAAGTCCGCAGTTGATGAAATGACCCGCTTGGGTGATACCTTCGAACCGAATCCTGAGAATCATAAACTCTATACCGAGCTCTATGAAAAAATTTACAAACAGATGTACGATCGGTTGAAACCACTTTATCGACAGATTCGCGATATCATTAAATAAAATCAAATCATCCTTACCTGTAATCCTGGGTGAAAAGAACATACATGACAGTACATCAAATAAATGATGCGATCGATCTGTATGGTATTCCCATCAATTTTAGAGGAGCCATTTAAGATGACCAGACCCCAACTTTCACAACAAATTACATTTTTGCATGCAAGGGATTTGGGTGCAACATACCATTTCTATTGCGATCTTTTAGGGCTGCCACTGGTGCGGGACCAGGGGACATGCTTGATCTTTAGAACAGCTCCTGATGCCTTCCTCGGATTCTGTGAGCATATCCAACCTATGGATCCTGGTCGCAAGGTGATCCTTACATTGGTGAGTGATGATGTGGATGGTTGGTATCGTTATTTAATAAGTAAAGGTTTACCCCTGGTCGATCAGCCGAAAGCCAACCCACAATACCAGATTTACCATTTTTTTCTTGAAGACCCGGATGGTTATCCGATTGAGATCCAAAAATTTGATCAGCCGTTATGAGTAAAAGCCTGTGGTTTTTCCATTTGCTCCTCCTGTGTTTGATCATTTCCCTAACAAGCTGTTCAATGGAAACCCCCATTGTCGTTGAAACTGCACAGCCCACCCAACCTGATCATCTGATCAAACCAACTGAGCCAGCCAAAGAAACCGCGCAAATAATCGCCATCAGGCCAACGCAAATAGAATTAATACCATTTGATGGTTCAGAAGAATACCCTCGTCCGCAGTATGATTTCTCTGTCCAATTGGACATGACAAACCATCATATCTCAGCTGACCAGACGATAAGCTATACGAATAACACTGGTTCAACACTCGCCGATATCCCTATGATCATCCCACCAGCAATCTATCCCAACACCATTCAATTGGACCAGCTCACCATTTTGCCTGAATCCTTTAATTTCACCATTCAAAATCAAGATACAGATGTATATCTCCAACTGGAACCAGCCTTGTTGCCTGGGCAAACCATCAGGATCCAGATCCAATTCAAGCTTCAAATACCCTATCAGGAAGGTGCTTTTGGGCTCACTTTACGTCAACTATGCCTGGCAGATTGGTATCCCTTTATCCCACCCTTCCTCCCAGAACGAGGTTGGCTGATCAATACACCGGGGACCGTGGGTGAATACCTGGCTTACCCCCTTAACGACATTAATCTTGACCTGCACGTCTTGCCCGCTGAAGCGACTTATGTCATTGCTGCAAGTGCGCCTGTCCTGGTGCAAGAAAGAAATCACTATCAATATTCCGCCCAAAACGTCCGAAATTTCTATCTTGCCATCAGCCCTGAATATCAAACGGCAACTGCTCAATCTGACCGGGTGACCGTTATGGCCTATACCTTTCCCGAGCATCAGCATCTGGCAGAAAGGGCGGCAGAAATAGCACAAAGCGCCTGGATAACCTTTACTGAAATCTATGGTCCAAATGAGCGCAGTTTTGTAAGCATTGTTGAGACAGACATTCTGGATGGATTGGAAGGGGATGGGCTGTTCTTTCTCAGTTCGTGGTACTTTAAAACAGCGGACAACACCCCTATGAATTATTACGAACTGCTCGTGGTGCACG
>DAINBD010000155.1:0-2518 GCA_036733105.1 Candidatus Brevefilum sp. | reverse complement strand
ATCAATTTTTGATTGCGCGGTTCCAATTCCGCCTTCAACGATCGCGCCTGCATGACCCATACGCTTATCTGGTGGCGCAGCCTGCCCTGCAATTAACCCGATAACAGGCTTGGTCATATGGTTTGCAATATAGTCAGCTGCTTGTTCCTCATCCTGTCCACCGATTTCACCGATCAAAATCACAGATTCAGTTTGGGAATCTGCCTCAAAAAACGATAGGATCTCATCAAAAGTTGTTCCTATGATGGGGTCTCCGCCAATACCTACACAGGTGCTGGTGCCGATCCCTTCACGTTTGAGTGCATAAAGAACTTCGTAGGTCAATGTTCCTGAGCGGGAAACAATGCCAACCGTACCTTGCTGAGTGATGGAATC
Organism: Candidatus Brevefilum sp.; assembly: GCA_036733105.1. Classification (GTDB taxonomy): domain Bacteria; phylum Chloroflexota; class Anaerolineae; order Anaerolineales; family Anaerolineaceae; genus Brevifilum. Next base: position 2,143 of record DAINBD010000155.1, on the reverse strand, counting down.
AGGAATGATTCCTACTTTTTGATGAGGTGGGGCAATAATCCCGGGAGAATTAGGACCAATTAAATGAATGTTTTTGGTCTGTATGACTTGTCTAACCTGGAGCATCTCACTGATTGGAATGCCTTCGGTGATGCATACAATCAATTCAATTCCCCCATCTGTTGATTCAAGAATTGCATCGGCAGCGAACCGGGCGGGCACAAAAATGACGCTGGTATTTGCACCGGTAGCTTCGACGGCTGTTCGGACTGAATCAAAGACTGGGACTTTTCCATCTAAAACCCACTCACCACCTTTGCCAGGTGTGACACCAGCTACGATCTCGGTTCCATAGTTGAACATCTGTTGCGCATGAAATGAACCTTCTTGTCCCGTTATTCCCTGGATCAGAAGCCGTGTTTCGACATTGAGCAATATACTCATCAATCAATCTCCCTTGCGAGTGCGATCGCTTTTTCTGCAGCCTCGTGAAGTGTATCAGCAGTTTCTAATTCAGCCTTAGCCAGGATCTGTTTTCCTTCATGTTCATTTGTGCCGACCAGGCGGACCACAAAAGGCAAATCCGTTTGGATCTCATCCAGGGCATGCCGAATGCCAACAGCAACCTCATCACAGCGTGTGATACCTCCGAATATATTGATCAGAACAGTTTTTACCTGTTTGTCTGCAAGGATGATCCTGAGTGCTGCAGCGACTTTTTCTGCACCAGCACCGCCGCCAATATCAAGGAAATTGGCGGGTTGTCCGCCCAAATGCTTAATGATGTCCATGGTTGCCATAGCCAAACCTGCACCGTTGACAAGGCATCCGATGTTTCCATCCATTTTGATATAGGACAGGCAGAATTTGCGCGCTTCTGTTTCTTCAGGTGGCTCGGCAGATATGTCACGCTTATCCACAAAATCAGGGTGTCTGAATAAGGCATTGTCATCCAAAATGATCTTGCCGTCCAATGCGACCAATCGATTGTCGCTGGTGATCACGAGGGGATTGATCTCAGCCAAGGTTGCATCAATATTGGTATAAGCACGATATAAGTTATGGGCAATGAGGATAAATGCACGCCATAGATTACGAGGGATTTCAATTTCGGAGGCGAGATCGCGCGTCTGGAAATCCCGCAAACCTAGCAAGGGATTGATGTTGATTCGGGAAATTTTTTCGGGTTTGAGACGAGCAACTTCTTCAATATCGACCCCGCCTTCAGAACTGGCAATCAGAATGATCTCACCATATTGACGGTCGATTGTCATCCCAAGATAGATTTCCTGTTGAAATGTGATCGCTTCTTCGACCAATATGCGCCTGACAGGGAGCTCTTTGATCCGGCTTCCAAGAATTTTGGACGCTAAATCCTCAGCCTCAGATGGTGTTTTCACCAAGCGGATTCCCCCAGCCTTCCCTCGACCTCCAACCAATACCTGTGCTTTCAGAACGACAGGTCCGCTCAATTCTTCAGCGATAAGTTTGGCTTCTTCTGGCGTTGATGCCAGATGCCCACGGGGAATTTGGATATTGTAATTTGAGAAAATTTCTTTGGATTGGTATTCGTGAAGTCTCATTGATTAATCTTAGATATTAAGGATTTGTTAATCAATTATACCATGACCATGGGTCTCTGAACTGCCAACAAACCTGCTTTTTGCACAGACTTGATCCAAAGGTAAGACATATTCGGAGATGTCGGTGAAGCTTTATTATTGGTTGAAATCTTAAGAGGAAAGAAAAAACAGGCTGCCCAAAAGATCAGGGCAACCTGTAATCATTATTTTTCTTATTTGGGTTTAGCCGTTAAGGAAATCGTTGAGGGATTCCTTACTTATCCGGAAGGCTGTACCAATTTTTCGTGCTTTCAAATCACCGGCTTCAATGGCTGCAATGACATCCTCGGCAGACACCTTCAAGAATTCCGCTGCTTCAGCAGGTGTCATCACGTCAGGCATGGCACCAGCAGCACCAGCTGCAGGCGCTCCAGCGGATGGGGCAGCCTGTTGTTGGCCGACGGTTCCTAATGCACCGCTGAGTGCATTACCAATGCCCATACCAGCACCAATTCCTGCTGTCAGTCCAGCGCCGCCGCTCGGGTTTTGAGCAGCTTCTCGCATGGCATCTGCAGCCTGCAACTGGGTGTAGGTTTGCATAT
>DAINBD010000154.1:0-2521 GCA_036733105.1 Candidatus Brevefilum sp. | reverse complement strand
CTTTAATTTCATTGGATCAGGCGGCATTCCATGTAGAACCGTTTTTCCGTTGCTTCGCCCATGGAGAAGGTCTTCCGTGGGAGAGAACCATCTAAAATGACGGTTTTAAACAGATCCGATTTATCGATTCCTGGCACATAGAATCCAGCATTGCCTGGGAGCTGACCCTTTTCTAAAAGCACACTGGTTCCGTGGACGTAATCGATCTTCTCTGCCCTTTCTTCTGCTAAAAATTCGTCCAGGAATTTCTGGAGTGTGCCTACTGGCAAGTTGTCATCCGGCTTATGGATTTCTAACAACTTGAAACCTTCCTGTGTGATCATTCCAACCTGGTGCCAGGGTTCTGCATCCTCATCTACCAAAGAAAACATTTCTTCTTTAGAACCAAGATCCTTGACCTTAAGACGGTTTCCCCAAAATGCTTGCATGGCTTCCATAAGATTTGTATTGATGTTGAAAACGAGCCGGTGAATGGGCTCAAAGTTGAGGGCAGGATCGTGCACGTTTTCAATTTCAACGAGTGCATAGCGAGCAGGATGGTCCATGCCAACGGAAGGCTTAATTTTTTCCCAGATCGCTTTGGCAGTTGCCAGGGAATGGTTCCCATCACCCATTGCAAAGAGGAGCGGTCTATGATGTCCGGGGATCAGGTTGTATTTTTCAGCAAAGACATCGGGATCAATTAGCGATCCTAAGGATTCGAAAATATGATTACAAATGTCTTCATTTTTCAGGACAACACCGGTCAGGTGACCGCTGCCGAGCATTAAGTTAAAACTGTAGATTTTTTGCAGTTTTTCGATTTTTTCATCAATAGGACCGAAAACTGTGTCATTTGGGTCATCAAACAGGACCAGGATATGAGGACATTCCACTGGGGCATCTTCTCGAATGCAGATGCGGGGAGGCAAACGATCCAGGATTGTGCCCTCAGTGGCGCGGATCAGGGTCTCGGAGCCCTTATTATAGTCATAGTGTTCAAGGTCAAGGCAAACCATTAATCCTCGCCGGGTGCGTCTACCAACAGTTCGCAAAACATAAATAAAATCATTGACTTCACGAAAAATGCCTGTTGACAGGTACTGCTTCATGATCTCTTTTGTCGATCCGATCCGTTCCTGTTCTTCATCTGTGCCCAGGCAAACCTCTGGAAGGATCATGTGAAGGGTTGATGGAGCATCCCCCACGATCTCCTTCACTTGCTGCCAGTATTCAGGCTCTGATGTGAACTGGTCGCAGGCGATTACAGCCCATTTGTGGAGGTCAATATCTGGCTTTGGGAGCAGTATTTTAGGGATCGATATACCGATATCATTTGTAAGCGTCATAACATCCTTCCTGTCAATGTTTTGTTTTTAGAGTCTTATTTTAACTGATATTTTGAAGGATTTTGAGTCATTTGTTTTTTGGGATGATAATGACGTTAAGAAAAAGGCTGATGATTGCTCAATCAGCCTTTTATGAAAGATTACAAAAATTAAAAACTAGCGATGAAATTTTAATTCCTCAGGATCAATCCCTGCGACATAGGCTACCCCGATGGTGCCAGGACCAGTATGCGTTCCAAGGACAGGGCTGATATTTGCCAGGATGATTTCATCCGGGTTAAACTGGTGTTTTATTTTATGAAGTACATTTGCTGCAGATTCAGCTGCTGAAGCTGCTACGACACCCATCATGTTGATGTGTTCCTCGCCGTTGACACCTATTTTGAGTAATTCGATTAAACGATCATGCGCCTTTTTTGTGCTGCGTACACGTTCAAGGGCTTCGATCTTGCCTTCTTTGAGTTGAAGGATGGGTTTGAGGTCCAAGGCTGTGCCCAGGAAACGGGAAGCACCACCAATTCTGCCGCCGCGGTGAAGAAATTCGAGTGTATCCACAGCAAAAAATACTTCCGTGTGATCACGGATCAATTCAATGATCTTTTTGCATTCTTCCAGCGAAGCACCTTGTTTGGCGGCGCGTGCAGCAGAAAGTGCCATAAACGCCAATGTCATGCTTGTGTTTTGGGAGTCGACCAGTTCGATGGTGGCTTCTGGCAGCATTGTTTTTGCTTGAATAGCTGAATCAAGTGTGCCTGACAGGGCGGATGAAATCACGACGGTTAGAATTTCATACCCTGATGCATGTAATTTTGTAAAAACATCAACGAACCCTTGAATCGTTGCCTGAGATGTGGATGGCATGATCTTTGTTGTTGATAGTCGCTGATAGAATTGATCTGGTTTGATATCAACATTATCTCGGTAAGTTTCGTTTCCCCAAATAACGACAAGTGGCACAACGGTAATATTGTATGCCGCAACAAGATCAGATGATAAATAAGCCGTGGAATCAGTTACAATCGCTACTTTGGACATCGTGCCTGCCTTTCATATCTTATTATTTTGATCTGAAGTTATCTCGATTTGCTTCGATGTAATTAACCCAATAATCAAATTATCGTTGCGTATTCGTTTTGTAAAAGAAAGCGTGAGATCATCTTTGTTTTCACATAAGGTGATTTAATTATGTTGGG
>DAINBD010000153.1:0-2523 GCA_036733105.1 Candidatus Brevefilum sp. | reverse complement strand
TTGCCAAATCTTCTGTGTTTCTGCAATGGCGGCATTTCCGGCGGCACTGATGCCAGGAAAATTGGGCAAGTTTTGGATCAAGGGTACAAAAAACCGATCCACATGCCAGGAGGGACCAAACCAAAGAAACAAATCAAGCAGGATCGGAAACAAGATCAAATAGGGTTTGTTTGCGATGGTATTGAAACCTGCCAAGAGTGCTTGTAGGATGCGTGGTTTTTCAAATCGTTTATCAGAACTTGTGTTCATACAAACAATAATTTTACCACATCCGAAGGAAATTGGCTATGTATAAATGACATTTATTGACCAGTAACTTGAAGATCGCTTCATTTAATTAAACAAAACAGATTTTCAGCCTTGATTTCAATTGTGAAGGATGGCAGCGTGGTAAAATGAGGTTATGACAATGAAAGATTCATTACCAGAGATCAACCGATTGTCGATTGTGTCTGCTGCTATTATGCTGGCATTTGCACTGACTCAGCTGGTTTCATTTCCAGTTCAATCGCTTTCTTTTGAGGTCTTGGGAATCTTAATTGAATTTCGGATTGATTTTCGCTCGATTATTGCGATCCTGACAGCCATTTTAGCTGCAGCAGGCATGAATTGGTTAATCCTCTCACATCCAGAGCGAGATTCTGATATCGATCGCTGGGTTTTAGTTCGGCACTGGATCATTCCCGTGTTTACAACAATCGTGATCAGTGTTGCCCTCAATACCTTTGCGGGCAGTGCATATGGTTGGGTGACTTTTATCTTGGGCAGCCTTTTGCTGATTGCAGTGTTTATTGGGGAATACAATATGCTGAAGTCAGATGAAAATGAATACCTTCTGGCAAGAATTGGGTTAACAGGCTTAGCCTTTGCACTTTTCCTGCTGCTTTCCATCGCTCTATTTTCAAGAAATATGAGGTTATATGTCCGTTTGCCCATTTTGGCGATTGGCTCGATGATGACGATTTCGAGATCACTCTTATTACGTACTGGGAAATGGTATGCTTACTGGGCTCTGGTTAACAGTTTGATCGTTGCAGAGATTGGCGTTGGGCTTCATTATCTGCCACTCTCACCTATCCAGAATGGATTGATCCTGGTTGGGTTTGCTTATGCACTCACAACATTTGTCACAGGTATCAAAGAATCACGAAAGGGCACTGCGTTCTGGGCAGAACCTGTGATCATGATCGTGCTTGTTGCCGTGATGAGTTTCTTTTGGAGATAGAATTACTGCTCTAAATTTAGAGCGTCTTTCTGCAAAGACTGCCGATAAAGGTATCGCAAGTTGCGCCGATGCAATTCGCTGGCTAAACCGCCAAGAAGGATCCGACTTTTTCCACAGGCTTCGACCCCAATACTATCCAAAATCTCAAGGGAATTTTTCCTTCGTTTTGCTGTGATGACTGCTTTCTGGATCGATTTCAGATAGGTGACATTTTCTCGGACTTTTTCTTCAATCTCACCGCGTAAAATGATGTCACCATGGCCTTGAATGATGTTTTCAAGCCCCATATCCAAAAAGCTTATGATCGTTTTGATATATTGATCCAGGTCGCCTTCCACAATGAATGGCAGTGGCATGAAGGCATCTCCTGTAAAAAGAACACGGTCTTCTTCGACGAGCACAGAAATTCCGTCATCCGAGTGTCCCGGTGTAGGGAACATGTTGAGACGTTTCTTGCCTATTTGAAGTGTGAGACTCCCTTGTTGAAATGTGATTTGAGGGGGAATGATCTTAAGTTGCTTATAAAGAGGGTTTTCCTCGCAGGCAATTTCCAACGCGCTTGGCCCCATATCGAGCAATTTTTGCCGACACAGTTCGTGCCCGATCACCGTTGCACCGGGGAAAAAGCTGTTCCCCCAACAATGATCTGCATGATGATGGGTGTTTATGACATACCGGATGGGAAGCCTTAATTTTTCTTCGACGAACGCCCTCAATCCCATTGTTTCCTGCGGCATCAGGGTATCAATAACAACAGCCCAATGGGGACCGGCTATGACGCCGGCTGAAACCTGTGCGTAGGTTTCACTTTGGAACCAATAAACGTTTTCAGATACACGTTCACGCTGCATTAAGCTTTATCCTGTTTCAGAATTTGCATCCTGCAAAGAATAGCACAAATTGAGGCAAAAGTCAAAAAAAATGACACTTTTCTCTTAATTGACATACGTTTTCGATTTTGATCTGGGAAATGTTAAAAAGAACCAGCTGCGATTTATTTAGTCTAGAAAATGTTATGGAATCCAAGGTGAAAATTAAGAACGATGCACCTTTTAATCTGACAGCGAATACCTACAAATCACCCAAAATTCGGTTTTATGGATTCTAATTTAGGCGTGTCTTGATGAGGGTTAGGCCGACAGCAAAAAGCACACTCAATGCACTGGCGCTGCCTACAAGGATGAAGATCCAGCGCAATGGAGGTGCATCTGTGGGATCATCTGTTTCTGTGGAAGGTCCCGTTTGGGTTTGATCAACTTCAGGCGTTACCGTGATTTTGGTCTCATCCGGGGTTGGTG
>DAINBD010000152.1:0-2568 GCA_036733105.1 Candidatus Brevefilum sp. | reverse complement strand
GCGGCCGTATTTCGATGCGACAGGTGGGTTGGACGGTCTAGTGTGCCTTGAAGTTGACCCTTTTCTGGCGTATGACACCGAAGCCACCATTGATGAGGCTAAATGGCTGTGGAAAGTGGTTAATCGGCCTAATTTAATGGTGAAGATTCCTGGAACAAAAGAAGGTTTAGCTGCTATTACCGAAGTTATCTCAGAGGGTATTAATGTAAACGTCACCCTGATCTTTTCGCAAAAACGCTATGCCGAAGTCATAGATGCCTATATGAAAGGATTGGATATCCGATTAGCAAAGGGTGAGGATATCTCTCAAATCTCATCTGTCGCCTCGTTTTTTGTTTCCAGATTGGAATCCAAAGCTGACGGGCGTTTGAAAGCTTTGATCGATGCGGGTGGCGAGATGGGCGAAAAAGCACGTGCGTTGAAAGGGAGAATCGCTGTTGCCAATACCCGTCTGGCATATCGTTTGTTTGAGAAAAACTTCAGTTCCGATCGTTTCAAGAAGCTTGAAAATGCGGGTGCGCAAAAACAACGACCGTTGTGGGCTTCCACCGGCACGAAAGATCCTGATTACAGCGATATCAAATATGTGGAAGAGCTTGTTGCAGAAAATTCGATCAATACCCTCCCACCCAAGACGCTTGTTGCGTTCCTTGATCACGGTGATCCCAGGGTGACGATCCATGATGGTCTTGATCAAGCCGAGAAGGATCTGGAAGCATTAGCCAACCTGGGAATCTCCTTAAACGAGATCACACAGGAATTGGAAGATGAAGGCGTCCAGAGTTTCATGGACTCATTCAAAGAATTGACGGCATCCATTGAAAAACGCCGAAAAGCTTTCAGAAAAGAGCTCGGATCGCTGAAAGATTCCGTTGCAGCCCAGTCGAAATTGAGTAAGGCTAACGACCTGGTGTGCAGGATGTATCGAAATGATCCGACCATCTGGACGGATATGCCTGACGGGAAAGCTGAAATTCAGAAGCGGTTGGGCTGGCTCAGGCTTCCCTCGCAAAGCAAGGCATTGATCCCCGGCTTGAAAAAATTTGCACAGGAATGCTGGGCGGATGGATTAGAAAAAGTATTGCTGCTGGGTATGGGAGGATCTTCTCTGGCACCAGAAACCATGTATTCAGTTCTTGGGAAAGATCAGGATGGTATGGAATTGGTCATCCTCGATGCGACAGTACCTGAACAGGTACAAGCTGCCGAAAAATGGGTGGATTATAAAAAGACCCTCTTTATTGTCGCCAGCAAATCAGGAACGACCACCGAGACAATATCTGCACTCGATTATTTTTGGGAGAAATCGGCAAAGGTTTTAGGCCAAAAGCGCGGATCACATTTTATTGGAATAACGGATCCTGGCAGTTATCTTGTTGAGCTGGGAGAAGAGATGGGTTTTCGCAAGGTGTTCACAGCTGACCCGAATGTGGGCGGTCGTTATTCAGCGCTGACCCATTTTGGTTTGGTGCCCGCAGCGCTGATGGGGATTGATCTTGAAAAATTCCTGGCTCGAGCGGTTGAGGCTGCACAGAAATGCTCATATGAGACTGATTTTGAACGCAACACCGGAGCGATGTTGGGCGTTCTGCTTGGTGTAGGTGAAGCGGAGGGTAAGGATAAATTAACTTTCATTACTGATGCGAATTTTGTATCATTGGGTGCCTGGTTGGAACAACTGGTGGCGGAGAGCAGCGGCAAGGAAGGGCGTGGCATTGTCCCCGTTGCAGATGAACCCCTTATGCGTGCAAATGCGTATGGATCTGACCGCTTGTTTGTTTATTTGCGAAATTCTGGAGAGCATGATTCATTTGTTGAGGAATTAGGCAAAGCAGGTCACACGAATATCGTTCTAAGTTTGAAAGACGGTTACAGCCTGGCTGAACAATTCTATCTGTGGGAATTTGTTGTGGCAATTGCCTGCGGCGTGATGGGCGTGAACGCCTTCAATCAACCTGATGTCCAGGACAATAAGGATAGAACAAAAGCTAAAATTGCCGATTATAAGAAATCGAAGAAGCTTGAAGAACCCCCAGTAATTTGGGAAGCGAATGGCTACAGGGTTTACGGAAAAACTTTTGAAGGTCTCGAATCCTGTTCGACCGTTAATGATGTAATTAATGCATTCCTCAAACTCTCACAAGATGAGGATTACATTGCGTTAAATGCGTATGTTCCTCGAAACGATGAAACGCTTTCCCAATTGACTAACCTTCGGAAAAAGGTGTTAGAGAAAACAAACCGGGCAACAACGCTTGGATTTGGTCCTCGCTTCCTTCACTCAACCGGTCAATTGCACAAAGGTGGACAAAACAACGGCTTATTCTTACAAATCACGCAAGACGATCAGTACGATGTTGAAATCCCTGGCAAAGGATATGGATTCAGCGTTTTGGCGAGAGCGCAAGCGCAGGGTGACCTGGAAGCCCTATTAGCCAGAGATCGCCGGGCAATTCGCATTCATCTTCCAGTAGAAAAATCCCTGGAATTTGAGTTGTAATTTTTTGGGATTACAATCTTTGAATATTATTCCCGAAAGCGAACAGCTTCCGGGAATTTTTTATTTTA
>DAINBD010000151.1:0-2699 GCA_036733105.1 Candidatus Brevefilum sp. | reverse complement strand
GGACATTTTAAGGACCAAACCGGTCTCACCGCGGCATATTTGAGATTGTTGGACGAGCAGGTCAAACCGCTGATTTCTAAAGGTCTTTGCGCCGCTGTTTATACTCAAACCACCGACATCGAAACCGAGATAAACGGTTACCTCACCTATGATCGCAAAGTTGAGAAAATGGACCCCGATTTGTTGTGTGAGGCTCACAGAGATTTAATCAAGCAGCTTTGATCGGGTCAATTATGAAGATCGTGTGTGGATTTGGCGGCAATGCCCGGAAACGCGGCTTTATGAGACTCAAAAGATACAAACCTTCTTGTGAAATTCTTAAGAATATTATATAATATTTATAAACGTCATATTGCTAATTTGTTTCATATAACTATAGTCACGAGTGAGTAAACCCTGCTCAAAAATGAAAGGAGGTTCACGAAATAAATTGACTCCCAAGTTTCGGTTTTTTTAGTTTTTCAGATACAAGATAATATCAAGGAGAAATCATGAAAGAAAGAATTCAAAAGTATGGCGGCTTTATGGCGTCAATGGTTATCCCGAACCTGGGCGCGTTTATCGCCTGGGGGCTTATTACTGCAATGTTTATCGCTACTGGCTGGATCCCGAATGAGCGTTTTTCTGCTCTGGTTGGTCCGATCCTGAATTATTTGCTGCCGATCCTGATCGGTTACACCGGTGGCTACATGATTCATGGTCAACGCGGTGGTGTCATGGGCGCATTGACCACCATGGGTGCGATTGTCGGCTCAAGCATTCCCCAGCTGCTCGGCGCGATGATTATGGGTCCCTTGTCTGCCTGGATCCTGAAGAAATTTGATGAATGGATGGAGCCTCGTATGCCGGTTGGCTTCGAACTCCTGATTAACAACTTCTCAATGGGTATCCTCGGCAGCATCCTGGTGCTGTTTGCCATGATCGTCATGGGACCGATCGTGACCGCGATCAGCAACGCCTTTGGCTCTGTTGTGCAGTGGCTGGTTAATATCAAATTGCTGCCGCTGGTCGCGTTGATCATTGAACCCGCCAAGGTGCTCTTCCTGAACAATGCCCTCAACATTGGCGTTCTGGCTCCCCTGGGCGCAATCGCTTCCCAGGAAACCGGACGCGCGATTCACTTCATGCTCGAAAGCAATCCTGGTCCTGGTCTGGGTCTGCTGCTTGCCTATGCTGTTGCAGGCAAGGGTATGCTCAAGCAATCAGCCCCCGGCGCTATCGTCATCCACTTCCTCGGCGGCATTCACGAAATTTACTTCCCTTACGTGCTTGCCCACCCGATCATGATCCTGGCTATGTATGCTGGCGCGATCCTTGCCAACTTATGGTGGGTTATTACTGACGCTGGATTGGTTGCTACTCCTTCACCAGGCTCAATCTTTGCCTATATCGCCATGACCCCCCGAGGCTGGCACTTCCAGGTTTTGATGGGTGTGTTGATAGGAGCGGTGGCTTCCTTCCTGGTTGGCTGGGTAATCCTGAAACGGTTCCCGGTTAAGGAAGAAGAAGAAGTTGAAGAATTCGTTGAAGCTTAATCAGCGAAAACATAATAAATAGGTCAATAGTAAAATCGTGTTCAGGTGCTGTTATGCCTGAACACGATTTAGAGGTGAATATGAGCAATAAAATCGAATCCAAAGATATTAAAGAAATTGTTGTGGCTTGTGAAGCGGGAATCGGCTCCAGCTTGATGACTGTAAACGCCATGAAAAAGAAACTGAAGGCTGCAAAGCTTGACGATATCAAGATCTATCACAAAGCTGTTACTAACCTGGACCCCAAAACGGAGTTCATTATTTGTCACGAGGGCGTTAAGAAATCAGTCAAAAACAAAGCACCGGAAGCGGTAGTGCTTAGTTTTAAGTTTTTCTTCAACGATCCTCTTTTTGATAAATTAGTTGAAGATATCAAAGCCGGGAAAGAAATCGAAGCGAATTAAACAGCGCCAGGCGCGACCTACAATTTTATCCCTGTCCACAGCACGAACACAGGAGGAGTGTGATGTCACGTATTTTAACAGAAGAACTCGTATTTTTAAATTCCCAGGTAAAAACCAAGGAAGAAGCCATCCAGGCTGCCGGAGAATTGTTAGTGGCGGGCGGTCGCGTTGAGGCTCCCTATGTTTTGGGTATGCTCGCACGTGAGCAGACTATGTCCACTATGATTGGCAATGGTGTTGCTATTCCTCACGGGCAGAATCCGGACCTCAAATATATCAAGGAAACCGGCATCTCCGTTCTCCAAATTCCGGAAGGGGTTTTGTGGGATGAAGGTGAACTGGTCTATTTGGTGATTGGCATTGCCGCAACCATGGAAGAGCATATCGGTATTTTGCAAAACCTCGCCAACGTGGTAGACGAAATTGAGCAGGTCGAATTCCTTTCTAAGACCAATAAAAAGTCTGACATCATCAACGCGCTTGACGCGTAATCAGTAATCATCAGAAGAAAGGACTGAAATGAACGATAAATTTCGCAAATATACCGACCTGGATTACCCTTTGCCCGGGCAAGTAATCGGCTGGAATATGTATGGTGCCGGTTTGGATAATGTTGGTCGTGATGGCAAGCCTGAGTTCTTTCCGATGCCTGAACCGGGACCTGACCAGATTTTGGTGCGCGTAGACGCGGTTGGTTTATGCTTCTCGGATGTCAAATTGATTAACCAGGGTGGGCAGCATCCCAAGCTTTATAACCGCG
>DAINBD010000150.1:0-2706 GCA_036733105.1 Candidatus Brevefilum sp. | reverse complement strand
GAATGCCATCATATCACCGACCTGGAGGGTGGATTGCGCGATCTGTTGCGCACCTACCCAAATGATCAACACCTGTAAGCCATTCATTACAAAGGACATAATTGGCATCATTGTAGCCATCAAGCGGTTAATGAAAAGTCCAACATCAACCAGTTCACGATTTGCCTGGTCGAACCGCTCTTCCTCGAATTTTTGCTTGTTGAAGGCGCGGATGACCATCATACCGGAGAGATTCTCCCGGGTGACGAGGTTGAGGCGATCGATCAGCTTTTGAATGATCTTGAATTTTGGCGTGGCAATGAAAAAGATGATCACAATTAACAATAATAAAAGGCTGACAGCAAGTGCGATGATCCACCACATATTGGGGCTTTTATCGATTGCACGGATGATACTGCCAATGCCCATCAGGGGCGCGAAAAAAGCCATCCGGTTGATCATGAAAACCACTTGCTGGATTTGCGTGACGTCGTTGGTAGCCCTTGTGATCAGGGAAGCCGTGGAAAAATTATTGTATTCCTGGCTGGAGAATGACTCGACTTTTTTGAACACATCTCTGCGGATATCTCGGGCGACGCCTGCTGATGTTCTGGATGCCAGGAAATTAACAGTGATGCTGAGTGCGCTTGCTGCCAGTGTTAACAGGATCATCACACCGCCAACCCGCAGGATGTAATCGGTCTGGATCTTCCCTAAATCCATTCCAAGTGATAGATACTCAGCTTTAACTGCGGCAGCCGTCACCTGTTGTATTTGGGTGTCTGTTAACTGATCCAGCTGCTGGGTGATTTGACTCCTGATTTGTTCCAATTGACTTTCAGACACCATCGTTAATAACGGGAAAATGTCTGAACCTTCTGGCATTTGGGATGGATCAATGGGCATCTCTCCAAATATTTGTGATGCCTGATCCGGATTTTCCCGCATCTGGGTTATACCGGATAAAATCACCCAACCCTTGGAAAAGATCGGTTCAAGGCGATCCAAATCATGCTTTGATAATTGCTTAAGGACGTAGATCGGCTCATCTTCCACTGCAGGATAAGTTTCAACCAGGTCTGTGTACGCTGGTGAGTCTTGATCAATGGGGTCAAAGGCATTAAATACGATATCTTGTTCCTGTTCCTCGAAGAATATTGCCATTTTGTCCAGCTCAGATTTGCGAATTGCTCTTGGAACAGCACTATCAATCCCGTTTTGCTGGATGCCAATGTTCACAATCCGTGAGAGATAGTCAGGAAGTGCCAAATCGGCATTTGCCAACAGGAACAGCAATCCAATGCTCGCAATGAAAAAGAAGAGGTAGGGTTTAATGTATTTAATCAGCTTGAGCATGTATCAATTCTTTCTTGGTCATTTAAATGACTGCATAAATTTTTATCGATGTGAAATTGTGACATTACGATCGATTGGGTTCTTCTTAAAATCATCATTTCATGCCATTTATTCGTGATGACAATTCTTTGATTGCCTCGTAGAGTCCTTTGTTGTGATCAGTGTTTGGGTGCGTTCGTTCATAATTTGTAATAATGGTAAAAGCTGTTCTTTCTCATTTTGTGTGAATAGATCAGCAAGGTCCTCAACCCAGGCATGCCGAGCGTGAATGCTTTTCATGACAGAAAGCAAACCCTGTTCGGTCAATGTGATCAGTTTGACGCGCCTGTCTTCTGCGCTTGTCGTCCGAAGAATATAACCCGCATCAATTAATTGGTTGAGGAGTTGGCTGACAGCTGCCATTGTGATCCCGAGGTGATCAGCCAGGTCATTGACCGGACTTGGGCTGTGATAGTACAGGCGAAATAGGGTATTCACCTGTGAGAGTGAAAGAGAACTCTGCCGATTGTGGCGGATAAAAGCCTGCATCGAGCGGTGGGTTGATGTTTCAATCAGTTCCCTCAGCGTATTAAGGAATAGATCTCCGTTTGACAAGGTTAACCTCACTTAATAGTTAAACGGGCTTAAATATATACCCTGGAACAGGGATTGTCAAGAGCGATTTTTAATGAGAATTGAAGAGAAAATAAAAAACAACAGTGACCTCACCATGATTTGGAAATCACTGTTGTTGTATGTATTTGAATATTACAGGTTACGGTCGGCGTCCGTTCCCGCGAGAGCCCCTCGTGTTTCCGCTGCTAATAATTACGTTGTAATCTGTTTCATCCATGTATTGCGGTTCGTAGACCTCACCTGTCTGTCGCTCGAGTGTTGATGTGAATGCCCGCAGATGATTTTCAGATCCCCTCAAAAGATTTTCATAGACCCGGCGAATGGATGGTTCTTCGACCACTTCCAGGTTTTCCTCAAGGTCGAGGATGTCGATTTCTTCAATCGCTGCACCCACTTTGAGGCCTTTACCCAGTGATTGAGCGCCGCGTTGGGTCAATTCATCATAAAGCGCCTGTAAATCCGCATTAACAAAGACACCCGCTGGTGAAGTATCCGCCGGGTCTGGGATCGCAAACATATTGAGGAGGTTTTTTACTGCTCCTGTATGGGTTTGTTCGCTGCCCGCGATATTCTGAAATAGGGGCAATCCCCACAGATCGTAAAGCGCCAGGTAGACATCATGCGCTAGTTTTTCCTCTTCGCGCATAAAGATCAGACTACCGACCTCTACATCCGTTAAACCGACGATCCCGATGGCGGCATCATCAGCTTCTTCAGTGGGTACAATGGTCTCAGGTTGCGGTTCGGTTGTGCTTT
>DAINBD010000149.1:0-2717 GCA_036733105.1 Candidatus Brevefilum sp. | reverse complement strand
CATGCGGGTTTTATTTTTGTGTATTGCTTCAAGCCGGTCTGCATTTTCATAGGGAAAAATAAATCGATGTCGGTCAATTTCTGGAATTGGCTGATCAAATTTTGACTGGATGGCTTCAATTGTCACCAGAATACCTGATAATTTTTCGCAGATATAAGCCTCACAGCCTGCACAGTTATCATGACCGCGCTCTGTCACGCAGGGTTTGACCGGACATTCGCTATCAATGGTAGGATTTCCATCGGGAAAGCACCCATTGCATTCGATTTGTTCAGGCGGGATCCGAAAGCCAAAGTAGGTGTGCCAGCCATCGCTTAGAATCTGGCGATATTCGGGATGCGCTTCAACATTGGGTCGATAAGCCATACAGAGATCGCAGCGCATACCGCATAAACTGATAATGGTTTCCATCCTTTATCTCCTTACCATTGTCCAGCGTATTTCACGCTGAAAGGCTCGCTTTGTTGGGCTGTAAATTGGTAGCGTAATTCGATGATTTGGCGTAAATGCAGCAAGTCATGCGCCAGCCACGATGCCGCGATATCGCCTGCCGATAGGGAGCCCCAAGACATGTGGACAGCCGCATCCCAGTTGATTTCTGTGAGTGATAACAGCCAGGTAATGGATTTATCTCGTTCTATCCTGAAATTATTTATGCTGTCAAACCAAGCACGTTGGTTGTATGCTTTTGAGGTCACCCATCCCATGGGGTCAATCTCCGGCCATGGCAGTTTTGGGGTGTGCAGAATATGATCTAAATGTCCTCTAAAATCCAGGACTTCTTCATCAACAAGGTGGTTGACCACCTCAAGCAGGGACCAGCTATCGGGGGCGGGTTTCCACCGGGCGGCATCTGGCTTGATATCCTCACATAAGGCGACGATCGTATCAGCCTGGTGTTTTAATTGAGCTGCCATTTGATTAATGTCCATTTCAATCTCCAATCATCTTGAGCAGTTGTTGAAAAATTTCCACCATCCCAAAGGAGTCTAAACGGCAATAGGCTTTCATAGCCTCTTCAATGGCATGCCGTTCTTCACCTGATGGCTGATCGGTTTGGAGCCAATACCATTTCAACATGGTCTCTTCTCCGTTTTGAATCTCAAGATTTGCGTAGCTGAGATGGGGGCAGATCACGGGGAGCACCGCTTTAAGGGAAGCGCTGCCGTGGAAGTCTGGATGTACATAGCTGCCGTCTTTGAAAATTTTCATCAAGTCATACAGGCGTGCATTGATCCCAAGCAGCTGAGCTTCATATTGGGGACAGTGCTGTGCAAGGTCGAGGTTGCGATGTTCTTCAAAGCTTTGATTCCACACGATGACGGATCCACAGCGCCTGATGTGGTTCAACAAATGGGGCACAATTTCAGGTTCAGGGTCTTTGGGAGCGGTGAGAAGGCATTCGCACAACCGGGGAGAGGCAGCAGGTTCTTCAAGCACATAAAGCACATATTGAAAGACGATGTGTTCATAAGGCTGGTAACCAGGGAAGAGGGGGATGGCGGGATTGAAGGTTTCATAGTCCAGGAAATGTAATGGATAAACGAGTTGATCCAGCGCCTTCCTGATGGCGGGCAAGTCAATGATGGGCGTTCCCCGTTTGACCGCCTGGATGTGTTTGGACTGATTGGCGTTAAATTCGAGGGTATCGGGGATGTCCTGTATGGCAGTGATACCCAATTCCCGGATCGGGATCGCCTTTTTTCCGAGGTAAGGCAGATCATAAATGGGATGTGCAGGCAGATTGGGATGGCAGAGGTTGGGGCAGGGGCAGGATTGGGGCTTATAACATGAAAAGTTGGGTTGAGGAGCTGCCATTTGCATCACAGTCAAAGCCTTTTCGCGAGCATCACGAACGAATATTCTCCGTTTCTCGACCTTGTCTGAAAGTTCCTCGCAGGTAAAAAAATTTTCAAGCCCGAGCTCTTCACCGTGTTGATAGGTTTTGTCAATTTGAAGGAGATATACATGCCGCAATTGAATGAGGTTTTCCAGCAGCAAGACCTGGAAGCTCAGGTCGTATTCATGTTCTGTGTGCACGCTGGTCGAGGATTTGATTTCGTATAGATCATAGGTTCCCGATGTTTTGTCCCAGATCAAGGCATCCGTGCGGATTAAAAATCTCCCGTCATCAAAGGTTTTTTGAAAATAAATTTCTGCATCTTGATAGTTTGGGAGGAAAAATTGTGTGATGTAGTTTTGCGCCAGGGATTCAACCTGTTGACCCTGCTGGATCAGGTGCTGGTCATAAAGCGAGACCACCTCAATCTCCAGTTGGTCATGGGTTTTTGCCCAAAGATGCATTGGTGCCTCAAGGAAAAGAAGAAAATCCGATTTAGAAAGCATGCTCAAGTTTTGTCTCACTTCCCAGGATAAGGATTTTTATGAATGGCAAGGGTTCCTCACAGATCTCTCGACAATGATGAAATGTCCTCGATCAATTGGGGTAATTGTTTGATGGTTTCCAAACGGTAATATCCATTTTGGGCAGCGTTGAAATCAGGGATGTTTTCGTGTTCCCAGGTTGTATCTGCGGGAATATGCACAGCTACCCCACCCAGTTCAAGAATGGGGACGACATCGGAACGGAGAGAATTGCCAACCATGATAAAACTTTTGGGATTGATGTGATATTTGTTCAGAATGTTTTGGTAGGCATCCCTGGTTTTATCATGGATGACCTCGATAAGTGAGAAATACCCATTCAATCCCGATCC
>DAINBD010000148.1:0-2733 GCA_036733105.1 Candidatus Brevefilum sp. | reverse complement strand
CGTCCGTAGTATCCCTTACAGCCGACACGCACCCTGGAGCAACACATCGCGCCTGCCAGAGATCTTGAGACCATTTAAGGTTCAATACACTTATCTTGGACATAAATTGGGCGGCAAGAAACAATCCATCGACCAGATTGCAAAACAACAGGGTATCACACCCCAACAAATTTACGATGAAGCCATCCAATTATTGCTGCAGCTCTCAATGCGTGACAAGCTGGCATTATTGTGTGCAGAAAGTGATCCCGCGCACTGCCACCGTCAGCACATCATTGCACAAACCTTAATCGAGTCCGGGATTAAAGTGATTCACATCCTGAGTGATGGTCATCTGAAGGAAGCCTGGAAAGAAGATAAGCCTGCCCGGCAACCGAGCCTCATCTAATCCCTTTGATGTTTCCCCATCAATCCAATATACATTTAAATAAATACCTCATCAAAAAATTACCGACCCGTACCTCTTATACTACGCCATTCCAAATCCGCTAAATTAATTAAAGAACTCCCCATCACACACCTTTCATAAGCGAGTTGCTTAAAGGCAATTATTTACGGCTAATGACGGTATAATGAGTATGAACCATAGAAAGCGAGGAGCATTGTCACAATCCAAATTATTCAATGAAAATGCTGTTAAGAAGATAAAGTCTCATAAAGAAACCAAGATCATACAACCAGTTCAGGTCAGTCAAACCGATCAACGAAATGAACTGGTGTTTTTTATTAAGCCTGAACTCTTATTGGTTGATGACGAAGCAAAGATCCTGAATAGTATGCGATTGATCCAAGAAAAGTTTGAAGCCTTCAATGTCGCTGTTCATGGGACAGCGCTTGTGACAGGCAGCTATTTAGATGAGAACGAGATCATGAATCGCCACTATGGATTTATCAACCTGCTTTCACGGAAAGCATCTGAAATTGTTGACACTGAAACACGGGATCGGATCTTTGATGACCTTGGAAAGAAGGACAACAAAAACCATCACATCCTTGGCGGTCACGAATTCCTGAAGACTTTTAACACAGATGTCAAAACGCTTTCGGGTGTCTGGTTTGGGAAGGGTGCTCGAAAGCTGCGCAGTGGTTTTTATTTTATAGAAGAAGAATTCAAAGATGAGCCAATAATCTTGGTAAATGGTTTTCATCCTTCACAACTTGAACATTTTACCCATGAAGATCATCGAATTCTGTTAATGCTTTTGCACACAGACACAGATTGGTTAGAGATGAAATTTGATCTGGTCGGCGATACCTTCCCGGAGCGCGCCAAACCTGATTCGATCAGAGGGATGTTGGCCGCAGAACCAGACAAGTATGGGTTGATGGAGGTCGGGATCAATGCCAACGGTGTTCATCTTTCCGCAGGCCCCTTCGAAGCAGCCTTTGAAGTCGTCAACTTTTTCGGCGCTATTCTCAACCTGGATCCAGCACATGACCCACCTCTTGCGATCAAACGTGCCCAAGAGGCAGGCTTTTCGCAAGATGATGCGTTGGGATTATTGACCAATCCAATGCTCAATGAAAGTGATTTGTTTACAGAAACTGAAAATTTGAATACAGATGAAGGTGTTGATCTGATCAAATCTCAAATAACTCAATAATCATTTTAAAATCTTAGGAGGTTTTCTTGAAACCAATTCAGGACACAAGACTTTATTTGGAGATCCATCAGCAGCCTGATATCATCCGGAAGCTGGTCGTCGATCCTCAGGATTCGATAAAAGCTTTGGCAGATCGAATTAAAGCAAAGGGGATCCATCACGTCATTATTGCTGCACGCGGTACCAGCGACAATGCCGGTCGGTATGCACAATACCTGTTGGGTGCCCACAATCAATTATCGGTTGGGCTCACAACACCCAGTTTGTTTACCATCTACAATCAACCTCCCAACCTATCTGATTCGCTGGTTATAGGCATTAGTCAGAGTGGGAAAAGCCCGGACATTGTTTCTGTCCTTGAAGAAGGACATCGACAGGGTGCCTTAACGGCCGCAATCACGAACTACCCAGACTCTGATCTGGGAAACGCTGCTGATATCGTCCTCGATCTGAATGCAGGCGAAGAATTATCACTGGCAGCAACAAAAACCTATACAGCCCAATTGACCCTTCTGGCACTCTTATCTGCGGAATTGAACCCGACAGATACGTTCAAAAAAGATTTATTGGCTTTGCCGGATCAAATTAATCAGGGTTATGAAAACGAATCTGTTGTGAAAAGCCTGGCCGAGCGATACCGCTATATGTCATACTGTGCTGTCATCGGGCGCGGATTAAATTATGCAACCGCTTTTGAATTATCCTTAAAAATTAAGGAGCTCACCTATACTGTGGCAGAACCTTATTCAAGCGCAGATTTTTTGCATGGACCGGTCGCAATTATCGATCGAGGTTTTCCAACATTCGTAATCGCCCCATCGGGAAAAATGCTGCCAGAGATGAAAACGCTCATCGAAAAAGTACGAGATCGACAGGCAGAAGTGATCGTCATCAGCGACCAAGATGAATTTCTCGCTTTGGGTGATCAGAAAATTAGCTTACCAAAAGGTGTTCCGGAATGGCTTTCCCCGATCACGGCTATTCCCCCAGGACAAATGTTTGCAATGTATCTGTCACACACCCGCGGAATCAATGTAGATAACCCCCGTGGTTTGAGCAAAGTCACAGAAACCTGGTGACCAAAGCCAAGCCGGCGGTCAAAACAACCGCCGGCTTTTTTATTTCTCTA
>DAINBD010000147.1:0-2738 GCA_036733105.1 Candidatus Brevefilum sp. | reverse complement strand
GCAGTGGTTGCACGCCAGCTGGGGTGTTGGGATCACTTTCAGCCCAATTATTATGACCCTTGGGCTTTCATCATTTAATAGCTGGCGATTTGGCTACCGCGTGGTGGGGATCATTCAAATTGTGCTGGCGGTTTGTTTTGTTCTGACCCTTCCCATGTGGCGTCAAAAGATATCCTCATCGGAGATTAACCCGAAGAAAAAACTGACAGAATATAAAACACCGATGGGTAAGACTTTGCGAGAGCCACGCGTATGGCTGAGCATGACTCTTTTCTTCCTTTATGTCGGTGGGGAAACCTCATTGGGGACATGGACCTACACCCTCCTGACCGAATCGCGCGGGGTCAATCAGACCCTGGCGGGATTTTTTGCAGGGAGTTACTGGTTCACTTTCACCATCGGCCGGATCGCGGCTGGCATGATTGCTAGACGGATGGGAGTTAATAAACTTGTGATTGGCGGCTTGATGGGGGCTTTATTCGGTGCAGGGCTGCTGATCTGGAATCCATCCGAGTTAGTCAATGTGCTGGCGGTAGCCATCATTGGTCTTTCGATTGCACCAATTTTCCCGGCGTTGATGTCTGGAACCAAGACCAGGGTAGGCGATCATTTTGCAGCCAATACAATTGGGATGCAGATGACTGCAACGGGTTTGGGGACAGCGGTTATCCCCAGTTTGATGGGTGTGCTGGCTCGCCAAATTTCTCTGGAGGTCATCCCAATCTGTGTTTTCGCAGTCTACGCGGGCCTGCTTGGTTTTTATCTTCTGACGATCAGGCTGAGTCAGCGCCGAAAACAAATCATCCCTTCACCGGTTGAACAGTCAGTTGACCAGGGGTAAGTTACCACAAAGGATTTTTGCCCTTCATCCAGAAGACGAATTGGTTCATCAAAATAATATGATAGGGTCACAAGATCTGCTTTTTAAAAAGCAAACCCAAATTTAATGAGGTCATCCTCGTCTGGCAAGTATGCCATATATGCATGGTCTTAATCCATTCCCACATTCGTCGAGCAAAATAATGGATGATGGGAACAGGATCAGGACTTGCTGGTCTTTTTGTGCACCAGGGCGTAGATGATGAGTGCCAGAATTCCGATCAGGCTGCCGAAGATCACCGCCCCAACCCACGGGGATAGTTTCAACAAGGGCTGAGGGATCACAGAGGGCGGCACTTTTGCGGTGTCCCAATCAACGTGGTAGGCATGTGCATCGGTCAAGTCCGCGTTTGTAAAATCAGCATCCTTAACATTCACAGAAGCAAGACGGGTGCGGGAAAGGTTGGCATTAGTGAAGTCTGCGCCCGTCATGTCGGCGCTGATCAGGGCAGCGTTTCGCAGATTCGCCCCTTTAAAACTGGCATTTTCCCCATCAACACCCAGAAGGACTGAATCAGCAAGGTTGGCATCATTGAAGCTGGTCTTCACAAAATCTCCACCGAGGAAGACGGTGTTATGAATGGCTGTGCCATGTAAGGTTGCCTTGTAGAAGTTCGGTTGGACTAACAAACCATGGGACAGGTCTGCATTGGAAAGGTCCGTTTTTCGCAAGACAGCCCCGACAGCATTCAAGTTATGCAGATCCATACCGGCAAGATCCGCACCGGTTAGGTCTTTCTTGCTACGAATGACTTGCCTAGCATCATCTTCGTTTTGAGGTTGGAATACTTCTGATGCTTTACGCTCGATCTTTATTTCGCTTGTCATAATCACTCCCCTTAAATTTTAATAGATTTTTAGCTTTCGTTCAACCTTTGGGATTGACCCAATCCGGTGATCACCTGGCGAACCTGGGGATGTCCGTAGTAGTTGACATACCCCAATCCAGAGATGGTGATATCAAGGCTTTCGGAAACCCGGACAGTGACATTCCCCTGACCGGTAATGGTGATCCGCATCGATTGGCTTTCAAGTTGAGGCGTTTCGTATTCGCCAGAACCAGAGATGCGTACCTGCTGCCGGTCTGCGCGACCAGCCGCTTTGAACTCACCACGACCGCTGATAGTCACATCTAATGAATCGCAGTCCAGGTGAGAAAACTGCATTTTCCCCAAGCCTGATATCTTCAGATCGAGATTTTCAGCATCCAAGGATGAGCATTCCAGATCAGATTTGCCGCCGATGTGAACCGCATCAAGGTTGGTGCAGGTCAAAAAATAAGAGATGTTTTTATCCTTATTTATGAAGACTGAGGAAAGTAATTTTCCAAGCCTGCTGACCCAATCTTCAGCAAGACCCAATATCAAGGTTTCATTTGTGACGATGGAAACCAGTTCGTTGATGATGTCCTCATCAGCCTCTATGGTCAGGCTTTCCTGGTCACCCTGAGACAAAATTAATTTTCCGAAATCTTTTAAGTGAATTTTTGTAAAATGACCAACCAGTCGAATTTCTCTTTTCATCTCAGCGCCTTTCTCCTATTTTATTATAACCGATTACTCAAAAGTAAAAGGATATATTATGAAAAATAAAAACGAATATTGATAATATTAAATATTATACTCAGATAGTTAAATAATATTATTTTAGAGTTAATTATATTTTGGAATATATTGGATTGGATAGGCTAAGTTGTTTCGGGGATGAATACAAGGGCTTCCCAAACGGATTTTGCCCACGCAAGATCTTCGGGGATATCAAGGTAATAGCACACTTGAAGGCAAGATGTATCGCTGGCTGTAAAAGTGACCAGGGCAAGGCGTTCATGTTCTCCATATTGGATGATCTGGGAGTAACCC
>DAINBD010000146.1:0-2822 GCA_036733105.1 Candidatus Brevefilum sp. | reverse complement strand
GCTGTGAAAGCCCTGGTAGATTTAGCAGCAGCCCCCAAAAACCGATTATCCCAATTCGTTTATAACGTAACCAGTTTCAGCCTGTCTGCACAACAGATCCATGATATTGTTTTGAAGGCTTTTCCTGACGCAAAAATCAACTTTGCCATTGATGCATGCAGGCAGAAGATCGTGGATACCTGGCCAGCTCGGTTAGATGACTCGGCAGCTAGGCGGGATTGGGATTGGCAGCCTGATTATGATTGTGACAGGGCTTTCAATGAATACTTAATCCCCGCGATCCACAATAGATATCGTTGATTGGAAGCTGGTTTGGGTCCGAGCTGGTGGAAATCCAACACAAAAACGATGCATTAAATTCTTTGACGGAAACTGTCGCAAATTAACAGTTACTGTTTTTGGACATAAGAATTTATACTACTCCCCCTTGTTGGCATCCATTTAGCCAAATAACCACATGCATGCCGAGCATGTAAGGATTTCTAAAACGGTTCACTTACCGGAGTTCTGACTCCAGTCCGCAAGTCTTAAAGGTGTTGAACCTCGACATAGATCGGGAAAAGTGACATTTGTGCGGGACAAACCCGCATACCAGAAGATGTTTTTTATTAGATTTTGATGATTTTTACATCGATTGACACGAAATGTTTTTCACCATGTCTTGAATTTTTGGAGCGCAATCACTTATTCTGAACTATTAAAATAAAGATATATAATTGAATGCGTTAATCAGATACAACCACAGATAATCCTTCCTAGGAGAAGTACACAGCATGAATGAGCAAAAAAGGAGACCCAAGATGGACACAACCACCCTGATCCTGGTACTGATCGCCATCCTTTTACTTTTTTACGCCTTGATCACCAATAAATCTCAGGCGATTGAGGGGATCAAACTGGCTGGCAACACGCTTTGGAAAAACCTTGCCCTTCTTTTGGCTGGCTTTCTTATGGCTGGTCTGGTTCAGGTGATGGTGCCTAAGGAAGTTATTTCTAACTGGCTTGGAAATGCATCTGGGTTCAAGGGTGTATTAATTGGATGCGCTGCTGGTGGGTTGATTCCTGGTTCCCCCTACGCAGTTTTCCCCCTGGCGGGCGGCTTCTACCAGGCAGGTGCCGGACTAGGCGCGATGGTCGGTTTTATTACTGCCTGGGCGTTGTGGTCCGTATCAAGGCTGCCCACTGAAATAGCGCTGATCAACCCAAAAGTTGCACTCATCCGCTATGCGATCACTTTCATTATTCCACCCTTAGCGGGTTATGCTGCTCAAATCCTGAGTAAATTGGTTAAAATCTAAAACCTTGCTCCACACATGGATGGTCAATCCAGCAGATTGATTCACTTGTAAAATTGACCTTCCGACATCCTTGCGATAAAATAGGTCAGCACAAGAAATTCAACAAAAGCAGGATACCTATGCCTATCTATGAATATCAATGCCAGGATTGCCAGGCTCAATTTGAGTTGATCCGCAGCATCAAGGATGCCGATGCTGAACTCACCTGCGAACACTGCCAGGGCAATCATATAATCAGAAAACCGTCCTTGTTCAACGCTTCCAGCGGTGGACGTTCCATCACCAGCAGCAGCTGCAGCGGATGTTCTGGTGGCTCTTGCAGCACCTGCGGATCCCATTAATGACCACGAAACATCAACTTGCGCTTGTCACAGGTGGATCAAGCGGCATCGGTTTAGCGCTTGCAAAAGCGCTCGCCAGAGAAGGCGTTAATATTTGCATGCTGGCTCGAGACAAAATCAAACTTGAGCTTGCGCAAAAAGAAGTCTCTGCATTAACCACGGAACCGGATCAATCTGTCACGACCTTATCCTGTGATGTGGCTGATTTCACTTCGCTTTCAGAAATACTTCAGGATTTTACAGCACAAGCGGGTGTGCCCGATCTTATCATCAATTCGGCCGGCATCAGCTACCCCGGCTATTTCCAGGATCTGGATGTAGAGATATTTCATTGGCTGATGGATGTGAATTACTTTGGTACCCTGCACGTGATCAAGTGCCTGATCCCGGACATGATAAAACGCGGCTCCGGGACGATCGTCAATATTTCATCTCAGGCAGGATTTACTGGTGTATATGGCTATTCAGGCTACGGCGCAACAAAATATGCCGTAAGAGGGTTAACGGACGTCCTGCGGGCAGAGATGAAGCCTTTGGGGATCGCTATCCACATTGTTTTCCCACCCGACACAGAAACACCCCAGCTTGCGTTTGAGGAAAAACTCAAACCCAAAGAAACCAAGGCGCTCGCCGGTGCGTCCAGCATGCTTTCTGCAGATGCCGTTGCAGCCGCAATCCTGAATGGGATAAGAAAAAAGAAATACGTCATCATCCCAGGCTTTGAGGGGAATTTTCTCTACCGCCTGGTGGGTATCCTGGGTAACCTCACCTACCCCATTATGGATTGGCTGGTCAAGAAAGCACAGAAAGACAAGTAAATCAATTTTCCCCACAATCAGTATTTCTAAAAAATTCAGCCGAAACGATAGCTAATTATTCCAGTAATTTCTGATAAAAGCCCCCGTTCTCGCTGGTGAGGACACCAATGAGAAGTCTTTAGCTTCTGATCATTCCTGGTGAACATAGATATTGCATCCTCAAGTAAAACCGATTATGATATATAAAACAAATATTCGAAGAATCCAATGAGCAACAAGATCAAAACCATCCTCAGCCGCTGGCGCAGTGCTCCAAACATTGCCGAAAATGTCGTCGAATGGCGCGTTTTAGCGCAAAAATCCTCCCAATACCTGGATTTTCCTGAGGCACTCTCCCCACGGTTGATCAGCCAGCTTAAGACGCA
>DAINBD010000145.1:0-2831 GCA_036733105.1 Candidatus Brevefilum sp. | reverse complement strand
ATTTTTGCATTATGGAAAATTATCATTGGTATTCCCGAAATGAAACGCTTATGCGGACAAGATCCTATCAATAATGGCGTTCAATTCTTCATCGGAATAATAATAAATTACCAGGCTTCCGCCGTTTTTGCCTTGATTCAGATTCACCTTTGTTCCGAAATGATTGCGAAGCTGATTTTCTAATTCAAGTATCTCAGCAGGCGGAGCTGGTTTTGGGGCAGATGGCGGTCTTTCACCTGTCAGTTTCCTGACCAAGGCTTCTGTCTGGCGCACGTTCAGACCAAGATTGAGGACAGTAGTGAGGGCTGCTTTTTGTGCCTGGGCTGTTGGCAAACTGAGGAGTGAACGGGCATGACCTTCCGTGATCAATTCGTCTGCAAGGGCTCTTTTAACTTCTTCAGGGAGATTCAATAAGCGGAGGGTGTTCGTAACGCTGGTTCGGCTTTTACTAACACGGTCGGCAATCTGTTCGTGGGTCAACATAAAATGATCTACAAGCGTTCGATACGCTTCAGCCATCTCCAGCGGGGACAGATCTGTGCGCTGGAGGTTTTCGATCAAGGCTATTTCAAGCTGATCTTGCTCAGAAACGTTACGCTCGATCACAGGAACCTTTGAAAGCCCAGCAAGCGCAGCGGCACGCCAACGTCGTTCACCTGCCACAAGCGTATAATATTCATCGTTCGGGTCTTTTGAAACGATCAATGGTTGAATGATCCCATGTTCACGAATTGAAGCGGCCAGCTCCTCCATTGCTTCATCGTTAATTATTGAGCGAGGTTGCTGCGGATTTGGTTGAATTTGTGTGATGGGAACCTGTATGACGCCCTGTTGATCTTGCGCAGGGGTGATGTTTTTTTGGTCGTTCTCATCTCCGGGTATCAGAGCGCCTAATCCTCTTCCTAAACCAGGTCTGCGTGCCATTAGTTTACCTCCTGGGAAATTGAAACTGATACATTATCAGATAGTAATAATTCTCTTGCCAACGCTGCATAGGCGAGGGCACCGCTGGAATTTGGTGCAAAGATCGAGATAGGCATCCCGTAGGAGGGTGCTTCCGCCAGTCGGATGGACCTTGGTATCAGCGCATCGAAAACCTGTTCACCAAAAAAGCGTTTAACTTCTTGAACGACGTCTCCAGCCAGGTTTGTACGTCCATCGTACATGGTCAATATGACCCCACGAATTTCTAAATCAGAAAAAAGAGCGTTTTTAACCCGATCTATTGTGTGGGTTAATTGACCAAGCCCTTCCAGTGCAAGATATTCACATTGGACCGGGATCAGAAGCCCATCCCTGGCCGCCACCAATCCATTAACTGTCAGTAATCCAAGAGATGGGGGACAGTCAACCAAAATATAATCATAACGGTTTGAGATCGTATCAAGGATATCTCGTAAAAGGCTTTCACGCTGTTTGAGATCAACCAACTCAATTTCTGCACCAGCCAAGGCGGGTGTTGAAGGGAGCAAGGACATCTTGAACCGGGGATTATGGAGTATTTTTGAGAGGATTGGTTGAGCGCCAATTAATACTTCGTATGAACCGCCGTCAATTCGATGCCGATCGACACCCAGGCATGAAGTCGCATTTGCTTGAGGATCAATATCCACAATCAGAACTTTTTGGCCGTAATAGCCAAGGTATGCGCCTAAATTGATCGCGGTTGTTGTTTTGCCAACCCCACCTTTTTGGTTTACGATCGTGTAAATCTTTCCCAATCCCATCAATCTGGTCCTTTAATATCCTATCACTTCTAATTTTGCCTTTTCAATCTCATCTGGTGTTGGAATGCTTTCTAAATAAGCTCTTTGGACCGACCACGAAGCGAGTTTCACAGCAAAACGCCCAGCTTCCCAGGGGTCTTTTGTTGAATAATAGCGATAGAAGAAAGCCGCTGCAAAAATATCACCAGCTCCTGTGTCATCAACATATTTTACCTCAGGAGCGCTGATAAAGCGGGCGTCATTGTGCCAGTAAACACGCGCTCCACGATAATTTTCCGTGACGACAAATATTGGGATCGATGCGGCTAATTTCGCAATGTATGTCTCATCTTTTTGGACGTCTTCAACACTTATCACTGCTGCATCCGCCATCGACAAATATTTTTCAGCACCTTCCCAGGAGGTTAATTGAACCTGGTCCTGGTCATTCCTAGAGCGAAACCATCCCTGGGGGGTCAAGCATTTCATGCTTTCGGGATAAGCAGCAATGATTTCAGGGTCAACCTCATTTGCTATGGGTCCCAAATGTACGATCTTGGGTGGGGTTGGAAAATCAGGTTGATCACCTTCATTTAGCGGTCTGGCTATGTGATAGAGATATTGCGTTCGATTGATACCATCAGAAATGTTTTTAAAGGTCGTTGTCTGATCACTTTTCTTATTTTTGAGCCACAGATGGTCTATAGCACTTGTATCAATATCTTCAGCAAAGGAAGTGATGATCCCAACTTTCAATCCAAGGCGGTGTGCTGTGAGCCCTGAGAAGGTTACTGTGCCCCCCATGCGAATGCCTGTTGGGGTCAGGTCGGCAGTCAAGTGCCCAATTACAAGATAGTCGATAGGTCGTGATCTTTCTGGGTTAAGAGGTATGGTTGATATTTGCATTATTAAATATTTTTATAAAAAAACCTTGTTAGAAGACGAATCAGCTCTTTTATTTTATTCCACCAGAAAATTATAGCATGAAAGGTATATCAATTGGACCGTGACGAGATATGAGATGGGTCGGTTGCCCACGGCCAATGCCTTTGTTATGCGAATCATTTTTATTTTTATTTAAGATTGGATAAATAATGGATTAATGACCTACGTTAAGCTTGTCAG
>DAINBD010000144.1:0-2874 GCA_036733105.1 Candidatus Brevefilum sp. | reverse complement strand
TAAAGCGTTTCACAACATAGACCCCGAGCAACCCGCCGCCGAGTATAGCGGCTGTGATGCTGACCAGGGGGTAGAAATTGATAAAGCTGACAGCAGCTAGGGAGATCAATACCCAGAGACCTGAGCCAATCGCCAGATCAAGCAGCCGGCTTTTGACCAGCTGCCGGGTGGGCTTTTGGGTAATCTCATCCGCTCGTTGGTGGTTTTCCATTGAGCGGCGCACACTGAAACGGTGCCGGTGAACATACACAGCAGCATTCACGCCTAAAAAGAGCCATAATACGGCACCAAGCTTGGTGCCCAGGTTGTTGGCATCCATCAAACCAAAGGCGAGATGTGCCAGCATTCCACAGGCCAACCCAACGATCAGCACTTTGATGATGGACCTTCCAACCCTTAAGTTACGAAAGGTCATCGCGCCAAAACTGCCCAGAAGCGCAGCATACAGGACCAATCCAGGGATGCCCAGATCAAAGGCAACAGAAAGAAAGATATTATGGGCATGGTTGAAATATTCAGAAGCGCCTGGAAAAAGGTTGAAGGTATACAGCTCTTGCAGCAGCCTGCCCGAAGTGAAAATACCCCCGCCTGTGAGGGGGAAATCCTGGATGACACCGATCGTCTCTAGCCATAGATGGAAACGCTGCTGGAGGGTGATCTCCCCGCGTGAGGTTAGCGAGGTGAGAAATGCAAAGGGGTCGCCATGCCCAAGGACGGTGAGCGCGATTATGGAAACAACAAAAAGGAGCAAGATCAACCACAAAAAGCGGCGATCCTTGAAGATCAACAATGCAAATAAGCCTATGATACAACCGAGGTAGGCGCTGCGGGATTGTGTAAGGATCAAGACAGCCAGGATAAATAAGAATGCCGTACCAACCAGCCCGTAAAAAACAGCCCTGAGCAGCCTTCGATTCTGCTTGGCGTGCAAATACTTGCGATCATACGCACCGCCATCCCACAGCAGGCTTCCAAGGCAAGGGACAAAGAAAGTGAGCGCCCCGCCAATGGTGTTGACATTTGCCTCGCCCGTCTCAGCGATGGTTGACGACAAATGCAGCAGACCCATCAGCTTTTGTTGAATGGTCGCGACAAATGTAAACCTGCCTCTGGTCCAGTCCGCCGTCAGCAATCCCAGAAAGGCTGTCCCCATGCCAAGCAGGATCAGCGCCCATATCGCAAGCTGCAGCCGCGAGTAGTTCCGAACGGTGTTCACTGCCAGATAAAAAAGGACGAACCCAAGGATCAAGCCGTAGACTTTGGGCAGCGACAGGGACCAATCCATTGAGATGGATAGGCTGAGCGGGAGAAGTCCCAGCATCCCAAGGATGGGGAGGTCCACCGGTGTGGCAAAGGTCAGCCGTCCACCGATGAGCGCGTAAACGAGCCACGTTATTCCTAAGGCAACCAGACCCGGGACGGGAACTTGGTCGGTCAACATCAACATGGCATACAGCAAAATGGTCAGGATGAGGATTAATCCCAAAACAAGGTCGGCTTTTTTCGCTATCACCAAATGCCGCCAGCCTTTGACTTTGGAGTCGACCGGCTTTTTACTTGTGTTTGTTGCCTTTGGATTAACTTTATTCATCCGTGCCTGAAAGTCGTTCTATCCCCCGCAGTGCCGTTTCATTATCATGATCGATATCGAGGGCTGCTTGATAGGCTCGCAAGGCATCAGTGAGCATGCCATTCTGCTCATAAATACTGGCGGCCATGTTGAAGAAATGGATATTGCCTGTGTTGTGATTCCAACCATACTCGAGCGTTTGGATGGCTAAGGCAGGCTGTTGATTCCCCAAATATGCTTTGGCGAGACCTTCGTATGATCGACCCGAATCCGGAAATTGAGCAAGGATAGCCTGGTAAGCAGAAATTGCTTCCGGGAATTGATTTTGCCCATACAAGAAGATGGCTTTGACCATCATCGTATTTATCAAATTGCCCACGGATCTCTCTGGAAATAATTCGTAGCCGCTTTGAGAAGCAAGGATTGCCTCATCAAATTTCTCATTTTTCGAAAGATCAGCAGCCGCGAACTGCAAGGTCGACCAGAGCCCGAGGTCTTTCCAAATCAAAATCGCATCCTCATATTGGTTTTCAAGATAGAAAAAATTCGCCCGGGTTCTGAGGACAAGTCGGTCGGGAAATCGGATCGGTGCGTTAATGTGTTTTGATGCCTCAGGTAAAAATCCCGATTTTAAAGTCTGGTTTGCGAAGAGCAACCCGGCATGGCGGTGGTCAGATGGAGGTGTTGAATGCTGGAAATCCAAATCTTCATTTTTTGAATAATTCTGAAGAAAGGATATTGTCCAGAGGTTGTTCGTAACTGCTGCGCGAATACCTTGGGGATCAAGGAAACCCAGGATCACAATGGCGATCAGGAGGAAGAGAAGGAAAGTGCGAAATTTGTGGGGCATGGGAATAGAAGTTGATAGCTGATAGCTCATAGCTCATAGCAAAAGATAAAAAATTCATTATGAGAATTGTAATCAGTTATTTGCTATTGAGTTTATTAGTCCTCTTAACATTTTAGCTATTTCATTTGATCGATTTTCAAGTTCAGCAAAGGTATCGTTATCAATCCAATCGCGTAATTTGAATATCTCGAGTAAGGTCATTGTCTCATAAAGTGAGCCACGAGCAATATATAAGAATTGAATAAATTCAATTTTTGAATTCCTGCCCTTACCTTCTGAAATGTTCATAGGGATGAATGTCACTGCAGACTCGAGTTGCTCGAATAGACGGTAATGTTTTCGAGGCGTCTCCAGCTCATCAATTTTTTGAAGAACGTCGTTTGCAAACAACGTACTCTTCTGCCAAACTTGTAAAGATGATCGTCCTTCTATCAAATCAGTCCTAACTATCATT
>DAINBD010000143.1:0-2895 GCA_036733105.1 Candidatus Brevefilum sp. | reverse complement strand
GAGGACCGCTGCCAGATAGTGCGTGTGCTGCTCCCGGTATGCCAGATAGTCCTCAGCGATCCCCTCTTGCAGTCCTACAGCGATGGCTTCAAGATCGCGTCCAGCCAGCCCGCCGTAGGTCAGAAACCCCTCATGGACGATTAAATTTTGAGCAATTTTAAGTTTGAGATCTTCATCACGGCAGGCGATGAATCCCCCGATGTTGACGATCGCATCCTTCTTGGCGCTCATTGTGCATCCATCTGCATAGGAGAACATCTCAAGGACAATTTCTTTGATGGACTGGTTGGAATAACCCGGTTCACGATTTTTGATGAACCACGCATTCTCAGCAAAGCGGCAGGCATCAATGAAAAATGGGATCCCAAAGCGGTGATAAAGAGCGGCTGTTTGTCTGATGTTCTCCATCGAGACAGGCTGACCAGCGGCTGAATTGTTGGTGATGGTCAACATCCCCAGCGGGATGTTTTCGGATTTTGTTTCGAGGATAAATCTCTCCAATTTTTCCAGATCCATATTGCCTTTGAAAGGGAGATTGATGTTTGGGTCTGAGGCTTCCTCCACGACCAGGTCGACTGGATTAGCCCCCAGGATCATCAAGTTTGCCTGCGTGGTATCAAAATGACGATTATTGGGCACAAATTGACCTTTTTTGACCAGGGTCTTAAACAACATCCCTTCAGCAGCTCGTCCCTGGTGCGTGGGGAGGAAATGCGGAAATCCCATAATTTCCCGGATGGCTTTTTCAAGATGCTTGAAGCTTCGGGCACCCGCATAGGATTCATCGCCCATCATCATGGCTGACCACTGGCGATCACTCATTGCATTTGTGCCGGAATCCGTCAGAAAGTCAATAAAGACATCCTCGGCTGGCACACCAAATAAGTTGTTATGGGCATCAGCAAGGATTTTTAAGCGCTCATCTCGTGTTGTTTGTTTGATCGGCTCGACAACTTTTATGCGAAAAGGTTCAACAAAGGGTATGGGCATTCACAGTCTCCTTGGTAATATTTACCATGCTATGTTATGGATGACTCATAATTTGGTGGGTTAATTATAATGAAGATTTTTATGATGAGAGCGACCATTGTTGGGAAGTTAAAGTCTTTCAGTTTATTAGGTGTATAACCTTAAGATTGATTTTGTAAAAGGTTTGTAATATGCTAAGTCATGGAGGTTACGATGACTGAAACACCAAATTACACCGTGATTAGAAAAGATAAGGGCATTGAATTACGCAACTATCCGGCATATATTAAAGCGGAAGTAACCCTTGACAAAATATCCTATCGTAACGCATTATTTAAGGGCTTTCGTGTGCTCGCTGGGTATATCTTTGGCAAGAATGCTTCTTCTCAAGAAATCGCAATGACTTCACCGGTTCAGGTTTCCAATGCTCAAAAGATTGCGATGACCAAACCAGTCACAATCACCGGTGATAATGCTTATACTGTAACCTTCATCATGCCCTCAAAGTATTCGCTGTCCACACTCCCTATCCCCGTTGATCCATCTGTTATCTTTACAAAGGTGACAGCACATACAATGGCAGCAATGTGGTTTTCAGGCTTTTACAGGGAGGGTAAAGTGAGGAAAGCAGAAGGGCGATTGAAGCAATGGTTGGAAAATGAGGGCATCCGAACCGTTGGGAACTTTATTGCTGCTGGTTATAACCCACCCTGGGTGCCCTGGTTCCTTGCGAGGAATGAAGTCATGATCGAAGTTTTAATGCCAGCAGAGTAATGGAACGTGAATTTAGTAATGATCAACTGATTTGTGCCTTTAGTTGAGATAGAAAATAGTTTATTGGAAGGAAATACAATGAGAAAATCACAAATGTGGATCGTGTTGCTATTGCTTGTGATTTTGATGAGTGCTTGCAGCGCGCCAAACAATGACTTGAACGTTCAGCCTGAAGAGGTAGAAAAGGAACAGGAAATAAATATGACGCAAACAGCGATGGATCTAACTTATCAGGAAAAAGAAGGGATAGATGTGATCTATTTGGCAGGTGGATGTTTTTGGGGGATGGAAAAGCTGATGCAATCCATCTCGGGTGTGGTTAACGTGGTCAGTGGGTACGCAAATGGGAGCGCAGATCTTGTGCCGACCTACGACCGGGTAATCCAGGGCGATACGGGTTACCGGGAGACGGTTCGAGTTGAATATGATCCAAGTGTCGTCAGCCTGGACGCACTTCTATTTGCTTATTTTCATGTGATCGATCCGACCATTGAAAATGCCCAAGGTAATGACCGGGGCACCCAATACCAGACGGGTGTGTATTATGCGGATGATGCCAGCCGAGAAACGGTGGAACGGATTGCAGCCATCGAGCGTGAGCGAACACCTGATTTCGTGGTAGAAATCGAATCCCTGGATCGTTTTTATGATGCTGAGGAATACCACCAGGATTATTTAGATAAAAACCCCTTCGGTTACTGCCACATTTCCCCCGTGGAAATGGAACAAGCCAGCCAAATGGTCGTTGACCCGGGTAATTACCAGCGGCCTTCTGATGAAGAGATCAGGATGAAACTCACAGATCTGCAATACGAAGTCACACAGAATGCCGGTACCGAACGTCCATTTTCAAGTGAACTTTATGAGAACATAGAGCCCGGAATCTATGTTGATATCGTCACTGGTGAGCCTTTGTTCTCTTCGAACGAAAAATTTGCCTCTGGTACAGGCTGGCCAAGCTACACAGCACCGATTGATGAAAACACAATCCGATACATTGAGGACAATTCTCTGGGAATGCGTCGGGTTGAAGTGCGGAGCCGGGCAGGCAACTCTCACCTGGGTCATGTCTTTTATGATGATCCCTCTTCACCTACCGGTACGCGTTTTTGCATCAACGGAGCGGCGTTGCGTTTCATTCCCGTTGATGAA
>DAINBD010000142.1:0-2903 GCA_036733105.1 Candidatus Brevefilum sp. | reverse complement strand
GCAAATGACATTTGCTTGACCGACAATATCAGCGATCAGTGCGCCGCAGCCCAGTTCAATATCATCGGGATGGGCGCCAATACAACAAACGGTTTCATCGAAAAAGGTCATGTTATGGTTCATTTTCACCTACTTTGTGGCTAAAATCCCGCCGACAACTTTTGTCATTACCAGATTTCCATCGCGTTGATACCAATTTTGAGCAACTTTTGTGATCTTTTCCATGATGATTTCAAAGTCCGCACTGGTCTTGAAAAAGGTGTTCCACAAGAGACGGTCTTCAGAGAGTGATGCCCGGGTGTAAGCAAGGAAAGGCTCCACGTTGGGGTAGGTGAGGGGATTTTCGAAGATATGAACTTTTACGTCAGCAAATTGATTCCTGATGGTATCCAGGATTTCCGATCCAAAGCGGGAGCTTCCAGGCATGGGTGGAATTTCCTTGCCAGTTGCTTCACTGATAATATCATAAAACATACGCTTATTTTCTGGCATCGGACCGGTGGAGAAGAGCATCCCGCCTGTTTTCAGAACGCGATGCATTTCCTTGATCGTGTATGGGATGTTTTCGGCATAATAAATCGCAAAAGAGCACGAGACAAGATCAAAAACATCATCCGGAAAGGGGAATTCCTGGTTGAAGTTCAGCTTTTTGAATGTAACCCTGTTTCCAAATTGGGCATTTTCTTCCTCTGCTTTTTTCAACAGCTCTTCTGAGACATCGCCACCAGTAATAAACGCTTTTCCACTCAGATGGGCTAGATAGGAAAAGCATTGTTTCCCAGCGCCGCAACCCACATCCAGGATTTTCATGCCCTGTTGAAGCGGCAGTACTTCTAGCATCCATTTATCAATGTCGCGTGATCCAAAAGCATCATGAATATTGATGCGGGTAAGTAAATCGTTTGTGGTTTCTTGGTATTCAATTTTCATACAAAGCCTTTTCCTAATAAGAAGATTTATGATTTGATAAGTATAGTAGGAATTGCGAGGAAAGGTCAAGCCTTGTTAACTAAGTCAAGCCTTAACAGATACGCGGGAGAATCTCACCGGCGAGCATATCCAGGATGCGTGATGAGCCATACGCTGTATGTAAAAGAACCTCTGTATGATGTTCATAAGAAACCGAGCCAATTCGCATAGCTGATGCTCCGTAAGAGTGTTTCTTTATGAGCTCAAGCGCATTATCAGCCTGATTTGCAGGGAGGATGATGATCATTTTCCCTTCATTCGCCAGATAGAGAGGATCAAATCCAAGCATCTCGCAGGCGATCCTGACTTCTTGGCTGATCGGAATATTTTCTTCAAACAAATCAATCCCGATCTGGCTCTGGCAAGCAATTTCTTTCAATGATGTTGCCAGTCCACCTCGCGATGGATCACGGAGGACATGGATATCTGGAATTTTTTCGAGGAGATCATGAATCATGTGGTTGAGGGGTGCTACGTCTGATTGAATCTGTGAATCAAACCCAAGTTCACCACGTGCTTGGAGAACGGCGATGCCATGATCACCCAATGTGCCAGAAATAAGGACAGCATCACCTGGTTGAGCATACTGACCACCCAGCCGAAGGTTTTGCGGGATGATACCAAAACCAGCTGTATTGATAAAGATCCCGTCAGCACTGCCTTTATCGACGACTTTGGTATCCCCTGCGACGATTTTTACCTCGGCTTCCTGACAGGTTTCTGCAATTGAACGAACAATTTTCTGGAGCGAGGCCATCGAAAACCCTTCTTCGATGATAAAGCCTGCCGTCAGGAATGCAGGCTGGGCACCAGATGTTGTAATATCGTTCACCGTCCCGCATACTGCTACTCTTCCGATATCGCCACCAAGAAAAAACAGGGGAGAGATCACATGGGAATCGGTTGATACGGCTAATTGACCTTGAAGTTGTTGAAGCGTTATGCGGGCTGAATCATTTCCTTCAGCAAGGTATTCATTCCCAAGTTGGCTTTGAAAGATGTTTTGGATCAAATCGTGGGTCATTTGTCCCCCGCTGCCGTGACCCATAACAATCGTGTCGGTAGGGTAATGTGGGACGGGGCAAACTGGACCCTGCATGGAGACAGGTTCAGATGAATTCTGAGAGGTCATTTTGCGTTCTTTCCATAGCGATAATAAGCGGCGCATGCCCCTTCAGAGGAAACCATTGGGGCTCCAAGCGGTGATTGGGGTGTGCACAGCGTTCCAAAAGCTGGACATTCTGAAGGCTTTATTAAGCCTTGAAGAACCTGTCCGGCAATACAAATTTTCGATTCTTGCGTTTGAATATTTTGGATTTCAAACCGGCGAGAAGCATCAAAATACTGGTATGTATCGTTTAAACCAAGCCCACTTTCAGGGATCATGCCAATTCCACGCCAATTGCGATCGACAGGGTGAAAAACGCGTCTCGTTAATTCTTGCGCCGATCGATTCCCATCGAAGGTAACTACACGTGAGTAGGCGTTTTCGATGCCAACTCTGTCTTCTTCTAGCATCGAAACTGCTTTGTAAATACCGTTAACCAGGTCTAATGGTTCGAATCCAGTCACAACCATCGGAGTCTGATACTTCTCTGCGATAGGTGGATACTCCCAATAACCCATGACTGCACAGACGTGCCCGGCGGCCAGGAATCCCTGAATACGATTATTGGGACTGTTGAGAATGGTGTGCATCGCAGGCGGGACCAGAACGTTTGCAGGTAGAATCGAAAAGTTTTTGAGGCCGAGTTTTTCAGCCTGGATGACAGCCATTGCATTGGCAGGTGCTGTTGTTTCAAATCCAATCGCGAAAAACACCACTTCACGCTCGGGATTTGCCTGTGCTATTATGACAGAGTCCATAGGAGAATAGACAACCCGCACCTGTCCGCCTGCAGCCTTGATCGAAAACAGGTCTTTTTTTGAACCTG
>DAINBD010000141.1:0-2928 GCA_036733105.1 Candidatus Brevefilum sp. | reverse complement strand
GATTATCGTGAGAATATGGCTTACTCGGTTTTGAGATACCTTTCAAACCAATCCAGGATGCCATTCAACCTCATAATTTTTCGGTCGGTGCGCCCAGTTCTCGAAAGCCCATGGGGTGAGTCGGGGAAGATCAAAAACGCTGTTTCAACACCCTGCTTTTGAAGCGCTACATAGACTTGCTCACTTTGTTCGATTGCACAGCGCAAGTCCTGCATACTGTGAATGATCAAGGTTGGCGTTTTAGCATTCCCAATATGCTTGATGGGTGAACACTCCCATAAGATTTCCATGTTTTCGTAAGGTGCCTTGTCATCAAAAATTTCTTGGAAACTCCAGTTAAAGTCACTGGAGCCCCACATGCTGATTAAATTACTAACGCACCGCTGAGAAACTGCAGCCTTGAATCGATCCGTATGACCGATGATCCACACCGTCATATACCCGCCGTAACTGCCGCCCGTCACGCCCATATTATTCGGGTCAATATAGGGCAATTGCTGCACATAATCAGCCCACTTCATCAGGTCGTCGTAATCAACGGTTCCCCATTTCCCGTAATAGATTGCTTTTGCGTGTTCCTCACCATATCCTTGCCCACCTCTCGGGTTGCAGAAGTAAACAACATAATCGTGGGCAGCAAGGAAGTAAAATTCATGCATAAATAAGAAGCCATATTGAGCCAAAGGGCCGCCGTGAATTTCCATGATCGAGGGGTATTTTCTGGCAGGATCAAAATCAGGTGGCTTAAGGATCCACCCCTGAAGGTCATTACCTGAAGCACCTTTAAACCAGACCTCCTCCACAGTTCCAAGGTCAATGTTATCCAGTAAATCACGATTAATTGTCGTTAGGAGAGTGGGTTCAGGATCCTTTACGTCGAAATAAGCAACCTGGCAGGGATCAGTCATGGTTCCATGGATATATGCGATCCTATTTTCTCGCGCATCCATCGTAAAACCACTGATCACGCCTTCAAACTTGCTGATTGTTTCAAGGTTTTTTCCTTCGGAATCAATCTTATGGAGACTTGTTACGCCGTATCTTCCAACCTGGAAATAAATATGCTGATTGTCAGAAGACCAAATCGGGGGCGATGTGATCGCAGAGCCGGTATCGTTGATCACATCGCCGCCCACGTCAAAATCAAAGGGAGCAGTTAATGAACGCGCTTCGTCACGCTTTTCAAGGTCAAAAACCCATAGCTCTGTATTCTTATAATCCAGTTTAAGCCCAGATCGGCCGAAATAGGCTAAATGCTTTCCATCGGGTGAAAAGCTTGCTTTGGATTTAGCACCATCGGGCGTCGGAATTCGTTCAGTTTCACCAGTTTCCAGGGTGAGCAGGAACAAATCGATTTTATCAGGGTGAAGATCAGGTTTATCGCTGCGGTTTGTAAAGAATGCTATTTGGTTTCCATCGGGTGACCAAACAGGGCCTATCTCATCGTGAGTTTCAGAATCCGTGAGTTGTTCCAGTTCACTTGTATGAATATCGACTGTCCATAGGTGATGGCGAGCCTTTGGCAGATAGCCATAAGCATCTAATTTGTAAAAGATTCTGTTATCAATTCGTCGAGCAACTCGTCCAAGATCCTTCTTCTTTTCATCCAGCAGGATATCCACATCCTCCTGGTCATGTTGACGGAATTGGAACAGGATCTTTTTACTATCTGGAGACCAATCAAAATCACCAAAGTCGCCGTGAAAATCGGTTAGAGGGCGTCCCTCACCTCCCGTAAGAGGTAAAACATACAATTGGGTTTGGTTCTTTCCCTC
This sequence comes from Candidatus Brevefilum sp., assembly GCA_036733105.1. Classification (GTDB taxonomy): domain Bacteria; phylum Chloroflexota; class Anaerolineae; order Anaerolineales; family Anaerolineaceae; genus Brevifilum. Next base: position 1,153 of record DAINBD010000141.1, on the reverse strand, counting down.
ACGGTCAGAAAGAAAGGCAATCCATTGACCATCGGGAGACCATTTAGGATGGATATTGTTGTGTTTACCAAAGGACAACTGAACCGATTTTTTATCAGCGACGGTTAACATCCACAAATGAGTAAATTTCTTCTCACTCTCTTTATCGATTGTTTGGAGAGCATATACTATTTTTTCACCGTTGGGAGAAATCTGACAATCCACCAGAACTTCTAATTCATACAAATCTTCAGCCAGAATCCTTCGTCTACTCATTTTTCACCTCTTTTATGATTTTTCTGATTTCAAGAAATCATTCGCTAAGAATGAATTATAATATTAAAAATTCGACCGCAAATCAGTATGAAGTTATGAAATGAGGTAAAGATGGAAAAAATTAGCTATGGTGGATGGGAGAATTGCTACAGAGTTGCCAATGATCAAATCGAATTGATCATCACTGGAGATGTTGGTCCCCGAATCATCCGCTTTGGTTTCATTGACCAGGAAAACATGTTAAAAGAGTACCCCGATCAATTAGGGGTGACAGAATCTGATAAATGGTTAAGTTTTGGCGGACACCGACTCTGGCATGCGCCTGAAAGCTTTCCAAGAACCTATTATCCCGATGTTGAGCCAGTATTGGTGCAGGAGCTGGATGATGGTGTTGTTGTAACACAAAAGCCAGAACCTACAACAGGAATCCAAAAACAAATAAAGGTCAGCCTATCTAAGACAAAAGCTGAGGTTCAACTGACTCACACGCTCATCAATCACAACCTCTGGGCGGTGGAGTTGGCTCCATGGGCACTAACCGTGATGGCGCAAGGTGGCGTTGCGGTCTTACCTTTACCTCCCCGAGGACCACACCCCGAATTCATGCTACCAACGTCATCTCTTTCAATCTGGCCATATACCAATCTCAGTGATCCTCGTTGGGTCTTGGGAGAACGATTTATCCTCCTGCGGCAGGATCCAGAGATTGCCAAACCCCAAAAGATGGGAATTTTTGCATCCGATGGATGGGCGGCATATGTCAATTTCAACACGCTATTTCTCAAGCAAATTCCAATTCGTTTTGATGCGATCTATCCGGATTTGGGCGTAAACTTTGAGACCTTTACCGATAATGAAATGCTCGAGCTTGAAAGTCTCGGACCAATTGAGTCCATGC
>DAINBD010000140.1:0-2953 GCA_036733105.1 Candidatus Brevefilum sp. | reverse complement strand
TACAAGCTTCGATGTTTGTCCAGGCGGTTGAAGACCGGCAGGGTATGATGATCTCCTGTGTGGAAGAAATTGCTTATCGCATGGGCTATATTGACGAAGAAGGGCTGCGCAACTGCGCTGAGCCTTTAGCCAGTAATGGGTATGGGCAATATCTGATACGATTTTTGGATGGATTGCATAAATGAAAAAGATTTTTCAGATCGGAACCATAGGCCAGTTAGGATGGGAGTTGCTGCGGACCTGCGCTCCGTTGGGTGAGGTGGTCGCGCTGGATTACCCTGACGTGGATCTTTCCGACAGTAAAGGTTTACGGGAACTTGTGCGGAGCGTAAAACCAGATATCATCATCAATGCGGCTGCGTATACCAACGTGGACAGGGCTGAAAGTGAACCTGAAAAAGCCAGGGCGATCAACGCCACTGGCCCGGGAGTGCTGGCAGAAGAAGCAAAAAAGATGGATGCGGTTTTGGTGCATTATTCGACCGATTATGTCTTTGATGGCACCAAAGGCAGCCCATATGTGGAGACGGATACTCCCAATCCATTGAGTGTTTACGGACAGACCAAACTGGAGGGCGAGCAGGCGGTTGCAGCTTCTGGTTGTGTGAATTTGGTGCTGCGTACCAGCTGGGTTTACTCCATGCGACAGGGAGGGTTTGTGACCAAGGTGCTGCAATGGGCTCGAGAGCAAGAGGTCATGCGCGTGGTGGATGACCAGATCAGCGGTCCTACTTCGGCACGTATGCTGGCTGAGATTACTGCTCTTATATTAGCCCAGGGGCGCGATGATGTCTTTGGGTATCTCAAGGAAAAGGGCGGTTTGTACCACTGCGCCGGCGGTGGTTTCTGCAGCAGATATGAGTGGGCAAAAGCCATACTGGAACTCGATCCGCATAAGGAAGAGCAGGTGGTTAAAGAATTGCTGCCCGCCAAAAGCACTGACTTCGCCGTATCAGCCAATCGACCAATGGTGAGCGTGTTGAATGTAGAACGAATTAATAATTTACTAATCCAATGTCCTTGTTGGCACCTTGGTTTGGCACAAATCATGGATATTTGAAGAAATTTACATTATTTAGAACCCAAAGTTTGTAGCTAAGTAAAGCACCACTCTTTTGACAACTCCTAGTTTTGTTCAACGTTTGCGAAGAAACGGTTAAATACAATCTTTGGCTATTAATCATTTAATAGTCCCTAAAAACTTGTATCACCTTATTATCATGGTGCAAGATTAAACAGAACATCAGGTCACGATGGTGGGAAATAGATTTACTAGAGATTACAAAAACCCGATTCTAAACGCCTATCTCTTTCTGAGGTATAAAAAGATTTAATCATTGGACAAATTTTACTAAGATGACATATTACAGATTGTCTTTGAACACATTTCCAACATCAAGGTTTTAACTGAGAATAGTGGGTATAATACTTCAATTGAAGTAATTAAAATTAGGAGTAGAAAGAATGTATCACAATTTTTTGAATGCAGCAGTTCATGTCGCCGTAAGGTATTATTTAGATCCTGGCTCTGGGAGCATGTTGATTCAAATCATTATCGCTGCCTTGCTTGGGACAGGGGTTGCTATCCGTGTTTTTTGGAAAAACATTAAAGCGTTTTTTACTGGCAAAAAGGCCAGCAATGTTGACACAGAAGATCTAACAGCAGTTCTTGAAGAAGAGCCTACTGCTCCGTCAACGGAATCCACTTCTACTAAAGAATAATTTCGCGGGCATTGATTTTTGGCTTTCAAAATTGTCCAAACGGGAAGGATAAGATATGCCTGAAAAAGTAAGCGGATCGTTCAGAGATCCGAGCGGTTTTATGTTTAAGCATGGCGCCAAGCTGTACCGTCAGGTTAACCAAAAGTATCGTGAAGACTATGACTTGCTTATGACCTCCGGTTTATATGAGCAGTTGACAAAGTCAAAAACTCTGGTGGCTCATAAAGAAGTTGACCTTCAGCTTGCACCATTGCCAGACATTGCTTATAAAATCATTCAACCAGAGATGGTGGACTTTATCTCCTACCCTTATGAATGGTGTTTCAACCAACTCAAAGATGCGGCCATCCTGACCCTGGCGATTTCCCGAAGGGCACTTGAGTTTGGCATGAGCCTCAAGGATGCCAGTGCTTACAACATCCAATTTCAAAATGGTCGCCCGATATTTATTGACACGCTCTCTTTTGAGAAATACGAAGAGGGTCTACCTTGGGTGGCATACAAGCAGTTCTGCCAACACTTTTTGGCTCCGCTTGCGCTTATGGCTAAGACGGACATTCGCCTTTCTAAGCTGTTACGGTTACATATTGATGGCATTCCACTTGACCTCGCATCCATACTGCTTCCTGCCAGCACAAAATTCAATTTTGGCTTGGCGACCCACATACACGCCCATGCAAAATCACAGCAGCGCTATGCGGACAAACAAGTCTCGCAGGAAGAGATAAAAGTTCGCCTGAGTAAATCATCGATGGTTGCACTCTTGGACAGCTTGCTCTCAACGGTTAGAAGTTTGAATGTGAAAACCATTCAGACTGAATGGACTGATTATTATCAGGACAATAATTACACCCCCGCCTCGTTTGAGGCTAAACGGCAATTGGTGAAATCTTTCATTGAGAGGGTAGAACCTAAAAAAGTTTGGGATTTGGGTGGAAATACCGGCGAGTTCAGCCGGACTGCCAGTGACATGAACATTCCGACCGTTTGTTTTGATATTGACCCCGGTGCAGTGCAGCAAAACTATGATTTGGTAAAACAGAACAAAGAAAAGTTCATGCTTCCATTAGTGATGGATTTGAATAATCCATCCCCTGATCTTGGCTGGCACAGTTCTGAGCGGGAATCAATGCAAGCCCGTGGACCAGTTGACCTGGTTATGGCATTGGCTTTGATCCACCACCTGGCAATTTCGAATAATTTACCATTAATTAATGTGGCTAATTACCTG
>DAINBD010000139.1:0-2977 GCA_036733105.1 Candidatus Brevefilum sp. | reverse complement strand
AATCCGCTTAATTACCCCCACTCACAATTCACTACTCACCAAATCTAAAACAATACCGATGAGAGGTCATTGCGATACTGGCGTGCATCCGGGTGTGATTCCCCGATCAGGGCCAGCAAGCCAACAAAAATATCCTTGACCTGATCTTCTCGATAGTGACGATTTTTCCGCAAGATATCCAATAAGCCATCCATGGCAGCCAAAATATTGCCGCGTTTTGCAAGCCGGATACTGTTACGATAGGCTGCATCCAAAATATTATCACTGACGGTGAGGCTGATATCAGCTTTGGAGAATGCCTGGGCAACAGGTTTCAACAATTGTGCTGTCACATATTCTGAACTAGCGGGAAAATTCGACAGAAGGACATTCGCCTCATGTCCACGACCCTGGAACAACAAAGCACGAATCAACCCCAAAAGTGCACCAGGATGGTCATTCTTAGTGGAGAGAAATTCGCGAAAAGCATCTTCGGCTTCAGAATACGCCCCCAACACGATTAAATTCATTCCCTTCTCAAAGAGGAGATCTTCAGGCTCAGGAGCAAGTCGTTTCACAAAACCGCGCAGATTTTCATCCGATAAAACGCCAGAAAATTCCGAGATCACATGCCCGTCAACAAAGGCCTTCACGTTGGGAATGCTGCGTACTTTGAATTGCTTGGATAGCCGGGGGTTTTCATCCACATTAAGCTTTGCCAAACGAAATCGGCCTTCTGCTTCCCTGGCAAGTACCTCAAGTTTGGGACCCAAAACCCGGCACGGGATGCACCAGGTTGCCCAGAAGTCAACCACAACCGGCACCCGAGTAGAATATTCCAGAACTTCATATTGAAAATCTGATTCATCAACATGAATGATGAAGTCTGAGACCATTTAGTTCTCCTTAATGTCCATTTTACTATGGTCTTTCATCCTTTGCATCCTATTCATCTCCAGAATCATCCACTATTCCTGGTTGAACGATCTCTAAAACCTCACCATGGATCGAGATGATAATCCGAAAGCCGATCATGCCCATATAGATACGGCTTTCTTCAGGAATACCGACCTCAGCCAGCTTTTCAAATTGGGCATCCATATTTTTTAATTGGCTTTGGATCGCTGCCATTGTAAAAATATCCTTCTGACCGAGCATCTCTGCCGCCTGTTCAGAAAGCAAATCTTCCTTACCCTCAATTTGTGATTGCATAAATTCCCAAACCTGTCGGTCGACTTCCTCCGCAGGGATATGTCGCTTAAAACCCTGATCATCCACGATATAGCAAGGCTCACTCCCAATCCAACCTATCTGGACGGGATTGTCATATTCATCGTAGACCAGGCCTTCAAATACTGCTTTTTTCGGCAAACCATCCTCCAATTTACTGATTTTTATGGTTCGCTATGAGTATATTCAATCGATATAAGATTCTGATTAACTTAATTAAAGCGTAGAAAATGATAAAACTACTGAACTATCACCCTTGTGCCATTCGTTTCAGCGTAGTAATAACGATCTGGGGGAACAGTAGGGGTCGTCCAGCGGTAAATCCACTTGGCAGATTGCGGCGTCATATTCACACAACCATGGCTGTAAGGAACGCCAAAATCATTGTGCCAATAGGCGCCGTGTAAGGCAACACCGTTGGAAGTGAAATAGCTCACCCAGGGCACACCTGGCAGGTCAAATCCGCTGCCATAATCATTGGCCGGGTTTGCCATATGGCGGCAGGGGCGTTTGCGGGTGATGTGATAATTCCCTTTTGGTGTCGCAAAGCCGCCCTCGCGCAAGTGAATACCGCTCGATATCCTGGACATATAAACAATACGATCATCTTCATACGCTGTCAGGAATTGCTTGCTCAGATTTACAATTATTTTCTTTGATTCGAAGGGAATTTCTGGAGAAATGGGTGCCAGCTCATCATTAGGCACCAACCGAATGTAGTAGCCAGGCACATAAAACACCCTGTAGGTTCGATCGTCCAGCAGTTCATACCAGACCTGGTTTCGATCATCGAGGATGCTTTTCAGCACCCAAAAGGTCGTCGCGTAATAAAGCCGATACACTACGCTCGAATCCGGATCAATGCTCCTGGTCGCATCTACAAAGGGAACTGTAATTTCGCCAAGACAACCATCAGGGGGAAGGATCATCCTGGGATGATTGTAAATTCGTTTCACAGGCTGGATCCTTCTTGAATGGGTATACCCCTTTTTGTCAAGCTCATACCAGATTTTATTAGGGGAAACCTCATCATCACCCAATGTGATGCCGGTAATTCGCCAGACACTATCTTTGTCCAATGTCATGACGATATCCGAATTTGGATCAGCTTCAGCGTAAAGCGGAACATCTGCGTGAGTCACCCGCCCAAGCAAAGGATAAATCTCTGCATCCCCTTCAGAAATCGACGTTCTAAAAAGCCCCTTTTTCGGCATCAACATGCCGGCAAAACCAATGCTTGTCCAACGCAAAAATTGGCGGCGTGTAAGACCATATTTAAATGCCTTAGAAAAAGACTTTTCAGTCATGAACAATAACGGGGATACCCACAAAAGACCAGTTGTAAAGCCATCCAGCTTCTTCAGTGACCATATTAACGCACCCATGGCTCATGGGTGTTCCAAAATTCGAGTGCCAGTATGTGCCGTGGATGCCATAATCCGAATAGAAATACATAGTATAGGGCACATCGGGCAAATAATATCCCGGACCAGTCATGTCCGTGTAGCGTAGCTTTATATAAACCGCATAGGTTCCAACAGGTGTAGGGTACTGCCAGGTTCCGGTTGAGACTGAAAAAGAACGCACGACCTGGTCATCCTCGTAGGCATGCAAACGCTGCGATGAAAGATCGATGTCAATCCAACGTCCATCGATGTCCTGCTCAGGTTCTGCATTTGACTCAGGCGGCTGCGTGGGCGCAATCGTTGCGGTTGGTAGTGGCGTCGGCGTGTAGGTGGAAGTTGGTGTGTGGGTTGCAGTCGGGGTG
>DAINBD010000138.1:0-3051 GCA_036733105.1 Candidatus Brevefilum sp. | reverse complement strand
CACAGAAGATTTGGCAAGAAATCGTGTCAAATTACGATCTCGCCCATTCGCTCAGAACCCTCCCCATCGGTATCCCCAGTCTGATGTCTTCCAAACCTTCTTTTCTTAACCCCCTGGGTCATCCAATCACATTCAGCCTGGAATCAAATATTCAGGTCTTTGGATTATGGTTTGTGTTTATCTTGATTGGTTATCTCTTGGGAAGCCTTTATCTTAACCAAATTTCTAAACAGGTCATTCATCTTTCTGAGAAAAATTCAGTTTCCACCTTCATCAAGGCATTCATTCAGATCATCCTGATGCCCTTCATACTGTTGATCATTTTTTTCATCGTCAGCATCCCCATTTTGTTTTTATTCACTTTGCTCACAATGATCAGCCAGGGAATCAATCAATTCCTAATGTATTCGATTGTAATTCTCCTTTTATGGATTTTGATGCCCCTGATTTTTACACCGCATGCCATTTTCCTTTTCAAGCAAAACCTGATTTCTGCGATTATGACAAGCATCAGCGTTGTCAAAACTTCTATGGGAAAGACGGCATGGTTCATTTTATTATCCCTCCTTTTAATCCAAGGCCTGAATATCCTGTGGACATCACCGGACGTAGACAACTGGTTCCTCCTAATCGGCATCCTGGGACACGCTTTCATTGTCTCCGCTGTGATCGCTGCATCATTTCATTATTTCATTGATGCAACACAATTTGCCCAGTCGATCATCTTGGATCAAAAATCTAAACAACAAAATTTATCATCATAAGAATATAACGGAGTAATTAGATTGGCTAAACAACCTGGTTCCTATAATGCAAATGATATTCAAGTTCTTGAAGGACTGGAAGCGGTTCGCCGCCGACCCGGCATGTATGTTGGCGGAACGGACTTCAAAGCACTTCACCACCTGATTTACGAGGTGGTCGACAATTCCATCGATGAAGCCCTGGCAGGTGAATGTGACCGGATCAATATCACCATCTATGAAGACCAAAGTGTGTCGGTTGAAGATAACGGCCGCGGCATCCCTGTAGACATTCATCCAGAGAAGAAAATTTCTGCACTTGAGGTCGTCATGACCACACTCCACGCGGGCGGCAAGTTCGGTGGAGGATCCTATAAAGTGTCAGGCGGCTTGCACGGTGTGGGTTCATCAGCAGTGAATGCCCTTTCCGAATGGTGTGAGGTGGAAGTTCATCGTAATGGAAAGATCTATTTCCAACGCTACGAAAAAGGTATTCCCAAGGCATCCGTCAAAGTGGTCGGAAAATCCACAAATAAACAAACGGGGACGATCACGACCTTCCGGTTTGATCCGACCATCTTTACGGGAGATGTCGCCTATAAATTTGAAACCCTTGAACAACGCTTTAGAGAAATGGCTTTTGTGACACGCGGTGTAACCATCAGCCTGAAAGACCTCAGGGATAATAAAGAGGCCACATTTTATTTTGAGGGTGGAATCTCATCCTTCGTAAAATACCTCAATCGAAACCGCGATCCTTTGCATGATGTCATTTTCATCGAAAAGGATATCGACAAGGTCGGGATTGAAGTGGCTGTCCAATATACAGATTCTTACTCCGAATCTGTGTATGCCTTCGCCAACACCATCAACACCATTGATGGCGGCACACATTTGACAGGTTTACGAATGGCACTCACCCGCTCAATCAATGACTATGCCCGCAAGAACAACCTTCTGAAGGAATCGGATCCCAATTTCTCAGGAGATGATACGCGGGAAGGTCTGACTGCGATTGTCAGCATCAAACATCCAGATCCCCAATTTGAAAGCCAAACCAAAGTCAAATTGATGAATGCTGAAGTCCAAACCTACGTTCAGCAGGTCGTAAATGATGGGGTTGGTGTCTTTCTGGAGCAAAATGCCTCCACAGCAAAGAAAATCATCCAAAAATGTCTAACCTCTGCCCGTGCTCGGGATGCTGCCCGGAAAGCACGTGATCTTGTCATTCGAAAATCCGCCCTGGAAAGCATGACCTTACCCGGAAAACTGGCCGATTGTTCCGAGCGTGATCCCCAACGTGCTGAGCTCTATATTGTTGAGGGTGATTCGGCAGGCGGATCAGCCAAACAAGGCCGTGACCGGCACTTCCAGGCGATTCTGCCTTTACGTGGAAAAATTCTTAATACTGAGCGAGCCCGTTTGGATAAGATCCTCAATAATAATGAGGTCAAAGCATTGATTTCCGCTTTAGGCACTGGCATCGGCGACAACTTCAGCCTGGATGGGTTGCGATACGGACGGGTTGTGATCATGACAGATGCCGACGTCGATGGCGCGCATATCCGTACGCTGCTGCTGACTTTCTTTTTCCGTTACATGCAATCCCTAATCGAATCGGGACATTTATTCATTGCACAACCACCCCTTTACCTGATCAGTTATGGTAAGGAAAAAGAATATATCTATTCTGAAGAGGAAATTGAGGCGTTGATCAAGAAGATTACATCTTCTGGTGGAAAATATTCCTTGCAGCGTTACAAAGGTTTAGGGGAAATGAACCCTGAGCAGCTGTGGGATACCACCATGAATCCCGAAAACCGGACATTGCTGCAGGTCAATATTGAAGATGCTGCTGAGGCAGATCGCACCTTCGATATGCTGATGGGCTCCAAGGTTCCGCCACGCCGCAGATTCATCCAAACCCATGCAAAAGAAGTAAGAAACTTGGATGTCTAACGCTTTCCTGAAGAAAAGAGGCTGTATAATCAAAAAATACAGCCTCATTTTTATTTTAACCACAGAATATTAAAAATAGGACTTCAATAATAAAACCTAAATGAGCCTTCAGGTGTGATACAATCATCACCTCTTGAAAGTCAGCCATTCAGCCTAATGGAATTGATGAATACCTTTTTCGCAATCCTCCGAACATCTTTCAGGCGCCAACTTGCCTACAGGGCAGCTAATCTATCTGGTTTGGCAACAAATCTGATGTTTGGTATTTTCCGAGCCTGGGTTCTGATCGCGCTTTATCAAGACCGGACATCGGTGAACAGCCTGACGATCCAGGGAGCCATCACCTATG
>DAINBD010000137.1:0-3053 GCA_036733105.1 Candidatus Brevefilum sp. | reverse complement strand
GACCGCTTCCATATCCCGGCACATATCCAGATATACCGGAATGGTTCGCAAAGCGCGCATGATCCCGCCAATGCCAAGCGTATCAGCAATCGTCTGCCGAAGCCCAAATTTTTTGGGGATCTCAAAATCAGTAATGGTTGCCGGATCATAACCACCCACCTGGAACATCCCAATCGCGAAATCAGCCCCCTCAAGGGCGGTTCGCCGATCAAGATGGGATTCAATTTTCGGATGAACCCCGTGCGCTTTTGCAATCCTTTCACCAACCACATGTGTGGTTTCCAATCTTTCGGCATCAATATCATGCAGGCTGATGGTGGCATCAGCTAACTCAGGAAATTGCAGGATATCGGTCAGAAGGTTTTTCGCAAATACGGTGCTGCCTGCTCCCAGAAAAACGATTTTTGTCAAAGCGTAATCCTCCTAACTCGCAATTTAATCATCCACGAAGATCTTCTATCAAATTACTCACTTTTTTGAATCAATGAAATTAATTATAAACTTTTCCTGGCTTATTGTATAATGGTAAAGGTAAAGGCGTTGGCTATACCCAGCTTATTCATTGAAGGATCATTCATTAGGGAAAAAATATTTTGACTTCAAACAACTTAAGTCCAAATCAAAATGAAACCCGCCAAGAAACCCCAAAATGGAACTGGACGACCAAGCTGATCGTTGGATTGGCCATGGTTGCAATGGCAGTCTGGCTGCTGGTCCAATTCCAGGAATTCCTTGGTCCACTGATCACCTCCCTCTTGCTTGGATACCTGCTTTATCCCATTGCCACTTTCTTGCAAACAAAATTTAAAATTCCATGGCGCATGGCTGTAACCCTGATCTATCTTGTGCTCGTCCTGGCGATCGTGGGGCTGCTTACATGGGGCGGTTTCACAATTGTTGAGCAAATTCAAAACCTGATCCGTTTCATTGAAAATAATATCGACCAGCTCCCCGATCTGGTTGAAAATCTCACCGATCAATCGTATCAAATCGGTCCCTTCACCATTGAGCCATCCGGGTTCAACTGGGATGAGATTGCCAATCAAATCGTTGGGGCAATCCAGCCCATCCTGGGACAACTTGGTTCCTTTGCCAGTTCAATTGCTGCCGGCGCTGTGAGTATTGTCACCTAGCTGGTCCTAATCCTGCTTGTGTCTTATTTCCTCTTGGCAGAATCAGAAGGCATTCCTAGTCGATTGCTGAACATTCAAATGCCAGTATACAAACGAGACCTCGAACGCATGGGAACAGAATTGGATCGGATTTGGAACGGATTTATCAGGGGCGAATTCCTGATTGTCATTTTTTCACTTCTAATCTACACTGCGACCCTGGGAATTTTAGGCGTCCAATTCTTTTTCGGTTTAGCCGTTATCGCTGCTATTGGGCAGCTGATCCCCTATGTCGGTGCCTGGGCAACCTGGATTTCCTTTGGGTTGGTGGCTTTGTTTCAGACTGATATTCCCTTTGATGTTGCACCAGGACTTTATATGCTGATCGTCCTGGTTCTCTCCATGGTTGTGAATAACATCATCGACAACATCGTTCGGATAAAAGTGATGGCGAACAACCTGAGGGTTCACCCAGCACTGGTGTTGATTGGTGCTCTGGTCGGCGTTCAATTATTGGGATTTGTCGGCATCATTATTGCTGCCCCAGTTATGGCAAGCTTCAGATTATTACTGAACTATATCATCAAAAAATTGAGTGACCGGGACCCCTGGGAAGACTTAAAAGTCCAGGGGCACCTAGAACCCTCTAAATGGATAAAATTTGTATTGGAGCAATGGCATAAATTCAGTCTTTGGAGTATTGGGAGATTCGATTATTTTTGGAAAAGGATCATCTTTAAAGAGAAAACCGATCGCGAGGCTTCTATCGATGAATCAGACGAGACCAAGGGAAAATAATAGGTGGATCTGAATGTGTAACTGCGTACTGATTTGCTTTGTTGGACTCAATGTATTGTGATATAAATGAAGTACTGAAAATATCAAAAAATGAAGAAGGAGAAATGATGGAAGACTCAAGTGAACCCAAAACCACAACGATCGCCGAGACCGAAACTTATCTCGCATGGAAAGCTGAAGAGCCCGATGGTGAAACGACCTATCACCTCGAGTTGAATAATGTGACCCTCCATTTCTTTAAAGAGGAATGGCAGGAATTTTTAGACCTGGCAGATTTAATTCTGGACGAAGAACTCTAAAGCGACGGATTTTCCTACAATATCTAAAAATCTATCAAAATGCGTTCCTCCCGGACCGCATTTTTTCATAATCGGCAGCTCATCCAAATGAGTGTCCGGAAATGTGTGAACCCCAATCCCAAAAAACGCGATTGGAAACGTCCTTTGGGATAGTCAATGGACAAAGGCTGCTTTTGGGGTAACTTTGATAAAAGCTTTGATAAAGCATTGGGTAAAAATTGCTCTTCTTTGTCCTCCGGGAAGGCAACCCAGAGGTTATGTGCAAAGGCTTCGGTTTTTTGCAGGCTGATCACCCCCTGACAGATATCATCCCCCAGAAATGACCACTGCCGAAGTCTGACCCCATCCATCATATTGATCAAATACTGGGGTATACCTGGCGCAAGACTTTCAAAATTTAGAGGCAGATTCCAGCGAATCAGATTTGGATAAGTTGCATCCAACCATTTTTTTTGATTTACCCAATCCTCCAATCGGCGCTTTTTCTGATGTAAGGTTAAAGTTTGCAAAGGCTTGATCGAGATCAAATCACTAGGTCTAATTCGCCAGGTTGACCGTATAACCTGGTCCTCAAACCCAACGGAATGGTAAAGCTCAACCGCAGAGTTATTGTCTTCACGAACCTGGAGCCAGGCTTCCTTTTCACCATAACGGCGCAGAGTCCCCAATGCATGCTTGGTTAATGCCCGTCCAATCCCTCGCCGCCGGTGAGTGGGATGAACAGCTACATTTGCAATCAGATGGATCGATTTCCCTTTATCACGAAATGGGATCAGGCTCAAATTACCAATGATTTTGCCGTCCTCCTCCCAAACAAACCCCGCTGCTTTGGTGGTACCGATTG
>DAINBD010000136.1:0-3083 GCA_036733105.1 Candidatus Brevefilum sp. | reverse complement strand
CGCATAACATTGGAAAGTTCGAAAAGCACAGGGTGGGTGATCGAGAGCAGGTAGTTTGTGTTCACCGTAAAGGGGCGACCCGGGCATTTGGGCCTGGATCTGAGGGAATCCCGCCAGCTTATGCTGAAATTGGGCAACCTGTACTTGTACCTGGCTCCATGGGGACCTCTTCCTGGGTTCTGGTGGGTACTGAGGTCAGCATGCGTCGTTCTTTTGGGTCATCCTGTCATGGTGCAGGGCGCATGATGAGTCGCTCAGAAGCGAAACGCAAGGTTTGGGGCGAGGATTTACGCAGGGAACTGGAAAATTCGGGCATCGAAATCCGGGCTGGATCCATGTCAGGATTGGCTGAAGAAGCACCCCAGGCTTACAAGGATGTTGATCTGGTTGTGGAGAGCGTGGTTGGTGCTGGCCTAGCAAGGAAGGTAGCCCGCTTGCATCCACTGGTTGTGATCAAGGGCTAATTCCAAACATAAATTGGGTTGCTGAAGATCCAACCGCGGATTTTGCCTTTGTAGGGAATATAGGCTTCCACACGATAAACACCAGGTTCGGTCGTGATATGGGTGCAAACTTCCCGATCCGGCCATTCTTTGATCATCTTCCCATCTTTGAAAAGCCGGCAGTGCTGTTTTTGCGGTAAACGAATTTGAAAGGTGAGACCGCCAGTTGGCCTGACGCAATCCCCCATGAAAAACTGACCTTCATCTGTGTGAACTGAAAAACGAAAACCATCTGTCGGTGATGGCAGGTCATAGGCTACGAAACAGTGTCCCTGACCGAGGGATTTCAATACGGCTTTCCGATCTTCGATGAAATTACCAATAAGCGGCTTTTTGGTTAAGATGTGAGTGGTCACACTCCTGAAGTGATGAATATAAGGATAGAGTTTGATCTTTAATATGCCCCATTTTTTGATGAGTTCGTGGGCATCAACGCCACCAATTGCTATGACAGGCTGGTTCCTTGTAGCAATCAGCGTGTCCCAAAGGCTAAGTGTTCTTTCCAGCGGTCCGATGGACATTCGTTTAGGGAAGAGAGCGTTTGAAACAGCTGACTTAAACGACTGGGAAACACTTTTAAATTCACTCAGCTGATTCCACAACTCAATACCTGAGAAGCCAGTAATATCCCAATTCCGCCATGAAAACGCCTTCTCGCCAAACATTTCAAGGGGGTCTTCGATCGGTTGGGCAATGAAGGAAAGACCATTTCTCTTTTTCACCTGGTTGATTAATTGTTGGGAGTCTGATGCGAAGGGTGCCATTTCCTTGTTCGCACCGATCACCAAGAGATGGTTGCCTGGGGGATTGAGCTGCCTATCATGAACTTCCTCACCAACAAGGAGCATGGTTTTCTTTTTCCCCTCACCATAATACCCATCCAAACCTTCCACCCAAATATTATGATCGGTTGTGATGATGCCGTCCAAACCCGATTTTTCGGCAATTTTTACCAATTCTTGATGGCTTGCATTCCCATCGGAGTAATGGGTATGGATGTGGATGGCGAATTTGGTTTCATGCATTGGGTTGACGTATTTTTGCGTTAATGGGTATAATCATTCCAGTTAAAAGGAGGCACGAGTGGCGAATTATTTCAGCATAGCACTAATTATAACGTCAATCGCATTGATTGCCAGCATTATCCTGCAGAGCAAAGGTGTTGGGTTGGGTGGTTTGACCGGGGGTGCAAACACGGGCGGCGTTTATACGCAACGACGCGGCGTCGAGAAGGTACTTTTCTGGGTTACGATTGGATTGAGTGTCCTTTTCTTTATCTTGACAATTTTGACTGTCTTATTTGGAGCATAACAGGTCGTGTTCCTGGAGAACTCTGATCGCTTTTAATCTCAAAGAGCTTGATCGGGCAACTTACAATAATGTGGTTGCCCATTTTATCTTAATCCTATGAAAAAATTCAGATGGCAGTTATTAATCATATTGGTGACTGGGCTGATCGTTGGTGTTCTTTTAATCATCCAGCAATTAGGCAATGACGAGGAAGTAGAAACCGCGCCATCACCAATTTCAGGTGGGGTTTACACTGAAGCGCTGATCGGCGAGTTTATGCGGTTAAATCCATTTCTGGATATTTACAATTCACCTGACCATGATGTCGGTCAGTTGATCTTTAGCAGTCTTGTTCGGTTTAATTCGAGAGGACTTCCGAAATCTGATCTGGCGGAATCCTGGGGTGTCTCAAAGGACGGCACCGTGTATAACTTCAGCCTGCGTTCAGATGTATATTGGCATGACGGCGAAGCATTTGACAGCAGTGATGTTGTTTTTACTGTGGATCTGCTGAAAAGTCAGCATGCATTGATACCAGAAGACTTGAAGAGATTTTGGTCTGAAGTGGAAATTGTCGCACTTTCTGAAAACCAGTTGCAATTCTTGCTGCCCGAACCTTTTGCCCCATTTCTTGATTATCTTAGCTTTGGAATATTGCCTGAGCATATCCTAAAAGGTTTAGACCTGGAGGCGATGATCGATCATCCATTCAACCTGGCACCTATAGGGACTGGACCCTTTCGATTTCAACGTCTGCTGGTTGAAAGCAATGAAATTGTAGGCGTTGTTTTGGAAGCTTTTGACGCTTATTATCTTGAACGTCCCTATCTTGAAGAATTTATTTTTCGATATTATCCAACAGCCGCTGAAGCACTTGCAGCCTATAAAAATGGAGAGGTGGAAGGCATTGGCTATGTGAACGCGTCGATCCTTCAAGAAGTATTGGCTGAACCTGATCTGGCAATTTATACCACCAGGAAACCAGTGCTAACCATAACCTATCTGGATTTAGACAATCCTGAAGTCAGCTTCCTTCAAAATCCAGATTTCAGGCGGGCTTTAATGGCTTCGATTAATCGTGATTTGATTATCGAACGTGTGTATGGCGGTCAGGCAATTATCGCAAATGGGCCGATCATGCCGGGAACCTGGGCATATTATTCTGATTTAGAGAATGTCAGTTTTGATCCTGTTGTGGCCACGAGCCTTTTTGAGGCGACGGACATCACCTTTGATGAAGAAGCTGGGATCTATAAAACCGAGTCTGGTTTGGAAGTTGCGTTGACATTA
>DAINBD010000135.1:0-3098 GCA_036733105.1 Candidatus Brevefilum sp. | reverse complement strand
CTTACACATTGACACCGGCGCCGGTTTCCTGCACGTCGATAATGTTGATGTATTAGAAGCACTCGTCGAAGAACAGATTCGCTAAAGATCTGGTTGAACAGCCTGCCCTGGAGGGTGTGAATGCTTCAGGGCAGTGCCCAAGATGAGCGATAGATGGCTGCTGAAGTCAGGAGCATCACAATGGTTATGCCTCCTAAGACATTTATCGCTCACCTTTTACATAAATAACTTTCACAAAATGGTATCAGGTGCAATAAAGATGAGAACTGTTCGTTCTGTCTTTAATTTATACATGATAAGATTATTATGATGCATATTACGAGAAATTAACCTGGAGATAATTTATGGACCTTCGCCTTGAATTAAAGAATGTATCCAAAAATTTTGGGGAGGTGCAAGCACTAAAAAATGTAAATTTCCAGTTAGGACAAAATGAAGTCGTCGGCTTGCTTGGAGATAACGGTGCGGGTAAATCCACCATGATTAAGATCATCACGGGTTATTATCAACCAACCTCTGGGGAGTTGTACTTTAATGGTGAATTGGTTGAAAATCTGACGGTACCCAAAGCCAGAGAATTGGGTGTGGAGACCGTTTATCAGGAACGTGCCTTGGCTGAGTTGCAGACGTTGTGGCGAAACATTTTTTTGGGGCGTGAATTGGTCAACCAATGGGGATTTATGGATATCAAAAGAATGCGGTCAGAAACCCACCGACTGATGACTCAATCGATGGGATTTACATCCGGTGCGGTCACTCCCGATTCAAAGGTCGGTTCCTTTTCCGGCGGTGAAAAACAGGGCGTTGCCATCACACGAGCCCTTTTTTTTGATGCGGAAATGATTATTCTGGACGAACCGACCATGGGGCTTTCGCTCAAAGAAACGGAAAAACTGCTTCGTTTCGTAAGTGACATTAAGAAGGCGGGTAAATCGGCAATTTTCATTGACCACAACATTTACCATGTGTATTCAGTCTCCGATCGAGTGGTTGTTATTGACCGGGGGCAGGTTGCCGGAGAATTTTTAACAAAGGATATTTCCCTCAACGATCTGATGGAAAAGATGATCCATGTTGCCGAAAGTGGCGTCCTTGAATAGGAGTAAGCATGAGTTCTGAAACCAATCTGAAAACTTCTGAAGACGAAAATTTGTATCAACACAAATTTAGTTTCAGTAAATTTATCCGAAGAAACGGCACTCAACTCGGGATTTTTGGCGTGTTTATTGGCTTGTGGTTGTTCTTCATCATCATGGCGCCGGAAACGTTCTTAAAGACACAGATATACAATGCCTTCATGTCCACAATCCCATTCTTTGCGATGATGGCGATGCCTCTGACGTTGATCGTGATTGCAGGGGAAATGGACCTTTCCTTTCCGTCGATTATGGCCATGGGCATGATCACCTTCATGTTTACCTATGATGCTCTTGGGAATGTTTGGCTGGCGTTCTTAGCTGCGCTACTGACGGGCATTTTCATTGGGTGGTTAAATGGGATTATTGTGGTCAAGTTTGGTATCCCTTCTCTGGTCGCGACCATCGGTACCCAGTTTTTCTGGCGGGGTGCGGTGCTAGTCTTAGGACAGGGCAAGAGTGGCACCCTGGTTTACACCAAGGATTCGATCTTACATCCCCTATTGGTTGGAAAAATCTGGGGAGAATTTCCGGTCCAAATGATCTGGTTGCTCGTGGTAGCCGTCCTGACGTGGATCTTGCTGAATCGGCACAAGTTTGGTGCGCATATTTATTTGATTGGGGACAATATCAAAAGTGCCGAACTGATGGGGATCAACACCGGACGAACGCGGATCTTGGTGTTTGTCTTAGTAGGGCTTGTTTCGGCGTTTTCCGGTGTGGTAGCCAGCCTCCACGTGACCTATTTCTGGCCTAGCCTGGGTGATGGGTACCTGTTGCGCACCTTGGCTTCCGTATTTTTGGGCGGGACCTCCGTATATGGTGGGGTTGGCACGCTGCTGGGTACTTTCTTTGGGGCATTCATAATTGGGGCTATTGAAGCCGCCACTGTTGCGATCGGCCTAACCGGTTTCTGGACACAATTGATTTACGGGTTGATCATCGTGCTGTCTGTGATCATGCACACCTATCTGCGCAAGCGGATGGAATGATCTATCGGTGTCAATGGTTCATTCTGGGGAGGGTAGTATTGATTTGTCAGGGCAAAGGCCTGATATCAACAACTTGTAGAGAGTGGATATGGACCTGGTGAACATTGGCGTGAAGATTCCCCCGAGTCCAGGTATTTAGGTGAAAAACTTTCTGAAATACCGCTAATAGTGCAATTAGCAAATCCGATGACTTATATCCATAAGAATATGGCTCCGCTATTAATCCAGCATGGTCAGCTTGATGCTGATGTTCCCGTTCAACAATCGATTGATTTTGTGGAGAAATTGAAAAAATACGTCTTACCGGATAAATTTGAGTTTGACATCATTGAAGGCGCTGGTCACGGCGATGATTATTTTGAGTCGGATGAGAATGTAAACCGCATATTTTCTTTCATAGACAAGCATCGTAAATAGTAATCTTGACGATTCCTTTTTCTTAATGATATAAGCTGATTATAACGAATAATAACTGCAATCAAGCATCATTAACAAAACCAATTTTTGGGGGTTTTGTAGAAATCTATGAGGTATTTAGTACCTCGTTCGAAGTCTCATTTTAAGACATGAGTAACTCCCTTCTGACATCATCAACGAGCCTTGTTCTCAGACACCTTGTGCCCTGTTTTGCCGCTTGCGGCTAAATACTGCCTCCTTTTGCCGCTTTTGCCGTATTGCATCCCCCCGCACTTTAGGTTATTCTTTCATTATATCCGAACAAATGCTCTATTATCACGCGCAACTGCTGTGAAAGGTGCTGTGATCATGTCAGCAGGAACAAACGTCTCCAGTGAAGCAACCCCATATTCGTTTCGGTTCGTTTTTTTCTGGAACGAATATGCTTTATTAGCTTGTTTGTTAATCGATGTGCGTCGTGCGCATCTCACCTGTTTTGGTGAGACGCCCTCCTATGGAGCGAGCGCGACTCGCCTGTCCCCTTGAGGGGAATAAGCCCAACCTACTGACAAAG
>DAINBD010000134.1:0-3125 GCA_036733105.1 Candidatus Brevefilum sp. | reverse complement strand
GAACTCGTCAACATGGCTGTTGTGAGCGTGGGGCGTGGTCGAGTGCACAGTGCCGGGGATATCATGGGGACTTCGCTTTCGATCAAAGACTGGAATGAACCTGTGATGCTGGAAACATTTGTGCTTTACACGATGACAGAGGAATAGATCGCCCAATATTCAGCGATATCAAACATGAAAACCAATATAATAACATGGCTTTCGCGTAGATTAAGCGTGATAAAGCTGGTTTATGATCCTTTGAAAGGCTTCAGCGGGGTCGTTGGGCATCTTGTCTGCTTGCCTTTCCAGCCATGTTTCCACCAGCGCCAGAAGCTGGCTATCAGCCATCCGATCCGCATAATAGAGGAGTACTTTGGGGTCAGCCAAGAATTGATCGACCTGGTTGGATAATGCTTGCTTGATATACGTATTTAACTTTAACTGCTTTAAAAGGTGGCAAACAGCTTCCTTTTTCTGCTGCTGTCGGTTTAACAGCTCTTTCTTACCAACCAACTCAACGATAAGCTGATCGTTTACCCCCAGCTTGATATCGTGAATGATGAGCTGATGGGCTTCCTGATCATAAATGCTGTCCAAAACCACTTCATTTTTGTTGATCTTGCAAATTATTTTTTCGGTTGAATTAATGCTATTAAAGATGAGCTTGTAACTGCGCACCGGAGGCAATAAAGCGCGATCGCCTTCGACCGGCTCGATGAAGAATGTGCAATTTTCGGATTCCCACGCAAGACGCATCTTTGTGAGTGCAAATTCCTCGGCAAGGTATCCCTGTGTTTCGCCGTCATCCTCATAAAGGGTGTATTCAGTACTTGCGCCAGGGAAGATTTTAACAATGAATGCCTCTGGCAAAGTATTACCCTCATTCCAACCCGACTCAGGGCTGAGCGGAACGATGCCGCCAGATTTTGCGAAAACAAGCATGCGTTCCAGGTCGCCATGAATGGCATACCATCCGCCGCCTGGGATATATTCGCCTGTGAAGAAATCAAACCAGTCTCCTTCCGGCAGCCAAACCAGCTGACGGCTCATAAGCGTGTTTTCGTCCCTGGGGGTTGTGAAAGGCGCAGCGATCAATTCGCTGCCAAATGTATACTGGTTTGGGCATTGATAAGCATCATTTTCATCTGGATAGAGGTGATACATGGGGCGGATGGGTAAAATGCCGTCCTGAAAGTTTTGCCAGGCTGCCGTATAGAGATAGGGGATCAGGGTATGGCGTAACCGCAATGCTTTGGTCGCAAGACGCTCAGTCTCAGCGTCAAATTTCCATGGACGGCGTTCATGGAAAGCACTGTTTGTGGAATGCGTCCTGAAAATTGGGCTGAAAACGCCGTATTGAACCCATCGTAAATACAGCTCTGGTTCTTCTATGCCACCCATGTGCCCACCAATATCGTGGCTCCACCAACCATAGCCCATATTGGCCGCGGTTGCCGTGAAATAAGGTTGAAATTGCAGAGATTTCCAGGTGACATACGTATCACCAGAGAACCCGATTGGATAGCGCTGATTACCCAGCCCGCTCCACCGGGAGAAAACGAACGGTCGTTTGACGCCATCTCTGGCGAGGTCGTGAAAATGGAGGTGATTGAGCCAAAACAGCGGATCCAACCCTTCCAGGCTGGATAGGGTACCTTGCTGCCAATCGATCCACCAGAAATCCACGCCCATTTCCTCAAGCGGGTGATGGAGGAGTTCAAAATAGGCAGAGGCAAATTTGGGATCGGCAATGTTGAACGGGACAGGCTGTTTGGTCTGGGTGTCCATGTTCATTCTTTTCGCCATATCCTCGTATTGCACCTCGTGCGGATAAATGCCAGAAGCAGGATGAAGATTGAGGGCTGTTTTTAAGCCCATTTCGTGGATCCTATCGATAAACGCTTGCGGATCTGGGAAAAGCTTTGGATTCCAGGTGTAGCCTGTCCAACCAGAGCTCTCATTTCCTGTGTCAACGATATGCCAGTCCATATCCACAATACACACCGATAAGGGGATTTCCCTTTCCTGAAAATCTTGCATCAGGGCTAAAAGTTCGTCCTGGCGATATGGCCAATACTTACTCCACCAGTTGCCAAGTGCAAAGCGGGGAAGGATGGGCGGTTTACCTGAGATTTTTTGGAAGTCGATGATGCACTGGGTGAAGTCTTTGCCGTAACCAAAGAAATACTGGTCAACCGTTCCTGGTGGGGAATCGCGTTTCACCAACCATCCGTCATTGTAGAATACAAGGGAGCGGCTATCAGCAACAACGGACCAACCCGATCTGGAAATCAAGCCGGGATCTGTGAGGAGTCCGCCATCCAATCGGTCCAGTGTACGCAACGTTCCTTTGAGATTGGCATGATCCTCCTGGCCATAACGCCATGTGTTCCCATTCTCTTTTAGAGTGATTGCCAAGAAGTCTTGGTGAAAGCCCCATTCGTTGATTTCATATTCAAGAACTAATTTTTCTGTTTCAATCGTGATCCTGTTTTGATCAATATTCATTTCATATTCGGGTACAGGTAGTTCACGATCCCAGAAGACCTGAGTAGGGCGGTCCTCAAATTCCTGTGTGGGGTTAAATTCCATCCGGATCAATTGGGGTGTCAGGACAGTAAATCGGACGGGGCCTTTTTGTACCATTGCATCAGGTTGGGCTTTCGAATGAAAATCGAGTTTTAGGTAATTCAGCATTTTCCCTCATTCAGGTTAGTCATAAGGTGACGACCCTGTAAGTATAATCGTAAAAACATAAACCAGCTCACTATGGCTTATGTGTCCCAACGCCACTCAAGGTCTTTAGTGATTTTCGTTGAAATATCCAACATTCTAAAATTTTCCGCAAATATGAAGGGAAAATAATAAATTTTTATTAAGAGAATGTTATAGCTTTGAGTCAGAAAAATTGGTCCAATTTGAGGATTGCAGATATTCAAAGTCATTTGACAATTGATCAATTTTGACATAATTTCCTGGTTTTGCGTCAATCAGGATAAAAAACCGCTTAATTAGGATGTCTTATGGGGGCAATGATTTGACAGAAGTTAAGGATTGACATTATAATAGAAAAAGTCGATGGAATGAAGAAATCGAATTTTGAAAATCTGTTGTTATGGAAGTGCTTCCAAAAAAGCAGTTTT
>DAINBD010000133.1:0-3141 GCA_036733105.1 Candidatus Brevefilum sp. | reverse complement strand
CCTAGGATGATCCCGATGTTAGGTTTTTTATCGTAATACGCCATGATTTTTCGCGCTGCTGTCATGATATTGAACATCTGGTCCGTCCCTCCCACCTGCACATCTGCGTCCAGGGCATAGGCATCATATCCCTGCATGAGGGCGTAGAAAAACTCATGGAAATACAGCGCCTCGTCATTTTCCCATCGACTCCGGAAGTTCTGCCGAGTCATGAATTGCTGGATCGTAAAATTAGAAGCAAGGTGGATCATATCCTTAAGGGTTAGTTTTGAAAGCCATTCTTCATTTAACCTCACCTCTGTCTTATCCCGGTCCAGGATCCGAAAAGCCTGTTCAGCATAACTTTCTGCATTCCTCCTGGATTCATCTTGTGTAAGCTGCGCACGCAACTTATCCTTATCGGAGGGGTCACCAATTAAAGCCGTATAGGTGCCAATCACAAAAATTACATGATGGCCTAATTCCTGGAATTGACGGAGTTTCCGCATGGTAACGGTGTGACCAATATGCAGATCGGATGTCCGGGGATCGTAGCCACAATAAACCCGCAGCGGACGCCCTTTCAGCTCTGATTCAATCAGACGGTCTCGCAGTTCTTTCTTCATCGATTGGAGTGTTTCGGGGTCGCCATATTCTGTTCCAAGCATCAGATAGGCTACCTGTTGATCAATATTCATCCTGCCTCCTCAATCCTCGAACTACTAAATAATGACAAAGTAAAACGCGCCTGTCCACCAAGGCGCGCTGTGTGCCTTGCATCACGCTCATACACCAACGAAAATAATAATTTATTCGTTTCATTCTGTGTTAATTATAACGAATGTTTTTTCGCTTTGCTGTCATAAAAGTATAATTGTTAAAATCCGTTTTGTTCTTACTCAAAACAATTTTACCCGTAATGTCAAACCTGATATAATCATAACGGTGCTGAGATGAACGAACCAGTTCTTGTTCTGAATGCAAATTTTCAACCCATAAATATCACCTCGACTTACCGGGCGATAAATTTAATGCTGAATGAAAAAGCGAGCTTGGTATTGAACGGTCGAGGATTCATCCATTCAGTATCGCAAACCTTTCCCCTGCCATCGGTCATCAGGTTGACCAGGATGGTTAAACGTCCCTACCCCAGGGTTCAGCTCACGCGAAAAGAAATCTTCCATCGAGATAATTACATATGCCAGTATTGCGGTCGAAAAACCAACAGCCTGACGATTGACCATGTCATTCCACGCCGACTTGGGGGTGAAACCGACTGGAATAACCTTGTGACTGCGTGTCCCCGCTGCAATCACCTCAAGGGAGGAATGACACCTGAGCAATCAGGCATGTTCCCCATTAAAACACCCCAAAGACCTCCCAATACAGCCGCATATCTCTTTGGAAAACACCTGGACGAAAACCACGAATGGCGGACATTCCTCATTGGCTGGTAATAAGAGGGAAATCAAAACGCAATGACCATCATATCTTGCGCAAGTATGACCTCACCTGAAAACCATTCACGAGCCCTGTTTTTATATTCCTGAAGATCAATGTTCCCAGGATAATGGGTCAAATACAGTCTCTTCACACCGGCTTGTTGCGCAATTTGACCAGCCTGCTCGGGCGATGTATGTCCCAGTTCCTCGCCTGTTGCTTCATGGATGAGAACATCAGCACCAGAGGCAAGCCGAATGACTGCTTCACAAGGCGCTGTATCGGATGAATAAGCCATAATTCCATCCGGGAACGCCATTCGTAAACCGATGCCTGGAATCATATGGTGCACTGGTGAAGACCACACCCGAATCTGCCCTTCATTAATCATTTGAAATTGTTCAATTTCTGGTAAAGGATGAAATTCAACCGGATAAAAACCGCTCCAGGTCTCCCATCTGAATAAATTCATCAGCTGGTCAACACGCATCAGCACATCCTCCAATCCGAAGATTGCCAGCGGTTCCTTGCGTCCCATTAGCCACTGATCCATTAAAAACAGGGGAACACCCGAAACATGATCAGGATGGAAGTGGGTCAGAATCAGATCAGTGATCTTGAGCGGATCGACCCCTGCCTCCTGCAATCTCACAACGGGGGTGCCCACACAATCAATCAGAATATATCGCGCGTTGGTTTCAATCACCAGATGAGAATTTTGTTGCTGTTTATTAGGAATGGCATTGGCAGTACCAAGAAAGGTGATTTTCGTCATTATCCATTTATCTTTCCACGTTGAAAATAAAGCTAATCAGACTTACTCCCCCATTGTATCCGGATGATCTCCATTCAGGTTTTCGGCCGCTTCCTGATCCAGGTAGCCCTCATCGCCAATCGTGTCGCGCTTGTTCCTGTGCCGCATAAAGATCAGTGCAGCAGAAACAACTGCCACCACGAGCATAAAAGTTTGGTTGGCATTGATTCCCCCAACATAGCTGTTATCCAGCCTCAGAAATTCCATAAAAAATCGGAAAATTGGATAAGAAACAAGATAGGTGAGGAATACATCACCATCTTTCAGTTTTCCCGAGAATTTTCTTGATAACCACAACAAGAATCCCATATTTGCAAAATTAAAGAGGGATTCATATAAAAACAGGGGATGATACTTGGCATATTCCATAAATTCAGGCAGACGATGCGCAGGATCAATGGTGATCGCCCAAGGAAGATCAGTCGGCCGCCCATAGACTTCCTGGTTGATGAAATTACCCCAGCGGCCAATCGCTTGCCCTAAGGCTAAACCTGGTGCAAAGACATCTGCCCACAAACCAAATTTTAATCCGCGCTTTTTTGCGTAGATGTAAAAAGCCAGTGCACCACCAGCCACAGCCCCAGGAATGCCCAATCCACCTCGCCAAATGGCAATGGCTGCCAAAGGATGGGTAAGATAATACCTTGTGGTCAGTCCCTGAGCGACATTTGATGCGGTTGGGGTGAAGATGTGCCAGAGCCTGGCACCAATGATCCCCCCAAGCACAATCCAGACCAGGCTGTCCATGATGATCTCGGTAGGCAACTGCCGCCTTTTTGCCTCAAAATGGGCTAAAACAGCAGCGGCAATCACGCCGATCATAATAATCAAACCATAAAAATTCAAGTGCAACGGCCCAATTTGTATTCCTTGCATTATTTATTCCTCTTATCCAGTTTGCGTTCAGG
>DAINBD010000132.1:0-3144 GCA_036733105.1 Candidatus Brevefilum sp. | reverse complement strand
GCACTGATGGAGGCGGGTCGCATTCCGGATCCATTTGCGGCAGATAATGAACTCAAAGTGCAGTGGGTGGCTGAAACGGATTGGGAATTTGAAGGCATCATCCATGTCTCCGATGAATTGATGCGTGAAGAGCATATCCTTTTGCGCTTTGATGGCCTTGATACGCTTGCTGAAGTCTCAATTAACGGGCATTTGCTCGGAAAAACGGACAATGCCTTTCGGCGCTATTCCTGGGAGGTCAAGGACTTTCTGTCTTTTGGTGAGAACCGGGTTCGCATCTTGTTTCAATCCCCTGTTAATTATGTCAAACCTTTACAGGATGCCAATCCCCTTGCCAATCCAGAGATGTCTATCCCTGGCGGACCCTATTTACGCAAGGCGCCCTGCCAGTGGGGATGGGATTGGGGACCGATGTTACCCCCAATTGGCGTGTGGAAAGAGGCTTACCTGGAAGGTTTTTCAATAGCGAGATTGTCGTCTATCCGGATTAACCAGGAACATAAATTTAGCGGTGCGGTCATTGTCTCCATTGATGCTGAGATTGAAACCTGGTCTTCAGAATCACTGCAGTTGTGCCTGACTTTGCGAGATCCTGAAGGAAAAACCTTTGCGACAACCTGTAAGATTATCAAGGGGTCTGCCCATGCCATGATTGAAATTTCTGACCCCATTTTGTGGTGGCCAAATGGATATGGTGATCAAGCTTTATATCAGGCTCGGATAGGACTTAGAACAGATGATGAAACCGTTTTAGATGTTCGGGCATATCAATTGGGGTTGCGCAAGCTCGTCCTGCGTCAGGATAAGGATGAATTCGGAGAAAGTTTTACATTTGTCGTTAATGATATACCCATTTTTGCCAAAGGTTCGAACTGGATCCCAGCAGACACCTTCCCAACCCGGATCACACGGGAAGTACTGGCACGGTTGTTGGGTGATGCTGCCAATGCGCATCACAACATGATCCGTGTGTGGGGCGGTGGATTCTATGAAAGCGAGGATTTCTACGACCTTTGTGATCAGTATGGCATATTGGTCTGGCAGGATTTCATCTTCTCCTGCAGCATTTACCCATTGAATGATCCCGAATTTATCGAGAATATTCACCAGGAGGTGATCGAAAATACCACCCGGATCCGCCATCGTGCCAGCCTTGCACTGTGGTGTGGAAATAATGAAATGGATATGGGCTGGGAAATGTGGGGCTGGCAAGGGGAGGCGTGGCAAAAAGAACGAGATGCTTATCGCGCCTTCTTTTATGATACGCTGCCATCCTGGTTGAAGGATTTAGACCCCAATACGCCTTACTGGTACAGCTCGCCCAGCTCGGGGACTCCCTTTGAGAATTCAAACAGCAATGATCTAGGTGATGCGCATTACTGGGATGTTTGGCATGGTGCCAAACCCTTCAGCGCATACCGACAGCAGTTTCCGCGATTTATGAGTGAGTTTGGCTTTCAATCGCTTCCGCCATTGAAAACCATTAAAACCTATGCGGATGAAAGTCATTGGAATCTGACAGAGTACATGATCGAGCATCACCAGCGCAGCCCGTTTGCCAGTGCACTCTTCATGGGGCAGATGGCACTTCATTTCCTGATGCCGATTGATTTCCCGTCTCTGGTTTACCTGACGATGGTGTTGCAGGCTGAAGGTATTCGTTATGGCGTTGAACATTGGCGGCGGAATCGCCATCGCACAAGCGGGACGCTTTACTGGCAGTTAAATGACTGTTGGCCGGTGGCATCCTGGTCAAGCATTGATTATTTCGGGCGATGGAAGGCGTTGCATTATGCCAGTCGAAAGTTTTATACGCCAGTGCTCTTGTCGATTCGGGATGATGAGGTGACAGGTGGAATGGAAATTCATCTAACCAGCGATCTCCGTTCGGATTGGGATGGACATGTTCAATGGCGCTTGATGCGCCTGGATGGTGATGTGCTTGAGTCGGGAGAAATTGCGGTTCGTGTGAAGCCCTTATCCTCACAGGTTATTTTCGAGAAGGTATTCGGACAGCTTTCACTGGATGAAAAGCGTGAGACGGTTTTTGTCGCAGAATTGATCAAAGAAGACAGGATCGAAATGAGGCAGCTGGCAACTTTTGTGCGCAATAAGCATCTAAAGCTGGTCGATCCACAGGTCAAAGCTTATTTGCGCGATGCTGGGGATGGAATGGTGATGGTTGAACTTGAAACGAGTTTTCTGGCAAGATTCGTCGAACTTTCGCTGGATGATGCCGATGTGGTTTTCAGTGATAACTATTTTGATTTGCTGCCTGGTGAAAATGTCCAGGTGACATGTCCAATGCCAGAAGGCTGGACGATTGACGATGCCGCCCGTTCGCTGACTGTCTTTTCGCTTTACGATAGCTTTGCCTGATCGATACGGCTTTTTTATCAAGCAACTTGTTTGATCCAAATAAACATCAGTCCATCGAGGTTGAATATCCCTCGATGGGCTTTTTTTTGGCTTAACAATCAATTTTTATGTGCTACAATAAGACGGTTTCATAATTATAGATAGGAGATTACTGATAAATGTCTAAAGGATCCGAATTATTGATCGCGCCCTATGGAGGGAAGCTGGTTGATCTCTTGGTGATGGGCGATGAACGTGATGAGCTTTTAAAACTTGCCGGGGGATATCCGACCATTCGGATGACCCCTCGTCAGACACACGATATGGAATTATTAGCAGTGGGTGGTTTTTCCCCATTGGATCGGTTTATGGGACAGGACGATTACCAGTCCGTGATGGAAAACATGACACTCGCGGATGGGACGATCTGGCCAATCCCAATCACGCTGACCATTGATAAAGTCGATCTGCCTGACCAGGCGGATTGGGTGACCTTGCGAGATGTGCATAACCAGATTATGGCTGTGATGCGCCTTGAGGAGATCTTCCGGTTTAACTGGCACGAAGAAGCCGAAAAAGTTTATGGCACTGTGGATCTTAAGCACCCGATTGTCTCTGAGATGGCGGGATGGGGTGACCTGTGCCTTTCTGGCGAATTGAAGGTCCTGAACCTTCCTTTCTACGATGATTTAGCCGAACTGCGACTTACACCAGCAGAAACCCGTGCAAAACTTGAAGAAATTGGCAATGCAAACGTGGTTGCATTCCAAACCCGCAACCCGATGC
>DAINBD010000131.1:0-3156 GCA_036733105.1 Candidatus Brevefilum sp. | reverse complement strand
TGTGTTCCACCTGGGAACAAGTTATTCAAGACGCAACCAGGCTCAATTACGACCCACCTGAGATAGGAAGCGTGATGCTTGAAGCGACAACCATGCAGGAACAACGCCTGGAGGGAAACCAGTGTTACACACGTTCCTATTTGGACACACCTAACTGGGGTAGTGACAAACATTGGGAAGTGTTGGCGAGTGATCTTTTGCGTTTCTTTATCGATGTCTATCTTCTGCCTGTCGCCTGGGTCAAAAGACTGATAGAGCCTGTCTTTGAGGGAGAAAATCTTTCTTCAGAACAAAGTCTGTTTGAGGATCCCCCTTCCAAAAAACAATTGAAGCAGAGCGTTAAGAACGTGGAAGAAAATGCGGAGTGGGCTAATCAACAATTTGTTGAATTTAACCTGCGGCTGGTGGTAAGTATTGCCAAACACTTCCGAAACAGGGGCATTGGCATGATGGACCTGATCCAGGAAGGCAACATGGGTTTGCTCAAGGCAATTCACAAGTTTGACCCTTCCAAGGGTTTTCGCTTCAGCACCTACGCCACCTGGTGGATCAGGCAGTCCATCAGCCGTTATATTTTGGAAAACGCCAGGACGATCCGTATTCCCGTTCACATGGTTGAACAGATCAGCAAATTGGTCAGGATCCAGCATAACCTGGTGCAGAGTTTGGGGCGCGACCCGACTTTTGCTGAAATGGCTGTAAACTCGGGCTTTTTGTCTGAAGAAGACGTTGAGTCCATCCTTGAAATAGGCGGCAGCAGGGAGTTGGCCGACCCAGGGCTCTTGCACCGTTGGGATGAGGCTACTCAAAAAGTTGAATCAGTTTTGAAAACGGCCGAAGAACCCGTCTCTCTGGAAAGTCCCATTGGCGACGCGGATAACAGCACCCTGGCGGACTACATCGAAGATCAGGATGCGGAAGAGCCGATTGAAGAAATTTTGCGTGACTCCCTCAAAGATACCATCCGGACTACACTGGGCTCCTTACCTGAAAAACAGCGCCAGGTGCTCGAATTACGGTTTGGACTTGTTGATGGCGTCTATCATTCCCTTGAAGAGGTCAGTCAGCGTTTTGGTCTCACGCGTGAACGCATCCGTCAAATTGAATCCTCGGCTCTGCGCCGTTTGCGCGATCCATCCCGCAGCAATCCTTTGCAAGATTTTGTTGACAGGGATTAAATAGACCTGCCTCAAGGATGGGAAATGTTCAAAGTTGAATTTTTTGAAGACAGTTCGGCCTTCTTTGAGCATGCTGGCGAAGAGTGGGAAAAAGATGAAACGCGCAATTCGCTCATCCTGGGCATAGCCTCACAATTAAAGCAAAACAGCCAGGCCTATGGAGAGCAAAGCCCACTGATGGCTCTGGTCAATGGGGATGATGGTCAAATTTGTGCCAGTGCTGTCATGACGCCTCCCTTCCCGATGATTGTGCAGAGCGATCCGCTTTCGATAGCCGCTCTGGAGGCATTAGCCGATTCGTTAGTAAAAAAAGATGTGACCTTAGCGGGAGTCAATGGTTTGAAAGAAACCAGTGACGTCTTTGCCCAGCTTTGGAAGGAAAAATCCGGCCAGCAAGCTCGTATCCTGACCCGCCTGCGCAGTTATGAACTTCGGAAAGTGGAAGAGTTGGACTATCCTCCGGGTAACTTGCGGGTAGCTAAAGAAAGTGATGCCGCAATGGCGGCAGAGTGGCTAAGGGTCATGGCGGAAGAGGCCGTGGCCGGACCGCATCCACCCTCAAACCCAGAGCGTTTATTGCCTGGTATCCGGGCTGAAAGAATTTTCTTTTGGGAAGATGAAGGTCAGATCGTAAGCATTGGTATGGCAAACCGCCCTTTGGCGCATAGCATCAATGTCACCGGTGTGTACACGCCGCCATCTTTCCGGCGCAGAGGTTACGCCAGGGCTTTGGTGGCTGAGATTTCAAAACGGATGCTGGCTCAGGGCTATGAAATAGTGCACCTGTTTACCGATCTGGCTAACCCGACCAGCAACAAAATTTATCAGGAAATTGGCTTTCGCCCGGTTTGTGATTATCACCAATATGAATTTTTTGATCAGGCAGTAAATGCAGTACAGGACTTCTAAAGGCATTGCTGCCGGTTTGCCAAATATTTTGTGCAGCGTGAAGAGTGAGCCACAACCTAAAAATCTGCCCAGATCAGGCGTGTTAGACAGACTCATAAGGTTTTTTTAGGTTCTGAATGACCAATTATTGAGCAATATTGAAAAAGTATATGCAAAAACTAATGCTTCGTTCAAGTTATCTATAAAATGACTAAGGTTATTTATAAGAGAGGATAAAATGGAAATTAAATTACAGAAATTAAGACGTTTTAATATGATAATGGGGGGCTTGCACCTCATTCAGGGCATCGCGATGCTCTTTCTGGCAACAACTGTGATCCAACAGATTGCTGAGTTTGCCCCAACCATCACTCAGAACTACCTTGCGTTCAATGAGGAAACCCGTTCACTGGAACTGGCTTCCAAGGATTTGTTCGAATTGCCATTTGGGATTTTCGTGGCGCTGTTCCTGATCATTTCAGCGATCGCGCATGCAATCATTTCGATCCCGAACAAAACTAATGCGATCTACAATG
This sequence comes from Candidatus Brevefilum sp., assembly GCA_036733105.1. Classification (GTDB taxonomy): domain Bacteria; phylum Chloroflexota; class Anaerolineae; order Anaerolineales; family Anaerolineaceae; genus Brevifilum. The sequence goes on along the minus strand of DAINBD010000131.1, from coordinate 554 downwards.
CCGACCTGCAAAAGGGCATCAATAAATTCCGTTGGTTTGAGTACGCGCTGAGCTCTTCCGTTATGATCGTGCTGATTGCAACTTTATTTGGCATTTATGACATTGCTTCGCTGATTTTGATCTTCATCGTCAACGCTTCGATGAACCTGTTCGGTTTGGTGATGGAACAGTTGAATTCCGGAACGGAAAAAGGGAAAATCAATTGGGGTCCCTTTGTTTGGGGTTCTATCGCCGGTATCGCACCCTGGATCGCGATCTTATTGTACATGTTTGGCAACGCCAATTTTGATCGTGTCCCCTGGTTTGTCTGGGCTATTGTTGGCACCTATTTTGTTGCCTTCAACACCTTCCCGATTAACATGATCCTGCAATACAAGCGCACTGGGAAGTGGAAAGATTATCTCTATGGCGAAAGAATTTACATCGTTTTGAGCCTGGTCGCCAAATCGATCTTAGCCTGGTTAGTCCTTTTCGGCGCTATGCAGCCCTAAAAGACTTAATACCAAAACAAAAAACATCCCGGAGTTTTGTTGAAAGATGAACTCCGGGATGTT
>DAINBD010000130.1:0-3168 GCA_036733105.1 Candidatus Brevefilum sp. | reverse complement strand
GCTGGGGGTCGTTGGAGGATTTTTTATCAGGTGCAGTAATACATCCAGGTTTTTTATCTCGTTGATATTTGATCGCAGGATGGGGGTCTGGGTTTTGGCGAGGTTTATTCTTAACGTGGTATGCTCGATCAAGGGCTCGCTTAAATCCATCCATGCATATTGGTTCCCCTGCACCTCTAAACCTAATTGATCGACCCTGATTTCATTTCCAAAATCAATCATTTTCTGACCATTCAAGCGGTTCTGAGCCGTTTCAATGAGCATGGGCAAGACGATTTCCCGCACTTTTTGGACCAGTTCTGTCATCCGGTCATACCGAGAGGATATGATTTTTATCTTTTGATCACCTTCGTTCAAGATGATCTTGCTGTGGGTTGTGATGGTGTCCCCACCAAATTTTACGTTTGTTATGGGTGTATCAATTCTTGTGATATCTTTCCAAAGCCAGGACTGTTCTTGTTTTCCTTTTTGGATTAGAAATCCCTTTTCATAAACGTAAACTGCATCATTTCGATGAGAAAAGCTCCTTGAAATTAAAAAAATCCCAGGAGGAAGAAAAAGGATGAGGGCAAATATCATCCATGAATCAGGTTTTAGTAGAACTGCCCGCCCGTATGTATTTATCGCTGATAGGGTTTTGAGTAAATGTTGGATGGATAAATACGATCCAATGATGATCAGCAAGAATCCAAAAAATAGCCAAATCCATCGGTACACAGTGCGATTAGCACGGGGAAAATGATCTATAAGACGTCCAAGACCTGGATCAGGGACTGTTTCAGATTTACTTTTCATTTGATTTTGATTAGACATGATCACCCATAGCCTTTAGATTCTTGGCGGCAAGTTTCGACTAAGTTCTTCAAGCATTGTGAATGCTTTTGCTGCACCTTCTACAATACATGTGGTGGGATTATCGACAATATAGGCAGGGATGCCCAATGAGCTTGTCAGATATCGGTCAATATCTGGCATCAAGGATGTTCCACCGCATAACGCAACACCACGATCAATGATATCTGAGATCAGCTCAGGAGGTGTTTTTTCAAGTACCCGCCGAATGGTATCTGCAACGGCTTCCAAAGGGGGTTGGATGGCTTCCGTGATCTCGTTGGTGGTCAAGAGCACAGGTCTGGGAAGACCGGTAACCTGGTCCTGACCCTGGATCTCCATACTTTGTTGTTCGTCCTGTGCAATTGCTGACCCTATCTGGATCTTTAGTTGTTCAGCAGTGGGTTGACCGATGATCAGGCCGTACTTTCGCCTGATAAAATCAACAATCGCTCCATCAATTTTAAGTCCGGCAACCTGGGTGGTATCGGCAGATACGATCCCGTTCATGGCAATCACGGCTGCTTGAGTTGTTCCGCCGCCAAGACAGATGATCATGTTGCCAGTTGGTGTACCGATTGGGAGATCAACCCCGATAGATGCTGCAAGTGGTTGTTGGATCAGATTGACATCTCTGCTGCCAGCGCCCAATCCAGCTTCATAGACAGCACGCCGTTCAACACTCGTGACACCGTAAGGAACGGTGATGATCAGCCTAGGTCGAAACAGCAGCATCCTCCCTGTAACCTGCCGGACCCATTCGCGCAGCAGGTTTTCTGCAATTTCAAACTCTGCGATGACTCCGTGTCGCATTGGGCGATTTACTTCAATGTTGTCAGGGACCCGTCCTAACATATCGAGGGCGGATTTCCCGATCTCAACCAATTTGAGTTCATCAAGCAGGATTGCAGCCACAGTCGGTTCTTGAATGAGGATATTTTTCCCCTCTGCTATTCTTGTGTTTAGTGTGCCCAGGTCAATACCCAGTTCACGAGAGAGTCCTGCCATTATGCCTTCCTTAAAGATGAATCTTTCTTCTCGACCTTTCAGAGAAAGAAAAATATGTTATTCCAAGCCACCAAATCATCAAAACTGATTTGGTAATGCTCATTTCAGTATCTTTTGTTAATCCTTACCTGTCAATATTATCCTAATTTTATCATTCATGAAAGGTTTATAAATCTTTATGCGGATAATTCGTATCCCGCAGACATTTTTTTGAGATCAAATGACGCAATCCATATATATTTTCTCGAAGAGGAAAGTCTGGATTATAATTAAAGGTGTAACCTTGATCTTGACCAGGAGTGAATATGTCAGACGATCCTCAATTTGTATTTCAAAAGATCATTCAAGCACCCGTCGATCTAATCTTCCGAGCCTTTTCAGAAAGTTCAGCTTTACGTGAGTGGTTATGCGATTTTTGCACCACCAGTCCTGAAATTGGCGGAAGGATCTTTATGGCATGGAATCGCGGGTATTATGCCAGCGGTCACTTCACAAAATTCGTGCCTGATCAGGCAGTATCCTTCACATGGATAGGAAAAGATGAGCCGGGATGGACGCATGTTGATGTACGCATCACGCCCACAAATGGTGAAGATCGCTATTCGGTTGAATTGCGTCATTCAGGTGTTGGACAAGGAGAGGATTGGGAAGAAGGCCGCCGGGAGATCCAAAAGGGTTGGGAATTGGGTTTGGAAAACCTAAAATCTACCCTTGAGGAAGGTCGTGATTTGCGTATACTGAATCGTCCTCTGATTGGGATCTATCCAACAGAACTGATAGAGCTTTCCGAATTAGCACGGGAAGAACTGAATGTTCAAGTCCAATCCGGTGTTTTGGTTGAAGATATCGTTCCCGATTACGGTGCAAACCAGGCAGGTGTTGTTCGGGGTGATGTCATAGTTGCCATTGATGGCAAACAGGTTGACAAACTCAAATCACTCCAATCGATTATCAGCGAATACCAACCGGGCGATGTCATTGAGGTTGATGCTTACCGAGGTCAGAATAAAATGACTTTCCAGGTGAACACAACCCCACAGATTGACCAAATGGTTCCGCATCTACCGGAAGACCTGGCAAAGAAAATTGAAGCAAAAGGGTTGGAAGCACTCGAAAATCTGGAGAAAGCCCTTGAAGGTGTGACCGATGCTGAAGCATCTTTCTCTCCTGCGCCCGAAGAGTGGTCAGCCAAGGAGACACTGGTTCATCTCATTCACAGCGAGCATGAACTTCATGGGTGGATCAATGATCTTGTTTCTGGTCAGGAAAGATTTTATGATGAATGGCCGGGTGAAAGGCTGTTCCGCATTCGCGCTACATTGACTTCTT
>DAINBD010000129.1:0-3196 GCA_036733105.1 Candidatus Brevefilum sp. | reverse complement strand
TTCATGAAGAACTTACCAAGCGCGCCAGCAAGCAAATTGGCGGCAGTTTGTTGATCCATCCGGTGGTTGGTATGACCAAACCCGGCGATGTGGATCATTACACCCGTGTTCGAATCTATAAAGCTCTCGTTGATAATTACTATGATCGGGATACCTTATTGGTTTTGCTGCCTCTGGCGATGCGTATGGGCGGGCCGCGTGAAGCCGTGTGGCATGCGATCATTCGACGAAATTACGGAGCTAACCACTTTATTGTTGGGCGAGATCATGCTGGTCCTGGCAATGACAGTGCAGGGAAACCTTTCTATGGAACTTATGACGCACAGGAGATGCTAAAGTCTGTTGAAAAAGAAGTCGGCGTAAAAATGGTGCCCTTTGAATTAATGGTATACCTGCCCGATGAAGACCGGTATGAGGTCGTTTCGCAAGTGCCAGAAGGCGCAAATATCGCTTCCATTTCTGGTACACAGGTGCGGGAAGACTACCTTGCAAAGGGACTTCCCTTGCCAGAGTGGTTCACCCGTAAAGAAACCTCCCAAATATTGCTGGAGGCATATCCTCCGCGCCACAAACAGGGCTTTTGTATCTGGTTCACAGGTCTGAGCGGCGCCGGTAAATCTACGATTGCTAAGCATTTGATCAGTATGCTGCAGGAATATGGACGCAATCCAACAGTACTGGATGGTGATGTGGTTCGAACGCATCTTTCAAAGGGTTTGGGTTTCAGCAAGGACGACAGGGACACCAACATCTTGCGGATCAGTTTTGTGGCGGGTGAAATTGTGCGCCACACGGGTACCGTCATTTGCGCAGCGATCAGCCCCTATCGCCAGGCTCGTCGTGAAGCACGCAAGATGGTACCTGAAGACCACTTTATTGAGGTTTTTGTCGATACACCGCTAGAAGTCTGTGAGCAGCGGGATATCAAAGGCCTGTATGCAAGAGCGCGGGCTGGCGAATTAAAGAATTTTACGGGTATTGATGATCCCTATGAAGAGCCAATTGAACCTGAAATCCACGTGAAGACTGTTGGGAGAGCACCCAAGGACAATGCACGTGATATCATTGATTACTTGATCAAAACGGGTTTTTTGGTGGAATACAACAACAACAACCACAGAGGGACAAAATAAGGTCCACGTTATACCCAAATTTGTATCAAGAAGAATTGACGATAAATGACCGGCTGCCATCTGATGGCAGCCGGTTTTCTTTTCCTGTTAGGTGAATCCCGCTTTATTAAATTGGAAGATTATTCCTAAATCAACTTCAAATGAGGTTTTGGATTAAGATTCGGCGTTATTTCCTAGGTAGTTATTTCGTTGTTCCGAGTTTTTCTTGATACCTGCTTCAAGGATGTCCATCAGGTTGCTCATTAATTGTTGGGCTTCTTTGTTTTCAAGAATCGACATATTCTCAAAGTCTTTTTCTGTAAGCCCCAACCGTTCAATGAAATATTTTCCAAACTGGTAAAAAAGGATTTCCATCATAAATGCTGCCACATCCGGGTCAACCCAGACCGCAACCTCATTATGTAAAATCCCCTGGGAGATGAGCTGCTTAAAAAACTGAGTGGTCCCTCTCCGTTTGAGTTCTTCCTTCATATCCGGGAATTTGACACCATCCACAAACGCGCGATAGGAAATTTGCGCCAGGTCTGGGTGGCGAATTTCGAAAAGGACCTCTGAAAGGAACTGCCAGCGCATATAGCCAAATAAACCGTCCGAATGATCGGGGGTGGGTATGTCCTTGACGAGCTTTAATTTTTCATTGGTGCTCATATCCACCAGGTATCGATATAGATCCATCTTGTCTTCAAAATACTGGTAGAAGCTTCCCTTGGCAATTTTGGCTTTGCGTACGATATCGGATATCGAGGCAACTTCGAAGGGGTGGGCAGCAAATTCTGCGATTGCAAGGTTTAATATTCGTTTTCTTTTTTCTTCGGGCAAGTTGTTGAATGTATCTTTGGGCATATTTTCTCCACATCCTATTGTACTCAATATTTATTTTCCGATAATCCTTTTATTCAAATCAGGCCAGGAGGGTCAAAAAGTTCATTGTGGAAGTCGTTTTTAGGATAGAGCTCTGTCTTTATCCATGTTAAAATAAATCTATGTATACTTTCCTGTCATTGGAACGAATTGACTGATCCAGACTTCAATTAGATTCATAAAAAAATCAGAAAGAGAGAGCCAGCATGAAAAACGACCTTGGCGAAAGAGAACATATCCCCTTCAAATACAAGCTTTTCTTAGGTCTGGGCAATTTGGGTAAGCTGACAATATCCGGTACTTACGGATCCTTATTAACCATTTTTTACCAGGATTACATTGGTTTATCCGCGCGCTGGATTGGGATAGCCTCGATTATTTATGCCATTTGGAATGCCATCAACGATCCCATTTTTGGCTTTATGACAGATAACACGCGCTCAAAACTCGGACGCAGGATCCCTTATCTGCGATTCACATCACCTTTCTTGGCTCTCACCTTTTTCCTGGTGTGGATGGTTCCCGAATCCGCATCTGGAATCACACAGTTCTGGTGGATGCTGGTCATCATGCTGCTGTATGATACCGCTTATACCATTGTGGGTTTGAACAGTGTTGCGCTTTTACCCGAGATCGCTGAGACTGATGAGGGTCGTAGTTCAATCCAGATTTATACCGGTCTGTTTGGACTTTTAGCGTATCTGTTTGGTTTTCTGATCCCTGAAATCTTTCGCCCAAAGGTTGGCGACAATGCCTCTTTATTGGGGCTGAGAGTGGCAATGGGTATTTTAGGTTTGATCGGTGGGGGATTGGTCTTTGCAGCCAGTTATGTTCTGAAAGAAAAACCAGCTATTAGTCAATCTGAAAAACCCTTAGGTCTGGTTGACTCCGTCAAAGAAACCTTCAAAAGCCGTTCGTTCCTAATCTGGGTTGTTGAAAACTTCATGTCCACTTTTTGCCTATCTATTGTGACAGGGGCAATTTTTTACCTGGCAGATTATGTGACACAGACCAGCACGATCTATTTACTGGCAGCCATTTTTGTTCCGATGGTGATCGGTATTATGGTGAGCAAATCGCTGGTAAATCGTTTGGGGATTGCCAGGACAATTCAGCTTTACCTCCTGGTTGCTGGGATTGGTTTGATCGGGATTTCTTTCGTCAATTCGAATCTCCTGATCTATTTCTGCCTTGCCATTGCC
>DAINBD010000128.1:0-3259 GCA_036733105.1 Candidatus Brevefilum sp. | reverse complement strand
CCGCTTTTCATAAAGGCGGTGTTTTTTATGGAAGTGAATGTCGATGTTGGAGGCTTCCAGCAGACTATTGATGTTTTCTTCTCTGAACTGGAGCAGTTCACCATATTGATACTGGTCTGATTCCATGAGGTTCTTATAGAGCTCATTGATGATGATCGATGTGACACCAAGCCGCTGATATTCTTTTATGACGCCTGCACCGTTCAGGTCAATCCATTGCGTACGTTTACGTTCCAAAAGGATCTGCAACCAGCCAAATGGAAACAGGCGTCCTTTTGATCGTTGGAGGGCTGAACCAATGTCGGGGTAAGCGAGGATGAAACCAATTGGCTTTTTATCGTCATACATGATCTTGATCAGTTTAGGATCGACGATCCACAACAATTGCGCTACCATCTGGTCCATATCTTCATCGGTTAAAGGTGGATTGCCGGCTGGTTCTGCGAGGGAGTCGTTATAAAGCGTATGAAGATCGTCTTTAATGGATAGTAAATCTGATTTTGTTTTGAAAGTGGGCGTTTGGATGCACCTTCGTTTTTCAATGATATTGGCTGCCTTGATAATCTTTTCTGGCCATTTGGTATTCCGATCAACCCAACCTGTTAGAATATCTTTGACTTTCGAAAACCCTTGTACTTCAATCAATGCAGGGTAATAGGCGAGGTTATATGCCTGGCCAAAAGCGGGTTGATACTCAAATCCTTCAATCAACAATCCAAAACCATCCAGGACTGTAAAGCCCTTGGGTCCGATCATGTGGTTGAGGCCTTTTTCTTTTGCCCAATCAAAACCCTTTTCAAACAATCCCCCTGCGACCTTATGATCATCGACACATTCGAAGTAATAGAAAAAAGCAGTTTTTGACTTGTGGAATTGGTTGTATCGTGTGTTGTTCGCCACTGCCAAACGACCTAAAGGATGATTGTCTTTGTCGATTGCGAGGAAGAAGGCTGCTTCTCCATACTTATAAAATGCATTTTCTGGTTTAAAGATCTTTTTGATATCCATCCGGATTGGGGGAACCCAGTAAGGATTGTTCTTATACAAATCGAATGGAAGTTGGATAAAAGCCTTCTGTTGGCGACGGTCATTGTGTTGGATCTGAATGATTTTCATAAGATGCTTTCGTAATAAATAATTTTTTCCTCAACATTAATTAGAATGGAAAATTTTTACTCATCGTGTGAATTAGCGCAAATTTCCCATTCTGTAAATGAATAATAATCGAATATTTTCTCCCAGTTTATTTGATTTGCCAGTAACTCAAGTTTTCGACACGAACGGTGAAGCCGGGTGTATTGGCATAGGCAATCAGGAAACCGGTATATCCTTCGCCTGCAAGGACATTATCGGTTGCTGTTCCAACCTGTTTCCCATCAATGAAAAATGTGAAATCCGATCCCTCCATCCAGATTCCCACCCGATGGGGAGAGCTCATGCTATTTGAAAGCTGTTCAGCAGATTGATAGCTGATGATTTGTTTTATTTCAACACCGGGTGCCATGCGGAAGAATCCCCACTGCCCGTCACAGGTTACACCCATAAAATACATTTGATCCCAATTGGCTCCTCCACCTCTGAAAGCCAACCCAAATCTATCCAAACCGGAGCAATTGGACATTGTTATGGTCGCTTCCAAATATGCATCTTTCAATTTTGGGTTTGAAAGATACCAGTTGTGCCAGTTTGCGTTTGCTTTTGCGGTCATGTTGAGAGCGCCATTTGATGGATAAAAGGAAGCTTGCGGAGAATCGAAATCCCAGGGGCTGGAACTCCCACTGAAATCAGTTGACCAAGCAGCATCCCCCAGGATGATAGCCGGGTCATTCTGATCGCTTGTTTCAATCAGAGTTGATGTTGGGGTAGCTGTTTCTGTCGGAGCGTTTTCAGTGGCTGTTTCTACTTCGGGCTGTGTGGGGAGAACGGCTTGCGTTTCTGTTGGCATTTGCGGCTCTGCCAAAGCAGTTTCTGTGAGGATGAGTGATACTTGGGTGCTGATTAAATCTTCTGCGGGTTCCGGTTTCTCCTCGACAACACAGCTCGTAAATAACAGGGAAAGGAAAATTATACTAATCAATAGGGCAATTTTCTTCATCATAAGCTCCCTTCAAAATGTCGTGACACATCTGCCTCTATTATAAAGTTATCTAGTTTGTTTCCGCAACTTATTTCAACAAATATGGTTAAATTATTTGATGTTATCCTGTTGTTAATAGTACTTTGCCTTCCTTCATGTATAATCACACTCGTTGAAAAAATGAGTAAAGGATGTTCTTATGGATTTATTTTCTAAATGTTACCAATATTCCACAGTAAAAGAGGCCAGAGAGTCTGGGATCTATCCTTATTTTATTCCTTTAGATGAAAATGAAGGAACAGAGGTCATTTTTGAAGGTCGTCACATCATCATGTGCGGATCGAACAATTATTTAGGTTTGACCACACATCCCAAAGTGAGAGAAGCTGCTATTGAAGCAACGACTCGCTATGGGACCAGCTGCACAGGATCACGGTTTTTGAACGGGAATCTGACTTTGCACGAGAAACTAGAAGAGGAACTGGCTGATTGGGTAGGTAAAGAAGCAGCGCTTGTTTTCTCAACTGGTATGCAGGTGAACCTTGGCACGATCAGTGCCCTAGTTGGAAGAGGTGATATTCTCATCCTTGATAAGGATGATCATGCCAGCATCGTGGATGGTGCTTTATTAAGCGGGGGAAAAATCGAACGCTATCGGCATAATGATATGGAGCACTTGGAAAGAGTGCTGAAGAGCCTGCCCGCTGATAAAGCAAAGCTGGTGGTTGTCGATGGGCTGTTCAGTATGGAAGGTGATATTTCACCCTTGCCAGAGCTGGTTCCATTATGTAAAGCTTATGGTGCCCGATTGATGGTTGACGATGCCCATGCTATGGGTGTTTTGGGGGGCGGTCGGGGCACAGCATTTCATTTCAACATGACAGATGATGTTGATTTGATCATGTCAACTTTCAGCAAATCATTTGCATCGCTGGGCGGATTCATAGCCGGTGAACTTGATGTGATCGAATTCATCCAGCACCATGCCCGAAGCCTGATTTTCAGCGCCAGTATCCCGCCGGCGAACGCAGCAGCAGCCCTTGCTGCATTACATGTAATGCGCGAAGAACCAGAACGCATCGAAAGAGTAAACCAAATTGGTGAAAAAATGCGCCTGGCTTATAAACAGTTAGGTTTTACCACCGGCCATTCTGTCACACCCGTGGTGCCGATCATCATCGG
>DAINBD010000127.1:2299-3298 GCA_036733105.1 Candidatus Brevefilum sp. | reverse complement strand
TGCGCACCCCGTCCACATCAGAGAGGACTTCGATCAGTTCTTCCAATTGCTGATCGCGAGAAATACGCGCCACCACCTGAATACGCAACCGTTTATCTTTAACGTGTTTCTGGATGGTAAAGCTGGCAACGTTTTCTGAAAATTCCTCCACAATATGACGAATTGACTTTACAACACCCTTATGAAAGTTAACTTCAATTGAGATAAAACGTGAGACCGAAGTCCGGAATAAACGTTTCTCAATGATATTTAACAAAGCCAGAACAATCAGCATGAGCGCAGTGGTGATAATACCAATCAAATAATAACCCGCGCCAACGGTCATACCAACGATCGCCATCGTCCACAGGGATGTGGCAGTGGTCAGACCCTTGACATTGTAGCCAAACCGGAGGATGGCGCCTGCACCCAAAAAACCGATGCCCGATATAACCTGTGCTGCCAGACGTGCCGGGTCAGCCGGTGTGCCTGGACGGGCAAAGAGATACCCCAAATTGATGGAAAGCACCATCGCCAATGTGGCACCGATCACAAGGATCATATGCGTCCGAAGACCAGCAGGTTGATCGCTGCGTTCCCTTTCAATGCCAACGACAGCACCTAAAGCTGCGCCCACCAGCACTCTTAATATAATCTGTAGTTCAGATATCATAATTGGTTAATCTCCTCCAATAAATCACAGCCATCGCAGTTATTTTTGAGAAGATGCCGAAGCCCTGCCTGTGAGTTGTTTATCCTACCCGATCAGCCTTAATCCAGACAAATGATCATTTCGATCTGTTTTTTTACCTCAAATGGCACACAGAATAAGAAAATCAACTTGATAGAAGATTAATTGTAACATGAACAAGTGTTTTCTTATTAATTAATGATATTTATTGACAATCGATCGAAAAGTATTGAATTTATTAAGGGGGGACTGTGATGGGGAGCTTGTGCGATCAATATTGCTGTTGATTATACGGTTCAAACATCCTTAAGCTCCAGCAGCAATTTTAA
>DAINBD010000127.1:0-2289 GCA_036733105.1 Candidatus Brevefilum sp. | reverse complement strand
CCAGTCGAATCCACAACCAGCGCCCTTCTGGCAGGGTTGAGGATTGATTCAACAGTTCCCGAATACGGGCATTAAAATAGTTGATCTTTTCTAATGCTTTCTGCTCTTCAGCGGCATTCAAAGTCAGCAAGACCGTGAAGGATCTTCGTTCAGGGAACAATGTACAGAGGTGAGAATCCGCCCTTCGATAGCGAAGCCCCCATCCTTGCTGGGGGTTGGAATAATTCCACTCGGGTTCATAATCGCAGAATTGTTCATCGATATAGGATGTCGCCTCTTCCCAAATGGGAGCGACTTCTTTACCAATCGTCCTGAGAACCAGTTCTCGATCCGGATTTATTTCCCGGTCGAGCATACGTTCATATGCCATAAAAACTTCCAAAATTCGTAATAATTGCGATAATGACTGTCAGAGATAAGAATTCAATCCTGACAATTTGGATGATTCTTCCAATGCCTGAGTTGACCATGATTCTATCTTATTTACTAAAGAAACCCCAAACCCGCTGCAGTTAGATGGAAAAATAGGTTTTCAGATCTCAATTTCGATCAAACCGTAACCAGGCTGCAGGCTGCCCCCCGCTCCCATCCGGCCGAACTTCAGCACCCTCCCTCAGCCATGTGAGCATAATAAATTCTTGGAAGGAATCAATATCTTCCTTTGTGATCCCATGCCCATCACAAGGTTGGATGCATTTGTGGGCATAAAGCAGGTAAATCCCGTCTTTCCCCAACCAATTCATGAGATTCCTCCGATAATTTGCCCTTTGCAAAGGCGACAGGCTGTGATAACAACCAATATCCAGGACAAGGCCAAAGGTGCCTTTGATGCCCGTTTTACCGGTAACATCAGCATGGAAAACACGCGAATTTCTGTTGATCTTTTTTATCTTTTGCCGAGCTTTCAAAACAGGCAGCCAGGCAAGATCCGCACCGACCACATCCCAACCGTATGCCGCCATCGTTATCAGATTTGTCCCCGTCCCACAGCCCACATCTAACGCATGTCCAGGCTTTAATGTCTCCAGCAATTCAATGAGCTCAGGCGGTGAAACACCTGTATCCCAGGGTGGACGCCTTTCGTAAAGCAGATTAAACCGCAGCCAACGACGAAATTTAGCCACCGTACCCCTCATTGGATGGTAAACCGTTCTAACTCAGACCGAAAGCCGAATGAAAAGTCAAAATAAATAAATTCCTGATAGACAAATCCCACCGTTTCACAAAATGTTCCTTCATCAACCATGACATCAGGGTGAACCGTCTTGACGTTATAACAGGTAAATACGCCCCCCTGTGGTAACACCTCTTGATAGGGTGCTGACGCCTGTCGAAGTCCCATCTCCCCTTCTCGATTTATAGAACGGAGTTCTGGATCAGGATACCAGCCTTCATCCTCACCCGGGAAAGGCAAAACAAGTTCCAGCCACGCCCTGGAGAGATCAATATCATCCGATCCATCAATTCGATATATATTTTCGCCGTCAATTACATACCGAAAAACGCCCGTTTCAGGTTCAATGAGCAAGTTTCCGTGAGGAACGCCATCCATAAGTTCCGCAGTCCGCTCCAAAGTAGCCACATAAACATTGCCAATGACTTCAGTTTCAATCACCGTTTCAACGACCCGCCAGATAACTTCTTGCGACTGATCAAATCCCAAATAATCATAAACCCAGGTGCTTCCCTCCAGTAATGGATAGATCCGTAAGGATTCCTTTACCTCAGGATCCATCGCAGGCAAGGAGAAATCATCCGGAATCAAATTTCCAGTTGGTGTTACCAGGTTTGGATGACAGGCGCTGAGAGTCATTGCCAACAGAATTAATAACAACAGCAAAAAATTCTTTTTCATAATCATTCAATGAATAAAACTTGCCATTAAGTATACTCGACCCAGATTAAGACCCCATAAAAATTTTCGATCCGGCTTTGTAATGAAAAAGAGCTGGGTATAATTAGGTTCAATCAAATCAGGATCAATGAAAAGGAGCCCTATGCACAAAACAGCCCAATCCACAATCACTTTGAATAACAACGTAGATATCCCATACCTTGGGCTTGGGACGTGGCTTTCAAATGGAAAAGATTGCGAAGATGCTGTCGCCTACGCCCTCAATCATGGGTATACCATGATCGATACCGCACAGGCTTATGACAATGAACATGAGGTGGGCAATGGGTGGAAGGCAAGCGGGAAGCGGCGTGAAGAGCTGTTTATCACAACCAAGATCCGTAATTCCAACCAGGGATATGAGCGCAGTCAGCAGTCATTCGAAAAAAGCCTCA
>DAINBD010000126.1:0-3451 GCA_036733105.1 Candidatus Brevefilum sp. | reverse complement strand
GTTCAGGGATTCCTTTGGCTTGTTTGCGCACATGTAAAAACCGTTGAATTGCAGTAAAGTTTCCCAAAATAGCCAGGACCCATAAGGAGATCTTATGAAAACCAAATAAAATACCCGGGACCAAAATGAGGTAACGCTCTGCCCGCGAAATTAATCCAATTTTTGATGTAAAACCCAGGGATTCCGCTTTGGCGCGAACATATGAAACCATAATTGATCCGATCATCGCAAAAAATACCAGAAGGGTATCTAGAAAGGTTCCTGTTTTGCTAAGATGAATTAACAAACCCGTGAAAATTGCAATTTCTGAATAGCGATCTGTCACCGAATCAACAAGAGAACCATATTTAGAATCTTCTCCTCGCATACGTGCCATGGTTCCGTCCAGAGCATCCAGCGGAACGATAAGCATCATAACAACACCGCCCCAAACGAGGTGTCCGAGTGCCATTAAAACGCCTGCACCCATGTTGCCTATCAAGCCAAACCAGGTAACCATGTTCGGCTTTACACCTAACCCATTCAGGAATAAGGCGAGTGAATCTAAAACACTTTTGAATACTTTTCTGAGAAAATCAGTAAATGTTTGGGGTTCTTCTTTTGTCGGTTGTTCCATAGCCATAAGTTTATCACACAGGGACAATTTAGTCGTTATTCTTCGCTCTCATCCCCATCTATATCGATAAGGATATCTCTTTCCCTACCGCCGCCTTGTGAAGGCCCCAGGATCCCCATTTCTTCTAATTGGTCGACCAAACGTGCTGCTCTTGGATATCCAATTCGCAATTGCCGTTGAAAATATGATGCGCTGGCATGACCTTCAGACTTGATTAACTTGATGGCTTCATCAATCAAAAATTCATCCTCATCTACTTCTTCCCGCGCACCTACCTTCTCTTCCCATGGGGGCTGTTCAGTGTCGTCATAGCGAATTTGTTCAGCAGTTTCCTGGGTTGTATCCCTTTTCTGCCACCATTGAATGATCCGATCCAGTTCCTTATCCGTTACGATCGCACCCTGGGCACGTATGGGTAGCCCAATTTCTGGATGCAGAAAGAGCATATCGCCTTTCCCCAGCAAAGTCTCTGCGCCACCCGTATCCAGGATAACCCGAGAGTCGATGGATGAAGCGACTGTAAAGGAAATTCGGGTTGGGAAGTTAGCTTTGATCAAACCGGTAACCACGTCTGTACTCGGTCGTTGGGTCGCCAGGATCAGATGAATCCCAATTGCACGTGCCTTTTGCGCGAGGCGAATCACAGCATGCTCAGTTTCATCCGGTGCTGAGATCATCAGGTCAGCCAATTCATCAATCATAACCACGATCTTTGGGAGTTTCGGCTTGTTCTGACGTTCCATCTTCTTGTTATATGAATCAACATTGCGAGCACGGGCTTTCTCAAGAAGTTTGTAGCGATAATCCATTTCCGTTGTCGCCCAACGCAGCACACCCAAAATGCGCTCGATTTCAGTCTCAACATTGCCCATCAAATGAGGTAAGCCGTTGAAACGCATCAATTCCACTCGTTTGGGGTCGATCATTGCCAACCTCAAATCTTCGGGTGAATTATTCATAACCAGACAGGCTGTGAGCGCTGTGATACAGACACTTTTACCCGATCCTGTTGTCCCTGCAATTAACAGATGCGGCATGGTTGCCAGATCGGCAACAACAGGCTTCCCTGAAACATCTCTACCAAGGGCAAGCGCCAAGGGTGAATTGACACGGTAAAAAGCATCCGACTCAATCAGCGGGCGAAGCTTCACATTAGAGCTGTTGGTGTTGGGGATCTCTATACCAACATAAGATTTCCCTGGAACAGGTGCTTCAATTCGCAATCGTTCTGCGGACAGAGCCAGTGCAAGATCCCTTTGCAAAGATGAGATTTGCGAAACCCTGATTTTTTGGCGTTCATCATCAGCCTTATCGATATAACCCGGCTCCACAGCAAATTGAGTTACCGTTGGACCGGTTCGATATCCCACAACCTTGGCAGGAATTCCAAATTCATCCAATGTCTTCTCGATCAAACCAGCACTCAAATTTATCGAGCGTTTATCCGGTTTAAAAGGATCACCTTTTTGTAAAATGGATAAGGGAGGTAACGCCTCAGAACGGGTAACTGGTTGATTTGGTGTTTCATCTGCAAGCGATGGTGTATCAAAGGTTTTTCTAAACTCCGGAGGAAGCCACACCTCTTTTTTATCCTGTTCCTTTTTCTTTTCTTCTGCCTCTTTATTTTCAGTGATCACGGTGGGTGCCTTGATGGATTCGTCACTTTGAGGCTCAACAAGATCAAGGGGATAAGATCTTGCCCGGTTCATAATAAAGGATTCCAGATGAGGCAAAATCCGAAATGCGGCGAAGAGTAATATACAAAGAAGCAAAATGATAAGCACAAAACCAAATGTCGGACCCAGACCGATCCGAAATATCTCCGCAATCCCCCACCCAATTATCCCGCCAGGATCCTGGCCAGCCTGTGCTTCAACCACTGAGCTGCCCTTGATAATCGAAAGCAAAGCAAGAATTAGAAAAGCAGCGATTTCTACAGCTAAGATTCTCCCGATTTGGATCTTATCGGGTGGCTGTTTCCGCCATTTTACAACCCTGAACCCAACCAATAGCAAAGAAAGAACAAGGAAAAACCGTCCCCAACCTACCCATCTTGTTAGGAAAACAGATAGCGGTGTAACAAGAGCTCCAGCCGTAATACCCAGCAACGCAAACAAAAGGATTAATGCGCTTGCAATTAGCAAAATGCCAAACAAATCCCAACCATATCGCAAAACCCGCTGGAAGCTCAGTGTAAGATTCAGGATCAAGGATCGATCCATATCAAATAATCCGGGTTGTTTTCCGCTTTCTTTTTTATTGGAAGGAGATAAATTTCTTTTTATCATAATGTGATCAATATTTCTCTAATTTTAAACCAAGCCGGCGTTTCTCAACGTTGAAATTTAAGATACTTACTTTCACAGGCTGCCCTTCATCTAAAAATTCTGTGATTTCATGACATCCATCTGGAAAACTCATGGAAGAAACATGGATCAAGCCTTCAATCCCTTCTTCAAGGCGTGCAAATGCGCCGTATTTCACAATTGAGGTAATCATGGCATCAACAATATCGCCAGGTCCAAGCTTCTTCTTTAGGACTTCCCAAGGATTAGGCTCAAGCTGTTTAAGACTCAATGCAATCCTGCCCTTATCTTCATCAACTTGAAGAACCATGGTCTTGATCTGATCATTAATTTTCAAAATTTCAGAGGGATGTTGAACCCTTCCCCATGAGAGTTCCGAAACGTGGATCAGCCCTTCAATACCTCCCAGGTCAACAAAAGCGCCAAATCCCGTGATGTTGGTCACAGTGCCTAAGACGATATCTCCTTCAGCCAAATCATGAAGTAGGTGTTGACGTTGGCCTTCTTTGGCAAGTGCTGCTCTCTCAGA
>DAINBD010000125.1:0-3461 GCA_036733105.1 Candidatus Brevefilum sp. | reverse complement strand
GTGTATCTTTTTACTGGGATATGATCAGTAAAAATACAGTCTGTGAGAATGCAAAACTGCATTTTAAGCGAATTCCCGCTACACTGACTTGCCTCGATTGCAATCAGCAATATACGCTTGATGGAGAATTAACCCCCTGTCCCCATTGCCACAGCCCAAAGGTTCGTGTCATTTCTGGAGATGAATTTAATTTGGATAGCATTGAAATACAAAGGTAATTATGAATGAAAATCGTATAAAAATTGTTGAAAAGATATTAAACGCCAACGAAAGAATAGCCGAACAAAATCGTCGTCGTTTGGATGCGTCAGGTACTTATGGCATCAATTTAATGGCTTCGCCGGGTGCTGGTAAAACCACCTTTATCCTGGCAACCATCGATGCACTCCTGGATGATAACATCCAAATTGGTGTGATTGAAGGCGATACTGCACCTGTCACGATCGACTCAGATAAGATTTCTGCTGCAGGGATGCCAGTAGTTCAAATCAACACAGGTGGTGAATGCCACCTGGATGCATTGATGGTCGAAGGAGCGCTTGACCAACTCCAACTTGAAACAATTGACCTCCTTATCGTTGAAAACGTGGGTAACCTGATATGCCCTGCAGCCTTTGACCTTGGCATGCACAGCAAAATCGTGATCGCAAGCGTGCCCGAAGGAGATGATAAACCATACAAATATCCCAATATTTACCGCGGTCTGGACGTTTTGATCATCAACAAAATTGACCTTTTACCTTATCTTGATTTTGATATGGGTTATTTTTCTAAAGGTGTTGAAATGCTCAACCCGGACGTAAAGATTTTTGCAGTGTCAAGTAAAACCGGCGAAGGAATGGACCGCTGGCATGATTGGTTAAAAGCCAAACTGACCATGCGTGCTTAGACACAGATAATAATGTCACAAATTAGCAGACATATCCATATCAATGGCATCGTTCAGGGCGTGGGTTTTCGTCCATTTGTTTACAATTTAGCCCTCAAACACAATCTGAGTGGCTGGGTCCGTAATTCTGCCAGCGGCGTGGATATTGAAGTTACAGGTGAGTTAGCCTTTCTTTCCATCTTTCAGCAAGAACTCTCAACCAATGCCCCGCCCCTCGCCCAAATTGACACCATAGATAGCCATCAAATAGAACCTCAACCCAGTGAGGGTTTTCAAATTATCTCCAGTGAAGACCAGGACACGGCATTTATCCCTATTTCTCCCGATATAGCAATATGCGGTCAATGTAAAGCAGAACTTTTCGACCACAACGATCGCCGATTTCGTTACCCTTTCATCAATTGCACAAATTGCGGTCCGCGATTCTCTATCATTAAAAATATTCCTTATGATCGACCCCAAACCACTATGGCAACTTTTGCAATGTGTCCCGACTGCCAAAAGGAATACGATGATCCTCAAGACCGCCGTTTTCACGCTCAACCGGTCGCCTGCCCCGAGTGTGGTCCTCAGGTGTGGATTGAGCTAATTCCTGGAAAAAAATATCTTGAAAAAGATGATGCGATAAGAGATTCTCGCAGGTTACTCAAAGAAGGAAAAATATTGGCAATCAAAGGGTTGGGCGGTTTCCATCTTGCCTGTGACGCCACCAATCCAAGTGCAGTCAGGCGTTTGCGCCAGCGAAAAAATCGGCCTGCGAAACCATTCGCTTTAATGGCATTTGACATAACTTCTATTCGAAAATATGTGGAAGTAACAGAAGAAGCTGAAAAGCTACTGACCAGTCCACAGGCACCCATTGTCCTTCTTAACAAGAAATACACACCGGGGATTGCAGATGAGGTCGCTCCAGGTCAATCGACGCTTGGTTTCATGCTGCCCTATACCCCGCTGCACCTGCTGTTACTCGAACCAGAACCGGGTTATCCTGATGCTTTCGTGATGACCAGCGGCAACCTGGTCGAAGAGCCGATCCTGCACACCAACCAATCAGCACGGGAAAAACTTTCGGGGATTGCTGATGCGTTCTTGCTCCACGATCGGCCGATCTTCAGGAGAATAGACGACTCCGTTTTCGCTACGGTTCAAACCGAACCCTATCATTTTCGCCGAGCGCGTGGTTTTGCACCTAATCCCATACGGTTAAATCAAACCTTACCACAAGTATTGGCTGTGGGTCCGCAAATGAAGAACACCTTTTGTCTTACGCGGGATAAGTATGCCTTTCTCAGCCATCACATTGGTGAAATGGACAATTGGGAAACCTATCAGGATTACCAAAAAGCTGTCCGACAATATGAAGAACTTTTCCGCATCGAACCTCAAGCCATTGGTTATGACTTGCATCCTGACTACACATCCACAAAATACGCGCTCGAACGATCCACCTCTGAGAATATCCCAAAATATCCAGTACAACATCATCATGCCCACTTAGCGGCTTGCATGATTGAAAACGGTTGTGAACCCGACGCGCAAGTTGCAGGTTTCATCTTCGACGGCACGGGGTATGGGACTGATGGAACCATTTGGGGCGGAGAAATCTTGATCGGAAACTGTTATGATTTCACACGGTTCGCTTATCTCAAACCTGTACCACTACCCGGCGGAGACGTCACTTTCCAGAAACCTTCTCGGATGGCACTCAGCACCTTGTGGGCTTTTGATGTGCCGTGGGCTGATCATCATCCCCCAGTTCAAGCGTTGACCAACCTAGAACGTGAAATACTCAAAGCACAATTGAACAATAAACTTAATGCGCCGCTTACTTCAAGTATGGGTCGTTTATTTGACGCAATCTCCTCTCTGATTGGAATAAGGCAGACCATAACCTATGAAGCGCAGGCCGCTATTGAATTAGAAGCGATAGCTGATCCGAACGAGTTGGGGTATTATCCGTTTCAGATGGATGAAGATCAGATAATAATCAAACCCCTTCTTGAAGCAATTTTGGCAGACCAAAACAATGGTGTAAGCAAGTCAATAATAGCTGCGAAATTTCATAATTCCATTGCACACCTTACCATCAAAATCGCAAGAACAATACAGGAGAAATTGGGGATCAGTCGGTTTGTTCTTTCAGGCGGCGTTTGGCAAAACCGTTACTTGCTTGAGAGAACGCTTGATTTGTTGCATAATAACAAGCTTGAAGCTTTGATCCACCGACAAATGCCGCCCAACGATGGTTGTGTCGCTTTTGGACAAGCTGTGATCACGTCATTTCGATATATGAATGACAAGGAGTGAGTATGTGTCTGGGTATTCCCGGAAAAATTCTTTCCATTTATGAAGACCATGGAACAAAAATGGCAAAAGTTGATTTTGGCGGTGTGACGCGCGAAGCATGCATCGAAGTCATTGATGACGCAAAGCCAGGTGATTGGACGATTGTCCATGCAGGTTTTGCCCTTAACTTGCTTAGCGAGGACGAAGCTCTGGCTACACTTGAAATATTACAAGAAATGGCTGAATTTTCAGGTAAGGATAACCTGTTAGAGGGTGATTGATTTGG
>DAINBD010000124.1:0-3465 GCA_036733105.1 Candidatus Brevefilum sp. | reverse complement strand
GCTTTTTATACGGTCACAGCCTGGGCGGAAATATTGTCATTCAATACGGCCTCCATCATCCATTTGAGCTTTCGGTCGTGATCGCAACTTCTCCAGCCCTAAGCTTATCCTATCAACCGCCAAAATTAAAATTGATTGCCGCAAAAATCCTCTCTCACCTTTTACCCTCATTGACGGTAAAGAACGCGCTGGATACAAGTGCGCTTTCAAGGGATCAGGCGGTTGTCCAGGCATATCGGGATGATGTTTATGTTCATGACTTAATCTCAACAAAATTATCAATGGGATTGATAGACAGCGGTGCCACAGCATTGGAACAGGCTGAAAATTGGACCCTTCCATTATTACTGATGCATGGCACATCGGACCAAATTACCTCCCACGAGGCCAGTCAGAGCTTTAAAAAGAAAGCTGGGGAACTGGTTGAACTGGTCCTGTGGGAAGACAGTTATCATGAGTTACATAATGATCTCGATAAAGAAAGGGTCATTGAAAAGATTATTTTCTGGCTAAATGCACACAGCTATGTCTAACAGCGTTTCTTTCCTTGACCTCATTGGCTTGCAGGACTAAAATTAGGATGAATCTATAATTATTTTAGGTTCAGGAATCCTCTCAAAAGGAGTATCTATGAAAATTTCACAATACAACAAAGACCTGGAATTAATAGACCCAGGCCTTTTTAATTTAATTCAGCTTGAGAACGAACGTCAGGCAAGAAGGCTGATCATGATCCCCAGTGAAAGTATAGCGCCAAGCGCAATTTTTGAGACTGTGGGGTCTTCTTTTACAAACGTCTATGCTGAAGGCTATCCCCGATCTGAAACTCGCTTCTATTCGGAAGAAGAAATATTCGACTATACGAATATGATCGGCACCTATCGACGATACAGTGATCCTCGTTATTACAAAGGTGTGGAATATGTTGACGTGGTTGAAGCCCTGGCACGCAGGCGCTGTGCAGAAGCATTCGCAGCAAATGGTGTTACAGCCGATGAGCTTTATGTCAATGTCCAACCGCTTTCTGGCGCACCTGCCAACAATGCGGTTTATACAGCGCTGCTTTCACCCGGTGACACGATCCTTGGAATGAGCCTTTTGCACGGCGGTCATCTCTCCCATGGTTCTTCAGTTAATCGCTCAGGTATGCTCTACAATGCACAACATTATTCCGTGAATATGGAAACGGAAAGATTGGATTATGACGCCATCTACGAAAAGGCCATGGCAACAAAACCAAAGATCATTATTGCCGGCTACTCCAGCTACCCATGGGTTCCCGATTGGAAAAAATTCAGAGAAATCTCAGATGAAATTGGTGCATACCTATTGACCGATATCTCCCATATTAGCGGTTTAATCGTCGCTGAACAGGTTCCCTCTCCCGTTGGGTATGCCCACATCATCACATCGACTACCCACAAGACTCTGCTTGGGCCGCGCGGCGCAATCATCATCACAGATAGTCCCACAATCTCAAAAAAAATCGATAAAGCTGTCTTCCCCGGTGAACAGGGCGGACCACATATCAACACGATTGCTGCGATTGCCCATGTC
Organism: Candidatus Brevefilum sp.; assembly: GCA_036733105.1. Taxonomy (GTDB): domain Bacteria; phylum Chloroflexota; class Anaerolineae; order Anaerolineales; family Anaerolineaceae; genus Brevifilum. Next base: position 1,908 of record DAINBD010000124.1, on the reverse strand, counting down.
TTTAAAATTGCAAAGACAGAAGCTTATAAAAAACTTCAAGGTCAGATCATCAAGAACGCGGTTGCGTTTGCAAACCAACTCAAAGCACGCGGTCTGCGCGTTCCCTATGGGGGCACCAACACACATATTGCCCTGCTGGATTGCAAATCCATTAAATCTGATGAGGGTGCCTTCCTCACGGGGGATATGGGTGCCCGAATCTTGGATGCTGCCGGTATTGTTGCCAACAGCAATACCATCCCTGGTGACCGATCAACTTTTTCTTCAACCGGCATTCGATTCGGCACCACAATTCTCACTCAACGCTGTTTGAAAGAAGATGACTTGAAAAAGGTGGCAGATATCATTACCGACCTGTTTGAAAATACGACCCCTTACTACATGTCTGGCAAGGATGCCAAGCAATTAAGGGCAAAAGTAGCCTTTCAAACATTAGAAGAAACTAAGCTGGCAGTTGAAGCCATTGCAGAGCAAGTGCAATGCTTCATTTCACCATCAAAAAGGCATGGTTACCCCCACTATTTCAATATCAATGATAACTTTGACCAGGAATGGGCAAGCTTTAGAATCTCGGGAGACCAGACAAGACTGTTTCTGAACTACACACTTTCCAACGATATTGAAGTATTGGGAAAAGGTGAAAGCCAGAAAACCATTTTACATACCACAATGGGGGATGTCGATGGGTTCATCACCTGTGAAGAACCACACACCTTCTTGTTGACGGTTCCTGGCAATAAGGCTGGATTAGCCAGTGCCTGGTTGAGAAACCTTTCAGATGCTTATATCCAATTTGATAAAGATTTACTGATGAGGGTGCCCGGCCCCATGCGAATTGAAGATGCTGAAGCATCAGCACCAAATGCTTTGATTGGCCAACCGTATGCAGACAACAAGCCGTATTACGTCGGCATGGTAAAAGATGAAAGGAAAGGCACTGCGTTACCTGCCTTTACCTGGGAAAAGGGAGACCCTGAAACTTTGCTAAAAACACCGCTCAATGCCATTCACAGGGAACTTGGCGCAAAAATGGTTCCATTTGCGGGTTGGGATATGCCTGTCTGGTATTCCTCGGTGCTTGAAGAACATATGGCTGTTCGCCAAGCTGCAGGCTTGTTTGACGTGACCCATATGGGTGTGTTCCAGGTAGAAGGTCCAGATGCATGCACTTTCTTAGATAGTGTTTGCGGCAATGATATCGGGAGCCTTTCTGTTGGTGTATCCTGCTACACCCATTTCCTCGACCCAGATGCCAATGTGATCGACGATCTGCTCGTTTATCGCCGTGGGGAAGAAAAATATCTGGCTGTTGTCAATGCCTCAAATGATGAGAAAGATTGGGCTTGGCTGAATGGTGTTCGTGATGGTATCTACCTGGTGGATAAAGATTCACCCTGGGCAGTTGCTTATGGTAAAAATGTAATCCTGCGCAATTTACGCGATCCACAAAGCGGAGAGGATCAGCTCGTTGATATTGCAATCCAAGGTCCAAAATCACGGGATATCCTCTTGAAATTAGGAACCACAGAAGAAGATCGTGAAGCGATTCTTAGATTGAACTGGGCGCAATTATGTGAAGTTACCCTTAATAATATTGGCATGGTTGTGTCACGCACAGGATACACCGGCGAACGGATGGGGTTTGAGTTGTTCGTTCATCCAGAAAAGGCAGTGATATTATGGGAAACTTTGCTGAGCGTTGGCAGTGACCTTGGGCTAAAACCCTGTGGATTAGGTGCCCGTGATTCACTAAGAACGGAAGCAGGACTGCCCCTATATGGACATGAAATGGGCGGGATGCTCAACCTGGGTGTTGGCCAGGCAGGTTTTGATAAATTTATCAAAACCTATAAACCATGGTTCATCGGGCGCAAAGCGTTTCTTGAACAAGAAGCTGCCCGAACCGGG
>DAINBD010000123.1:0-3507 GCA_036733105.1 Candidatus Brevefilum sp. | reverse complement strand
GCCATCGAGGCAATCCGCGAAACCCGCGACAAGGATATTGCTGCACTTGATCCTGGTGTACGCCGGTTGATGAATCCCCATATTTATCACGTCTCAATTTCTCAGAAGCTGTGGGATCTAAAACAAGAGCTGGTTAAAAAAGCAAAGTCCACTGGGTCAGCATAACCATATAGAAGTGGAATAATTTTTCCTAATCAGTTGCTTCGCCATTCCTGACCACCCATATAAATAAAATTTGCGTAGAGGCTTGATTTCTTAGCCTCTACGCAATTATTTTTCCCAGTCAACGGATCACTGATTTACCCATTTATGCTTATTCATCAGATGGATGTATGTTCACTTTATATCTCTTGCACCACCCAGGTGCGCCGTAAACCAGTAGTATTCATTCGTTTCAACACCCAGCAACACCCACTGCAATTCATGAGCCTTAGCATAAAACCTCGCCCTGGGAAGCAGATCATGATAATCAGGGTATTGGGTTGCCAATTGTGATACCAGGGTTTCGCCATAGGCATAGATCAAAGCCCCCAGGTCGATTGCTGGATCGCCAAGCCCCGCTGTTGCAAAATCGATCACCCCTGATAATTGATTGTCTTCTGGCGAAAACAGGATGTGATAGGGCACCAATTCACCATGAATGAGGACGGGGTCAAAATCGAAAAAGTCGGGGGTTGCCAGCGCATCTCTGAATAAGGTTTCCATCCATTCAATCTGGTGCGGCAGCAACAAAGGTTTCACTTTTTGAACAAGTCGATCATAAATATCCATCCAGGTATCCCATGTGACCGGTGCAAGCGTGAGCGGCAGCTCCCAATCCAAATTTTCAATAGGGGTTGAATGCAATTCACACAAAAACTGCCCCAACTGCCTTGATAAACCTGCCTGATATTTGTCTGGCGCGTAGACCCAAATTTCTCGGGTGAAAGTCTCTCCTTCAATATGGGGATAAACCAATACGCCCTTGTCATGTTTTTCGGAATGCGGCACGCTAAGCGTTAAGCGCGGACCCAGAAACTGCAGCAGACGGTGTTCCTGATCCATGAGTTCTTCACCCCATTCCGTTTTCGTGATCCTGATCACCCACGCCCGATTCACGATCAGGATGTCATTTACCAATCCTTCCCGGTGAAGTTCAACATTTCTGATCTCGATATCAGGTAGGATTTGGTGAATCCTTTCAAGAAATAATCCGTTTACTTCTGGCATGAGCACTTCCTTTAATTACTGTTATAGTAGATTTTGATATGGAAAATCAAGAGGTTTGGAAAAATAGAAAGGGATAATTAAGGTTGATGCTCATTAATTTAGGAATTCTGAGATCTCATTCGTATGAACAGTAGACTTTTAGAACCTGGATTTCAGCATCTCGTTGGCGATCACCGTCAACATGCAAAATAAAAACCTGCTCAATGATGGGATTTAACTATCACTGGACAGGTTCACAATCACATTATTAATTTGTGAGCCGGAAAATTATTTGCCTTTTTCCGACCCTATTTGAATATTAAATTTCGGAAGGATGATTCGATGAACCACCAAAACCAAAGCTGCCATTCCAAATGCAGCACCAAAAACCCACAAAGCTTTTGATAGATCATTCATGATCGTTGGGTCGATCAACATCACAACAGCGAGCGACAGCATCAACATCCCGCCGATCAACTTGAGGATGCGCCCATGCTTTTCCTCAAATTTAGATTTTCTCAGGGTAAAAACTGAAACTAGGAAGATGCCCAGTTCGTCAATCTGATAGATGATCATATAAACAAGAAGAAATCCTATAAAAGCCAGCCCTGTCACCCCTTGAGAGGAAAGCAGGTTTGTCCACAATACTGGGAATCCCGCTGTACATGAGAATTCCACCAGGGAAACCCCTGCAGCAAGGACAATGGTTCCTAAGATCATCGCCCAGATATTTTCCTCGGCATTCAAAACGCGCCGGATGCCTTTGTAAATTCCAGGTTTCTTTTTATCGCTGATCGTGAGTGAAACACCTTCCTTAAACCAGAAGTAATCCTTAATATTGATCAGACCAAAGATAAAAGCAACGACGGCGACAATGATCTGGATCCAACCCACAAAGCTGACAATTTTGAAAACGGTAAATAATCCCCCGATAAAAAGGGCATAAATCAAACCTGTTACGAAGATGAACACAAAACCAATCAGCAAAACTTTCTTACGGGATCGTGTGTTCAATGTAATTGCCAAAAGCATTGAAAGAACCCAAACAGAACAGGGATTGAACCCATCAACCAGTGAGATCAAAACAGTACTGATCAAAATGGAACGATTGGTCAGGTCGATTGTCCCGATAAGGGGTAAGGTAATGGATTGACCAGGTTTACCAGAATTGCCGTTTTCACTAGGTGTGGGTGAGCTTACGGGCTCATCCGTCGGGGTTGTCCTAACATCAGGGGTTGCAGTCGGCTCTGCCGACGTTGGACTGCTGGAGGGAAAAAATCCAGCCAACACTTCCCCACCCGGATCAGGACAACCTGATTCCAGGCAGAAATTTATGTATTCGATGATCTCCTGCCTGTAATCTTCAGAATATCCCACCCAATATCGCTCACCTATAATGATCGTGGGGACATATTGAGGTTCAAAGTCCAGTGCAGCGCCAAAGGCAAAAAAGATCTCCGTATATTCCTGGTTGGTGTAGAGATCATAGTCATACATTCCTATCTTGGGATTGGCATTGACGATCTCTTCAAGAACTGGTTTCGCCTGGGCACAATGCGGGCAACCTTGCCCCCAAAAGAAATAAATATTGACATCGGTACCGCCATAAGCTGCTTGAGCCGCGCTTGCCCCAAAAGTTAGCAGACCAAGAAGAAGTCCCAGAACGACGATGATCTGGATCATTTTTTTGTTCGCAGTAATCATAGATTTACTCCAAATCCGGACTGATTATACCAGAAATGAAAAGTGCCTTAGAATAAAATTCATCACAAATAAAAAATAGAAGAGGGAAAAAGGTGACGATTCTGCGTCTTCTTCGGTAAGTTCCTTGAAAAATAAATAAGGTTTTGATCAGATGAATGGAAAAATTGGCATTCACGCGCCACTAAAAATTCTAAAATTTTTCGTCTAAATCCTAAATTGTCAATGATATGATGAACACGGGCGATTTTTACCTAAAAAAAATAAAATGATGACGGATGTGATCTGTCAGGTATGAATATTTGAATTTTGGATAACGATAGATTTTTTAGGTCACATGCCTTTGTCCATGCCTGAATTGATCAAGCATCGATTTTTCGGGCATCAGTATTGCCTGCGGATCACAGGCACTCTTACAAAAACAGCATCCCACAATGCACAGAAATGGTTCTACAACAACAACCCTGTCCTGATCATTCATCTCAAAAACATCTTTTGGGCAGACCTCAATACACTTACCACACCCATTGCAAAGATCGATAGAAACCACTGGGAACCAGGGAATGTGTTCACGCGGATGACCTTCCCATATGCCGTATTCACGGGCAACGGTGGATT
>DAINBD010000122.1:0-3537 GCA_036733105.1 Candidatus Brevefilum sp. | reverse complement strand
ACGGTGCAAACCTCAACGCTTTGCTGGGGATCCTCAAGCCGGGTGATGTGGGCTTCGATATCATGCACTTTAACCTCCATAAAACCTTTTCAACGCCGCATGGTGGCGGTGGACCGGGATCTGGACCAGTCGGTGTGTCAGAAGAACTTGCAGAATTTCTTCCCGGACCCTTCGTAACCATCGCTGAAGAGGGTGATGATGATAATCCACCATTTTATGGGTTTTATTGGCCAGAACAGTCTATAGGCCGTATGAAGGCGTTCTACGGCCATTTTGGCGTGCTTGTGCGGGCTTTCACCTACATCGCCATGCATGGTCCTGAGGGAATGCGTGATATTGCTGAAAAAGCAGTGCTAAATGCGAATTATCTTATGAAGCACATCAAGGAGGATTATATCCTGCCATATGACCGCACCTGCATGCATGAATTTGTCGTGGAGGGCATCCCCCCAGACGCACCAGATGTGCATGCATTGGATATTAGTAAACGATTGATGGATTATGGATTCCATCCACCCACTAACTATTTCCCGCTGATCGTTCATGAAGCCCTGATGATTGAGCCTACGGAAACCGAATCAAAGCAAACTCTGGATGCATTTGTAAAGGCAATGAAAGCAATTGCTAAAGAAGCTCGGGAACAACCAGAGCTGCTTCACAATGCCCCCCATACAACACCAGTGCGCCGATGTGATGAGGTCAAAGCTGCCAGAGATTTGGTGCTTTGCTGCTGGATACCGGAAGATTGATCAAAAGCTTGAGCATAGCGTGGGGAAATGATCCCCACGCTATTTTTGTTTAATCCTTTAGAATAAGAGTGACCGGGCAGTGATCTGACCCCATGATATCGGTATGGATTAAGACATCATCAATATTATTCATCAACGACTCGCTGACAAGAAAATAATCTAATCGCCAACCCACATTATTGGTGCGGGCATTGAATCGATAGGTCCACCAGGTATACTGGACCCGTTCAGGGTAAAGCTCTCGATACGCATCCACAAATTGATGCTCGAGATATTTGTCTATCCAGACTCTCTCCTCGGGTAAGAAACCTGTGTTCTTTTCATTAGATTTGGGATTTGCCAGATCAATTTCGTTATGGGCGGTATTGAAATCACCCGTTATGATCACTTTTTTGCCTTTGCTGTGTAGATCGTCACAGATCTGTAAAAGCTCATCATAGAATTCTAATTTGAAGGGCACACGATCATTGCTCTGCCCCCCATTCGGGAAATAGATGTTATAGAGATAAAAATCATCAAATTTTGACCGGATCACGCGACCTTCAGTATCAAATTTCTCAATTCCCATTCCTTTTTCGACCTCAACTGGAGGCTTTTTATGGAAAGTTGCCACGCCGCTATAGCCTTTCCTCTCTGCTGAATGCCAAACGGATTCATATCCATCAATGATGGCTTCCTCTTCAGTGATTTGATCAATCTGAAGTTTGGTTTCTTGCAAGCACAAAACATCCGGATTGACATCCGGCACCCATTGTAAAGCATCTTTCCTGAGAATTGCGCGGTATCCGTTCACATTCCACGTTGTAATCTTCATTTGTCTGCCTTTCCCTTCTTAATCAGCCTATGGTAAACTTGTAACTTGTATCATTCAAATATAGATTGTGGATTATTCCAATTCAGGGTCCACATAAGATAATTATAACGGGTTAAAAATCATTCAATGACCTTTTTACATAAGAAATTGCTCCTATTAGCTATTTTACTATCACTGGTGATGGTTCTTTTGCCATCAACCCCACCAGGTGTCCAGGCGAAGGCACAAACCCAGGAACTGCCCGTTTACGTTGTCCAGGAGGGTGATACCCTTGGGACAATTGCACTCCGGTTTGGGGTTACCGTTGATGAGATCATTTCCGTAAATCCAATTGCCGATCCTAATGCATTGAATATTGGTCAAAGGCTCAATATTCCTGGTCTTGAAGGTGTGACAGGAGTTCTCGCTTCAGAGACCCTCCTTTTCGGCAGTTCACTCACCGGTCTTACCCGTCAATATCAAATAGACACATCAGGCCTAGCCTATCTGAATCGGATCACAAGCCCGTCCGAAGTCATTGCTGGATTGAGCTATATCATCCCGGTCAATGAGGAAAGCAGCCCATTACTGCCGGTGGTTTCAGTCACCACAGATACGACCCTGCTTGAGGAAGCGATCAAAAAAAGCACATCACCCTGGATTATCATGGCTGATAACCGAATCAAAGCTTCATGGGACATCATTCCAGGAGAAGCATTATACGGAAGGTCAGATACTGAAATTGAACAATCGACATTTCCCGGGATTGAATCCATTTCTTTTAACAACCTTCCAATTATCCAGGGCGAAACCCTGCAAGTCGAAATTTCAACCTCCTCCGCTGTGGAAATCACGGGAAGTTTTGATGGAGAGACTCTCCATTTCTTTTCTGAGGACAACGGGACCTATTACAGCTTTCATGGGATCCATGCTCTGGCAGAACCCGGATCTTATCCGTTAGAATTAAGGATAACCAATGAAGGTGGAAATGAGTACAGGTTTGCACAAAACGTACTGCTCATCGAAGGTGGCTATGGCAATGAATGGGTCAATGTCCCTGAAGAATATCTCGACGAGAGTGTGATTGCCGAGGAAGATGCCTATCTTCAACCCATTTTGGAACAGGCAACACCAGAACGCTTTTGGGACGGCCAATTTAGATATCCTGTCGATGAACCTTGCATCAACAGTGTCTTTGGCCAACGCAGAGATTACAATAACGGCGGTTTATATTTTTATCACACTGGATTGGATTTCGCCGTTTGTGCCCAAAATTTAAATATCTACGCACCCGCCAGAGGTAGGGTAGTACTTGCTGAAGAATTGACCATCAAAGGAAAAGCGGTTCTATTGGATCATGGTTGGGGTGTATTCTCAGGTTACTGGCATCTCTCGGAATTCAACGTCAGCGTTGGTGATGTGGTGCAACCTGGCGATATCATCGGTCAGATCGGTGACACTGGTCGGTCAGCAGGTCCGCATTTGCATTTTGAGATGGATATTACAGGTACGCCAGTAAATCCTGAAACATGGCTTAACCAGGTATTTATCCTACCGGCACCTTAATAATTGATAACCATAAGAGGCAAATTAAACAAAAAAGCACAATGAGTATTGTGCTTATCCTGCAATGCGCTAGGAGGGAGTCGAACCCTCACGCCTCAGCGGCACGTGGCCCTCAACCACGCCTGTCTGCCAGTTCCAGCACTAGCGCCTGAGCAGATGTAATTATATCCTGATGAAATTGGTTGTCAAGCGAAAATTGAAAGCATAAAGGAGTGCTTATGACCATCGTTTTAGATGCAATGGGAAGTGACACACGCCCAGACCCAGAGGTTCAAGCAGCCGTCACAGCATCCAACCTGTTGGATGAAACGATTTTAATCGTTGGCGATGAAAATGTCCTACGAGAGAAGTTAGAGTCTCTTCAAGGTGATAAAACCAAAGTAAAGGTTGTCCATGCACCTGAAGCATTGGATATGAGTGACCATATTG
>DAINBD010000121.1:0-3596 GCA_036733105.1 Candidatus Brevefilum sp. | reverse complement strand
TCATGAAAGTTGCCTGTGTTTGATGCACCATCCCCAAAGAAGCATAAGACCACAGAATCCGTCTTTTGAATTTTTTGTGCCAATGCAGCGCCAACAGCGACCGGAATATTGCCAGCAACAATGCCCGTTGCACCCAGGTTGCCGTGATCGACATCGGCAATGTGCATCGACCCGCCCTTGCCTTTGCAATACCCTCCAGATTTACCCAAAACCTCTGCCATCATCTTGTTGTAGTGTTCCTGTTTGGCTTCGGGTGTTTTGGCTGCCGTATCACCATGTGCATGGGCATGCCCATGACCGCGATGGGTGCTGGTGATAAAATCTGAATCTTTAAGAGCACCTATCGCACCAACTGCTACAGCTTCCTCACCTGCGTAGAGGTGAGATGCACCTTTCAAGACTGCCTTGCTGAGCAAATTGGCAATATTGTTCTCCAGTGCGCGAATTTCCATCATCTGACGTAAATACGTCATCAGCTGTTCTTTGGTCAAAGATTGTTCTTCAATCAGTGCCGTCACTTCTTCTATGGTTCGAATTTTCTCTTCAGTCATTTAATGTCTCCAAATCTTGAATAATGTGCCGTTAAATATTTCTTAGCGATCAGCCACAAGAATTTTGTGACTACTCCATTCATTCCTTCATCTAATGGTTAAATACAAAGGGATTGCACATACCATCAGTGCAAACCCTTGAATACAATTCCAGATTTTCATAATATTGGTGAACTTCATTCATGATTTATTTGCAATTCTCTGCAAGCCACTCAAAGCAAATCCGTTCTTTTCTCAGGATCACCTTCTCGGAACATCCCATTCAAGCAGGGTCCTCATATCCTGGTAGTATCATCAAGTCAGACAGTAAGAAAGGCTCATCAGCCTCTGTTTTCAATCCTTGACCAGTTTGTAATTTTACCCCTTCATAGGGGAGAATTCTACCCACATCAGGCACATTTTAAGAAGAAGATCAGGAATCTCAGGAAGGATCACACAATTTTCTGATTTACAGCGATGGGCACATCCTGATATCATTTTCAATCTATGAACAAATTGATCCAGAAATAGAATTTTCCAAAAAATCCAAAGTCGGATAATAAAATAAGGGGACTGAGCAGCTGCTTGCCAGAACCTGAACTTATGAAAAATCTGGTCGTCATGTTTTTAAAAATGAGCTATATATAAGCGCCGCCCCAATCTCTGGGGTAGTTCGTGATCGCTTATTTTTTTCCGTAGATAGGCCCAAAATTCGAACAGGCTCTGAAGTCCGCCGATTGCATATCCTTCGTTCCAAATGCTGTCCAAGCGCTGGGACGGAATAACTGGTGTTCATCCACATTGTGCATACAGACGGGAATACGCAAAATCGAAGCCAGCGTGATAAGGTCTGCACCTATGTGACCGTAACTGATGGCACCATGATTGGCACCCCAATTTGCCATCACCGAATAGACATCCTTAAAGGCAGCATCGCCAGATAGACGTGGTACGAACCAATGGGTAGGCCAGGTCGGATCCGTTCGTTCATTGAGCATCTTGTGGACATCCAGGGGAATATCTACTGTCCAACCTTCTGCAATTTGCAGAACCGGACCCAATCCTTTAACAATGTTCAGGCGTGTCATTGTCATGGGCATCTCACCTTTCGTCAGGAATCCTGAGGAATAACCACCACCCCGGAAGTAACCTGTTGAGGCTGGATACCAGGAAGTTTCCCTTAAACATGCCTGCGCTTCTTCTTCGGTGACCTCCCAAAAGGGCTTCATCACGGGTTTTCCGTAACGTTTCTGCTGCCCAGTTGCATCCAGCGTAGCAGCACCTGAGTTGATCAAATGGATCATGCCATTCGAAGCATGACCTTGCAATTCATAACCTGTGACACGCTTGACAGCTTCTGGGCTCCAATATGTGCGCACATCTGCAAAAATCTGGGCGGTGTTGGTTAAAAGATATCCAAAAAGCATGCCTGCCCCGTTCAGGGCATCATTTTCAGTCGCCATAATATAGGGAGCACGGATGCCGTTCCAGTCAAAGGAGGAATTCAACATCGCTTCCATAAAATCGCCATTGGGGAAGTAATCTGTCCACTGGCGCTGACCCTGGAAACCAGCGGCAATCGCGTTGTGACCCATGGCTTCCTCTCCAAAGCCGGCTTCATCCAACCTCTTATTCCCGACCATCAGGTCTCTGGCAATCAGTGTCATCTTGACAACGGTCTCCCAATCCTGATCCTTTTGGTAGCGTGTGCGCTGCATCGATACGGGATTGTGGTCTCTGCACTCTGTGCAATTTTCCTTGGTCCATGTCAAGGCTATTTCATATTCTTCTTTGTCATAGATCTCCTCATCGATGCGGCGGGTGAATTCGCTCATATCAATGGCTTCAACCCGCATCCCCAGGTAGGATTCGAAGAAAGGATGGTCCACAATTGAACCGGAAATGCCCATCGACGTGCCACCGATCGAAAGGTAGGATTTGCCTCGCATCATCGCTACCGCCAATCCCGCTTTTGCAAATCGCAGCAGTTTTTCCTGCACATCCTGGGGGATCGTCTCATCATCACTATCCTGGACATCATGACCATAAATCGAGAACGCGGGTAATCCCTTCTGATTGTGCGCGGCCAATACAGCAGCAAGGTAGACTGCCCCAGGTCTTTCAGTCCCATTGAAACCCCAGATAGCTTTGGGTGTTAGTGGGTCCATATCCATCGTTTCTGAACCATAACACCAGCAGGGTGTGACCGTGATTGAAACGCCCACGGCTTCATGGGAAAATTTGTGTGCACACCGAGCAGATTCAGCCACACCGCCAATCGTTGAGTCGGCAATCACACATTCGACAGGTGACCCATCCGGGTATCGCAAATTTTCAGTCAGAAACTGAACAACACGCTTAGCCATTCCCATCGTCTGGTCTTCAAGATTCTCTCGAACACCTTTCATCCGCCCATCAATGACAGGTCGGATGCCAATTTTCGGCATCGCACCAATCCAACGATCTCCAAATCCTTTTTTTGACATCATTTCTCTCCTTTTATAATTTCAAAGTCAATTTACAGTAGTGCTCTAATACTCAGGACTATTTATAACCTTTTACCCAAAAAATTCCGCCATAGCGCTTGAGAAAATTTACTCTACCCATGATCGCTTGAGTTTGCCCAAATGTTAATATTGGCATCCTTCGCATATTGATCAATCGTTTTTATTTCTTCCTCCGAGAAATCCAGATTGTTGAGCGCGCTGACATTTTCATCAATTTGCTCTGGTCGGCTGGTTCCAATGAGCACACTTGTTACCCTTTCATCACGCAATACCCAGGCCAGAGCCATTTGCGCCAGGGATTGGCCGCGTTCTAGTGCTAGTTCATTGAGAGAAGAAATCTTTCTCAAGTTCTCTTCGGATAAAAATGCTTTCTTAAGGGAGCTGCTATGGGTTACCCGCGAACCTTCTGGTATACCGTTCAAGTACTTATCCGTGAGCATACCCTGGGCTAAAGGTGAAAAGGCAATCATCCCCACACCCTTTTCTTCCAATACATCCAAAAGACCCTCTTCGACCCATCTGTTCAGCATGGAATAAGAAGATTGATGGATCAAACAGG
>DAINBD010000120.1:0-3704 GCA_036733105.1 Candidatus Brevefilum sp. | reverse complement strand
TGAGTACAGCTTCACCTGGCATCAATTCAATGGATTTCCCATCAATGTTCATTATGGCAATACCAGAAAGGATCCAATACGACTCCTCCGATCCCTTGTGGTAATGGGGTGCAGATGAATGGCCTGCTGGAAGGGTGACTCTTGCCAGGCTGTGGCTTTTTGCACCGCCAGCCACCAATCCGAGAATTTCTTGCAGATTTTCTCCTTGGGGGTTAACCATTTCGGGTGGAAAATATTCTTTTTTGGAAAGGATCATGAAGGTCTCCTGAGTTTCGAGTTATGTTATCCTTGGTCCTGGCAGCTTCGGTTTCTGGGAAGTATTATGGACTTGTCTTCAGCGCCTCAGGACGATTGAAAATATCATATTGTGCTTCCAATTCCTGGCGGAATTGCTTTGTGTAAAGATTGTAATATTTTCCCTTATTATGGATCAATTCTTTATGCGTTCCCATCTCCGTGATCTGGCCATTTTCAATCACAAAGATTTGGTCTGCTCTTTTGATTGTGGAAAGCCTATGTGCGATCACAAAGGATGTTCGGTTTTCCATCAATCGTTCCATGCCTCGCTGGATCAGTGCTTCCGTCAGCGTATCCACAGAACTTGTTGCTTCATCCATGATGAAAACTTCCGGTTCTGCAAGGATAGCCCGGGCAATGCTGATCAGTTGTTTTTGACCGACCGAGAGCAGGTTTCCGCCTTCGCCGACGTCCTGATCATAACCATGGTCAAACCGCATAACAAAATCGTGTGCTCCGGCTAGTCTTGCCGCTTCCTCAATCTCTTCATTGGTTGCATTTAATCTTCCATAACGAATGTTATCGAGGATGGAACCTGAGAAAAGGTCGGGTGTCTGAAGCACGATCCCAATCCGGGATTGAATATCCTGGAGCTTCATATCCAAATAATCTATGTTGTTAAAATAGATCGTCCCTTCGCTGGGTTCATAAAACCGACAAAGCAGGTTAACGATGGTCGTTTTCCCGCCTCCGGTAGGACCAACCAAAGCAACCATTTCGCCCTGCTTGACGTGAAAATCCAGACCTCGCAAGACCGGATCGTTTTCCTCGTAATGAAAATGGACATTATCGAAACGAATATCGCCTCTAAGAGACTCGATATCCACTGTATTGTAGCGATTTTTTACTTCAGGCTCTGTATCAATCAGGCTGAAAATCCGTTCAGCGGAAGCAACCGCATTTTGCATATGAGCGTAAACACGGGCTAAATCTTGAATCGGCCACATGATGAAGGTGATGTAAGAAACAAAAGCCTGGATTCCGCCAATGGTCATCGCACCGGTTTGTACCTGGGAACCACCTCGCCACAGGACAATGCCTAAACCGATCGCACTGATGATCTGGACGGTTGGCAGGAAGAGGGCTGAAAGCCAGGCTGCTTTGAAACTGGCTTCATACATGCCATCTGTAAGCTCTGAGAATTCCTCAAGGTTGTCATCTTCACGAGAGAGTGCTTTGATCACCCGCACGCCGGTGATACCTTCATTGAAAGCACCGGTGATCCGCGAATTCATCTTTCTTGACTGTCGATAGTGGTAAAGGATATTCGAGCGGAAACGGAATGCGACAACAATTAAGACAGGCAGCATGAGTATTACAATGAGGGCTAATTTCGGATTGATGATAAACATAAAGACAGCTGAGGTGGAAATGTTGATCACTGCCCATGTTGAATCAAGGATTCCCCAAGTCATAAGATCAGACAGTCTTTCCGTATCCGATGTCAATCTCGCCATGATCCATCCAACAGGCGTCTGGCTGAAATAGGAGAGCGAAAGCTGCTGGAGGTGGTTGAACATACTCTTTCGTAAATCGTAGCGAACACGTTCAGCCAGGATTCCAACAAGATAAATGAAGCCAAATGTAAAAATAGCCTGGAACAGGACAACACTGCCGTAAAGGATGACGGTTCTGACGATCGCCTCGCGGCTTCCTGCGATGATCCCATCATCGATAATGCGTTTACTTAGAAAAGTCGTGTAGGCATCAATGGCGGAAACAAGGGCAATACAAACCAGGAAGCCTAAAACGGCTTTCCAGTGAGGTTTGAGGACTGAAAGCAAACGCTTAAATATATGACCGGTAAGTTTTCCGTATTCTCTTTCTTCTAATTCATGATAAGTCGACACTGGAGATTTCCTTTTCTAACTCAACTTCAATGCGTGTCTGGATATCAAAGATATCACGATACATTCCACTCTGTTTCATCAATTCTTCATGGGTGCCTTTTTGAACAATTTCACCCTTATCAAAGACTAAAATGAGGTCTGCATCCATGACACTTTGTATGCGATGGGCAATGATAAAGGTGGTTCGGTCTTGCATAAGGTGTTCGAGTGCTGAACGGATATGTGCTTCTGTTTCTGTATCCACACTTGAAGTGGAATCATCCAGAATGAGGATGCGTGGGTTCTTTAGAAGCGCTCGAGCGATCGCCACCCGCTGCTTTTGTCCACCCGAAAGTGTAACCCCACGCTCCCCGACCAGCGTCTCATAACCTTTTGGAAATTCTGTGATCACATCATGGATGGCGGCAAATTTTGCAGCCTGGATTATTTCATCGTCGCTCACCTCGCGATGGACGCCATAGGTGATGTTTTCCTTTATCGAACGTGAGAACAGGAATGGCTCCTGTTCAACAATCCCAATTTGTGAGCGCAGGAATTTTCGGGTATAGCGAGTCAGGTCAACGCCATCGAGGGTGATGACACCTGAGGTTGGATCATAAAAACGGGGCAGCAAATTGACCAATGAGGTCTTGCCTGAGCCGGTTGATCCAAGCAGGGCAATCACATTCCCGGGATCACAGGTGAAGCTGACATGGTCGATAACTGGGTTACTCTGTTCATACTCAAAACAAACATCGTCGAAAATGATCTCACCGCGAACGTTTTCCTCCCGATGGAAGTCGCCTTCAGTAAGCGGTTCACGGTCTTGCTTGAGGATTTCCGCCACACGACTGTAAGATACAATTCCTGTGGATGTCTGAACGATCAATCTGCCGAGATTGCGTACAGGCCAGATGATCAAGATAACCAGGGAGGCAAATGCCATATAGGTGCCCACTGTGATCGTCCCATTGTAGGCCATAATCGCACCCACAAAAAACGCTGTTAGCATTTGTGCGGCACAAATTGTGTCTGAAACCGGCCAAAACAAGGAGTGAATGGATAAAAGCTTTTTTCCAAGCTTAAATTTTTCCCAATTTTCCTGATCAAATTTGTAACTTTCGTAGCTTTGGCGGGCAAAGGCTTTAACCACTCGAATCCCGGTCAGATTTTCCTGCAAGCGATTGCTTAATGAAGCTTCTTGTTCCTGATATTTTTCATATGCTTTGGAAACCCGAGAGAAAAAATAGATTGAGACCGCGATGATCAGGGGGATCGACACAACGGATATTAATGCCAGTTTTGTGTTAAGCCGAAGGATGGCAACAAAGTTGACAATGAACATCAACAAGATCCGGCCGATCCCAATGGCTTGTTCACTGTAAAAACGGTTGATCGCGTCCACATCCGAGGTGGATCGGGAAATGAGATCACCTGTTTTGGATTCAGCATGGTAGGCATAGGGCAGTCTTTGCAGATGGTCAAAAAGATAATTGCGCAAGCGGCGAGTGCTTCCCTCAGCTGTTTTTGAGGAAAGCAAACCTGAAATAAAAGAAAACCCGCCTTGCAGAAGCGAGA
>DAINBD010000119.1:0-3707 GCA_036733105.1 Candidatus Brevefilum sp. | reverse complement strand
CACCAGTCTTATAAACCACCGGCGTACTGGTCGGGGTGGGTGTCAACTGCGGTGTAGCTGTAACGGAAGGAACAACCTCAATCTTCACCCAAAAGGGTGCGTCTCCATTGGGACCAATACCAAAGAGCTCCCCCACCTCGTTGCTCAGCATCCAATTGCTTTGATAAATCCCGGGATCTAAAGGGGCTTCCATGTTGACTGTCACATCTATAACGCCGCCCGGTTGGATTGGCTGGAGAAGCGGATTGACTTGAATCGCATTCATGCTGTTGCCAGAAAAAAATGTAAGCGCGTAAAGACGAGTCCAGGTGCAGGATCCAACATTTTCCAAACGCCAAGTTTTCGAAAAACTCTCTCCGGGTTCCATCATCATGCCATCTGGAATGGTTACATCTATCGGATGTCCAGCGGCTGCCATATCACAGGGGATGTCAGGCGTTGGGGTTTGGATGGGAGGACGTGTCCGATCAATTGTTGGGATCGGTGTCCATGTGGTTGGTGGGGGCAGTGTTTGCGTTGGAATTGGAGTGTATACCAATGTAGCTGCAAGCGTCACCTGATAGATGGCTGTTTGGTTCAAAACAGTCGCATCCAGGGTCGGCAGTGCTGTGGGGGTGTTTCTTGCACCACATGCGGTTAATCCCAACAGGCAAATCGTCAACACAATGATCAATTTTTGTTTCATGATGATGATTTTGATTCTACCTTAATTCCAGGATTGTGCTTGACCTAATGACCTTAGCATCCTGTGCCTTGTCAGGACCTCAAGATTAAAGTATAGTTCTAAAATCTATTGAATTTGGTTACTCCGAACTTCTAACCTGTGTAAAAATAATGACCATGACACCTACCTCAAAAATTAATACCTGGTTGGATCGACCTGTCTTCCCGTTTTGGCCTCATTTTTCGATATACCATTTGATCGTCTCAATCATCCTGATCGCTGCAGTTCTGAGCCGATTCATCATGCTTGGAGAGCGTGTGATGAGTCATGATGAGGTCAACCATGTCGTTCCAGCCTATACCTTTTACACGGGGGGGGGATACCATTACGACCCTGTCACCCATGGCCCCCTCCAATTTCACCTGATTGCCTTAAGCTACACCCTGTTTGGCGATAATGATTTTTCCGCCCGTATTCCCGATGCCATATTTGGAATTGGTGTGATCCTGTTTGCCATTTTTGCATTCAAAGACTATCTGGGTCGTCCTGGCGCTCTCATCGCTGGAATCTTGTTTACAATCTCCCCGTTCATTTCCTTTTACAGCCGCTACACCCGTAATGAGATCTATATCGTCTTTTGGGGTCTGGCACTTATCTGGGGTGTTCTGCGCTATCTCCAATTTGGACGGAAACGGACCCTGCTCTTTATTACGGTTATTACAGCCCTCCACTTTACCGATAAAGCAACCTCTTACATATTCACTGCTGAGTTGTTGATCTTTTTAGCCGTGGTTTTTGTTGCACAACTGATCAATAAACAGTGGCTTAGACCAGATTTACGCATGACCTTCCTAATCATCACGGCTGTGGTATTGGTTGTCGGTTTAGCTGCTTTTGGTGTAAGTTACAATGCACTCAGCAATGCCCCGTCTGTAGAAGGTGATGAAGGTATCGGCATCATGATCAGCGACTTACCCGCCTCAACCCGACTCCTGATCGGTGGATTGGTTCTCGGATTGCTGGTTGGGCTGTTTGCTGCTGCCTACATTCTGATCAAAGGGATTGGCTGGCACGGTATTCGCGATGAGCGCGCCTTTGATCTGCTCATCCTGCAGGGAACCATTGTCCTGCCCCTCCTGGCAGCGCTTCCTATGGATATCCTCGGGTTTAATCCCCTGGATTACTCTACCCAGGGCATTCTCAGGTCTGTGCTTTTCATTGTCCCCCTTTTCATCATTTCGCTCCTGGTGGGTTTATGGTGGAATTGGAAAGTCTGGTCGCTCAATATTGGTATTTTTTGGGGTATTTTCGCAGTCTTTTACACCACCCTCTTCACCCAGGGCAGCGGTTTTGCGGCTGGTTTGATGGGTGCTCTCGGCTACTGGATCGCACAGCAGGGTGTGACTCGCGGCACGCAACCCCTTTATTATTATGCACTGGTACAGATTCCTATATACGAATTTTTGCCTGCCTTTGGGACGATCCTGGCTGCTTTAATGAGCATCCCGTTGCTCAGTCGCAGCCTGAAACGAAAGAATGAACAAGCCCAGGAAGACGAAATATTTGAAGAGGCGGATCAACCACAATTGAATCTGGAAAGCATGATCTCCCTTGCAGCCGATGAAGAAATCGAACAAGATATCCTGGAAGCATTAAGCACAGATGACCAGTCTCTGCCGGATAGACCACCCCGCATCGTGGATAACGAAGGTGAACTCCGCAAACCGCCCGTTCTGGCACTGCTCCTCTACTGGTCAGTGATGAGCCTGATTGCATTCAGTTTTGCCGGGGAACGTATGCCCTGGCTGACCACGCACATTACCCTCCCTATGATCCTGACCAGCGGCTGGAGTTTTGGACGCCTGATTGAATCCTTTGATTGGGCTTACTTTAAGCATCATCGGGGCTGGTTGCTGGTGATCCTTGGAGGGCTTTTCCTTCTGACGACCTTCCGCACCTTTGGCGTGCTGGTGGGTCCAAACCCACCCTTCCAAGGGAAGGAATTGGCACAATTAAATGCGACCAGTACGTTCTTCCTGGCGTTGATTGGCATGCTCGCATCAGGCACCTGCCTGGTTTTTCTCATGAAGGAATGGTCTCTAAAACAGATCACGAAACTAGGCCTGATCCTTTTTATTACCCTCCTTTCGATGGTCACCATCCGAACCGCTTATCGCGCCAACTTTGTCCTTTATGACACTGCCAAGGAGTTCCTTGTTTACGCACACTCTGCCCGAGATCCAAAGGATGTGCTCGAGCAGGTCGAAGAAATCAGCCAGCGCCTGACAGGGGGCAAAGATGTCAAAGTTGCCTATGACAGCGATCTTCTCTACCCATACTGGTGGTATTTCAGGGATTACCCCAATAAAGTCTGGTATTCAGAAAACCCAACCCGTGACTTGCGTGATGCCCCGATCATCCTGGTCGGCAGCGGCAATTACGGCTTGATTGAACCTGTGGTGGGTAACGATTATATCAAATATGACTATCATCGTCTGTGGTGGCCGTCCCAGGCATACTACAACCTGACCTTCCAAAGAGCCTGGAATGCACTTTCCAACCCTGGGATGCGGGGCGCCTTGTGGGAGATCTGGTTTAACCGCAACTATGAACCCTATGCCAGGCTAGCAAATATCAACACCCTTACCCTTGAAAACTGGCAGCCATCAGATTCCTTCCAGATGTATATTCGTAAGGATATCGTCTCCCAAATTTGGGAATACGGTGCTGCACCCATCACACTTGAGCCTTCCGTAGATCCCTACGAGGCAAACACTATCGAATTGGAAGCGAACTGGATCATCACGGGCAACGAGGAATACCAGCTCAAGTCACCCCGCGATATCGCCATTGCACAAGATGGCACACTCTACATAGCCGATTCTCTCAACCACCGCATTCTGCATCTCGACTCTGAGGGTAATTTGCTTCACACGTGGGGTGAATTTGGTGCAACAGATTACAACACCAATGTCGCTGCTCCTCCAGGCGCTTTCAACGAACCCTGGGGCGTAGCTGTCGCCCCCGATGGGTCGGTTTTTGT
>DAINBD010000118.1:0-3799 GCA_036733105.1 Candidatus Brevefilum sp. | reverse complement strand
CCATCAGCGTAAGCGCTGCCGAGACCTTTTCAATAGCTAAACCCGTCTGGTTGCAGATCTCATCAATGTGCATAGGATTGTAATCGAACACCTGCAAAATTTTCGCCTCAATTTCATCCGTTGGCAGCAGTTGACGGGCATCTTTCTTGGCATCAATCTCTTTCAGATCCAAAACATCCATCACATCCTGTGGTGAAACCATTGCATAGGCACCATTTTGGATTAACCGGTTGGTGCCGCGGCTTACGGGTGAAAGCACATTGCCAGGTACAGCAAAGACCTCACGCCCTTGCTCCAGGGCAAAATCAGCCGTGATCAATGCGCCGCTTCGGTCTCCAGCCTCAATCACAATCGTCGCCAAGGAAAGCCCTGAGATGATCCTATTTCTGGGAGGGAAATTCACACCCTCAGGCTTGGTTCCCAGCGGGTAATCGCTGACGAGCGCACCATTCTCAACGATTGCACTTGCCAATTTGCGATGTTCGGGAGGATAAATCACATCAACCCCGCTGCCCAACACAGCGATGGTTCGCCCACCAGCCTTAAGCGCGTGCTGATGGGCTAGCGCATCCACCCCACGCGCCAGTCCGCTGACAATGGTTAATCCTCGTGCTGCCAGGTAGGTACAGGTATCACGGGCAACCTGTTGCCCGTAATCAGATACTTTACGGGTGCCTACCACGGCAACGGCAAAAGCATCTGCTGGCGTCAGCATCCCATTCACATAAATCACAGGCGGTGATTGATCAATTTCTTTCAATAGATCTGGATAATCCTGATCTAACAACGTCAGGACAGTAACATCCTTTGCCAGGATCGACTCGTAGACCTGGTCAAGGTCAATTTCCTGGCGCAATTTCAGGAAATTAACCAATGCCCTTTCAGGCAAGCCAACCTGCCGAAAAGCATCAGGTGGTGCCTGCCAGGCAAGGGAAAGATCACCAAAAAAGGATCTTATCTGTTGAAATCGGACCGATCCAATCCCCCTGACAAGGTTGAACCCAATCCAATACTTCTTCTCATCTTTCATTATCCCCCCCACCGTACCACTCCAACTTCATGATGACCATCTTGTTTTCAACCAAATCAATCTCGAGGATCATATCATCAATTGCTGGAATGAGAATTTCTTTACCATCCGGACCAACGAGTAAATAGACATCATTCGCACCTGTTTGCAGAACTTCCGTTAAAACGCCTGCATAATCACCGCTTTCAAAAAAGACATCCACGCCAATCAACTCGTGATCATAATATTCATCATCACCAAGAGGCGGCAATTGTGACTCCATAAGATAAACGGATTTGTTGGTTAACTGAGAAACAACCGTTCGATCATCGATTTCTTTAAATTTAACAAGGAGTAACTGCTGCTTCCAACGCGTTTCTTCAATGGTATAGAGATCGAGGGTACGGCCAATATATACAATACATCCTGGAGAAAGCAATTCAACCGATTCTGTGTAAATCTCAATTGGAATTTCGCCTTTAACCCCATGAGCCCGTCTCAATTTTCCAACCAGGATAAACGCAGGCTCGCTGGGATCCAGCGAGCCTGTCATTTTTAAATCATTTTTGGACATCGCAGAGCGTTTGGGCACTATTGTGGGTCAACAATATCAAGATTTACCCGGCTGCCTTCACGGGCAGCAGCAACCTTGAGCAGTGTCCGAATAGAATTAGCAACACGTCCATCCTTACCAATCACACGACCCATATCAGATTTGGCTACATGCAATTCCAGTTGAACGGTATTGCCTCTTTGAGATTTGTTTACATTCACTTGGGTTGGTTGATCTACCAGCGATTGTGCGACAAATTCAACCAGTCCCTGAAGGTTGTCACCTTTCATGTTTGCTTCGCCACTTTCTGTCAAAATTCGACAATTAGGGATTTGTGCGCTGACTTGTTACCCTATTTTTGTAAAGTTCTTCAGCTTCCTCAACGAGTGCCTTTTCATCCTCGCCTGCTTTTAGACGCTCATAACGATCCCACAACTTCGTTTGTTTGAATAGGCTGTCAACTGATTCAGTTGGTTGCGCACCAACACCCAGCCAATAGAAAACCCGATCATCCTTTAAAACAATGGTTGAGGGTTCTGTGCGTGGATTGTAATGACCTACGATTTCAATATATCGGCCATCGCGTGGGCTTTCTTTATCAGCCACCACAACACGATAATGTGCTTGATTCCGGGAGCCAACCCGGCGTAAACGAATACGTACCATCGAAATTATTCTCCTCTAAATAGTGTTCAATTTTTATCAAATAAGCCCAATGATTCAAAAAGGTTTGAGAGTGCGTGGAAGGGCACGCGACCTATCTCATCCTCCGGCTATCCAATCAAGCGACCTAAACCTTTGCCACCTGATTTTTGCAGTGTTTTAATCAACCGCTGGGTTTCTCGGAAGCGTTTCATGACCTGATTGACCACTTGGACTTCCAAGCCCGAACCCTGCGCAATGCGCCGTCTGCGGCTGGCGTTTAATACTTTCGGGTTGCGGCGCTCATCAACGGTCATTGAATTGATCACCGCTTCAATTTGCTTCAGCTGCGCTTCGGCGTCACGAGGATCCACCTGCCGGGCAACCTGCCCCATCTGACCCGGGAGCATCTCCATGAGCTGTCCTAAGGGACCCATCTTGCGCATCTGCTTTAATTGCTTAGCGAAATCTTCCAGTGAAAATTCGCCACGCATCAACTTTTCAGCCTGTTTCTCTGCATCAACCTGGTTGAAAGACGCTTCGGCCTTTTGGATCAAGCCCAAAACGTCACCCATACCTAAAATTCTTGAAACAAGCCTGTCTGGATTATACTCCTCAATTGCATCAACGGACTCACCCACACCCAGGAATTTTACGGGGATACCTGTCACCTGTCGGATCGAAATCGCCGCACCACCCCTTGCATCTCCATCCATTTTGGTCAGGAACAGACCTGAAACAGGGAGGTCCTTTCGAAAACCCTGGGCAACATTCAGCGCTTCCTGCCCGATCATCGCATCAACCACAAGCAGCGTCTCGTTGATATTGATTTTTTTCGAAATCGTGCTGAGCTCATCCATCAAGGCTTCATCGAGTTGTGAACGACCAGCCGTATCAAGAATGAGCACACTTACGCCGCTGTTTCGTGCCATCTGATATGCATCAGCAGCTAACTTGGGCGGAAGATCCTTTTCACGATAATAGACAGGGACATCGATTTGTTCCCCAAGCTTCTGTAATTGTTGGACAGCAGCTGGCCGGTAAGGATCTGCTGCGACGAGAAGGACTCTTTCGCCCAGGCTTCGTAATTTCTTTGCCAATTTGGCAGCAGCTGTTGTCTTACCAGAACCTTGCAAACCAACCAGCATAATCGCATGAGGGCGTTCCCCCTTAAGGTTCAGTGGGCTTGGTTCTCCAAGTGTGCCAATCAATTCCTCATTGACAATTTTGATGACCTGCTGCGCTGGATTGAGCGCTTTTGAGACTTCCTGCCCGACTGCTCGCACCTTGACCCGTTCTGTAAAGCTTTTCACCACGCTGTAGTGAACATCCGCTTCAAGTAACGCAAAACGGACTTCCCGCATTGCCGAGTTCACATCGTCTTCAGACAAACGTCCATGCCGGCGCAGGTTCTCAAATATATTGTTCAGTCTTTCGGTCAGGTTCTCAAACACGTCTACTATTATATTTCCACTTGTCTAACAATCAACATGTGATTTTAGCGTGAAAAACCCATTCGGTCAAGTAAATACCCAAAATCTGTTATTCGCGAATAAAAACGTCATGGATAATTCGCGAATAAAATTGTCAGGTTA
>DAINBD010000117.1:0-3804 GCA_036733105.1 Candidatus Brevefilum sp. | reverse complement strand
TCAAATGTTCCTTGATATAAACTGACACCTGGTCGAGCGCTTCTGAGAGCTTTTTCGGATCTTTGCCGCCAGCCTGGGCAAGCGTGGGGCGTCCGCCTCCGCCGCCGCCCACAACGCGAGCAACCTGTTTTACCAGATCACCTGCATTTAAGCCGCGTTGCACCAAGTCCTCCGTGATTGCAGCAATCAGGACTGGCTTTTCGTTCTGAACAGATGCCAGCAATGCAAGCCCGGATGGGTGTTTCTCTCGGAATTTGTCGGTCATCTCGCGCAACGCATCAATATCTGCATCGGGCAAAATAGTTCTGAGCACCAGAACTCCGTCGATCTCTTCAGTTTCTGCCAGTTTTTGGTCAAAGGAATTGGCAACTTGTTGCATGCGTAATTTTTCGTTTTCCTTATGTGTAAGGTTTAAAGATTCGGACAGGTTCTTAACTTTAGAAAGGGTCTCTGAAGGAACGGTGCCCAGATAGTGGTTGACTTCATCCAGAACGTTCATATGCTCGCGAACTGCTTTGTAGGCTTGCCAACCGGTGACCGCTTCGATACGCCGGATTCCGGCTGCGATGCTACCTTCATAGGTGATGATGAACAAACCGATATCACCTGTTTCATCCACATGGGTCCCGCCGCACAATTCGTAGGATAAGATTTCCTGGTCACCAATCTTGATGGTTCGCACAACCGAATCATATTTTTCTCCGAACAACGCCATAGCACCATCATCAATGGCTTCCTGCAAGGGTTTCTCAGTAATGCGCAGTAAGTAATTTGAAAGGATTGCCTGGTTGACATGGGCTTCTACAGCCAGAAGTTCTTTGCGGGTGATCGGTTTTGGATGTGTGAAATCAAAACGCAATCGGTCGGGTGCCACCAGGGATCCTGCCTGGCGGGCATGTTTACCCAAAACAGCATGCAAGGCTGCGTGCAGCAGATGGGTGGCAGTGTGGTTGCGCATGATCTGGGTTCTGCGTTCCTCGTCAACCTTCAAGAAAGCCATGTCGCCAACTTTCGGCTGTCCCTCGGTGACCTCGCCAATATGGATGATCACCCCGGCTGCAGGTTTTCGCATATCAGTTATGCGCAAGCGCCACTCTCCCCTCTCGGCGCTGACGATTTCGCCGGTATCGGAAATTTGCCCGCCTGATTCGACATAAAACCATGTTTTGGGGATGATTACTGCAACTGCATCACCGGGCTGGGCGCTTTCGACGGATTTACCATCCTTAACAAGCGCAATCATTTCTAACGGCTCACCGATCGGTTCATAAGGTGTATAGATTACACCAGAATTGTCCAGCTTATTTGCTTCGCGTAGTCTTTCTGCCAGGCGCGTATAAACCTGGACATCTTCGCCGCCCATCTCCCCAAACTCCTTGCCAGCACCTGAAGCAAGGCGATGCGCTTCCATGGCATTCTGGAATCCCTGGGCATCCACATCCATGCCCTGTTCCTGGGCAATGTCCCGAGTGATTTCAAGGGGGAGACCCAATGTTGCATATAAATCGAAGGCCATTTCACCGTCCAGGGTCTGCTCACCCCGTCCTTTGAGCTCAATCAGCATCTCGTTGAGATGGTTCAAACCAGCATCGACGGTTTTCTTAAATTGAATTTCCTCTCGAGTGAGGTTATCCAAAATGGTGGCTGCATTCCGCCTCAGTTCGGGGTAGAAATCGCCATACTCGTCAATCACAATTTGGGCAACACCTGCCATGAAGGGTTCTTTTAGGTTGAGTTTTGTCCCAAATCGTGCCGCACGGCGGATGAGCATCCGGCAGATATAATTCCGGCCGACATTTCCTGGGACCACACCATCAGCGATCAGGAAAGACGTGGCTCGGGCATGGTCGGCGATCACCCGGTAGGGAGTCAGATTTCGATTCCGGGCTTCATCACTATCCCCGGTCAGTGTTTGAACGTAATTGATCAGGGGCATGAAGAGGTCCGTCTCATAATTCGAACGGGCATTTTGTAAGATGGAGACAATCCGCTCAAAGCCCATCCCTGTATCCACGTGGATTTTCTCCAGGGGCACAAGTTCTTTCTCTGATAAGCGGTTATATTGGATGAAGACGTTGTTCCAAATTTCAAGGAAGCGTTCGCAATCGCCATTGACCCCGCATACATGGTCAGGGTTGTCCACGAGATTACAAAATTCTGGCCCTCGATCCACATGGATTTCGGTATCTGGTCCGCATGGGCCGGTTTCTGCCATTTCCCAGAAATTATCCTTACGCCCGAAAGGGAGCAAATGGGTCGGGTCAAAACCGGGCTGCTTCAGCCAGTCATCAGCAGCTTCACGATCTTCAGGGATCTCGTCCAGCTCATCCTTGAAGTAGGTTGCCCACAGTCGTTCTTTGGGCAGTCCCCAGACTTCTGTTAATAGCTCCCATGCCCAGGTGATCGCTTCTTCTTTATAGTAGTCACCGAAGGACCAGTTTCCCAGCATTTCAAAAAAGGTGTGGTGCGTGTTATCGCGCCCCACCTCTTCCAAATCGTTGTGTTTGCCGGAAACACGCAGGCATTTTTGCGCGTTGACCGCGCGAGTATAAGACCGCAGATCGGTCCCCAAGAAGACATCCTTGAACTGGACCATGCCGGCATTGGTGAACAACAGGGTTGAATCTCCTCCCGGAACAAGCGATGACGATGGGACAAAGGTATGACCTCGTTCGATGAAAAAATCGATGAATTCCTGGCGGATTTGCGCGCCTGTGCGTTTTTCTACCATAATAACTCCTGATGCGTCTTTAAATTACATAGAAACCTCTAAATGACACGTGATCACCGATCAAGAGGATCGCATTTATTTTACTTGATAAAAGCCATTATTTGGAATAACTGCATTACTCGACCCTGGGCAAAAAAGGAAATCCATTGAAAAGCCGGATAGAACTACACCAATTTCGGATGAGGGGTTTAACAATTAGAATTAGATTATAATAAATTGTAACCAAAACCAGGAAAGGGACAGGAGAGATGGTTTCAAACAGATCTTACCGGCTTTTGAAATTAATTCCAAAGATAGTCCTGCTCGGATTATGCACAACCATCTTGGTTTCTTGTTCCTACCCAATTTTTATTCAATCGAACAGCGCGGATCAATCAAACGTTTCCAATTTACCTGTGTCTGAATCTGAAATTGAAGAAAACAAGACAGTGGATGATGATCAAATGATTTGGGAAGAAGATATTGAACCGCTTTGTGAAGGTCCGGAAAGAATGACTGTACTTGTTGCGGGAATTGATGCTCATGAGCAAGCCGATGCGATCAGGATGGTATCGGTGGATTTTGTTTCCGGCGAGGTGAATGTGGTTGCCATCCCACGTGATTTTTATGTGGATGTTGTTGGCTTTGAAGATCACAATATTCATAAAGGTCGGATCAATGCCACTTTTGGTTATGGTGAAAAATATTCGGGTTTGGGGAACGGCATTATTGCCCTAGAAGAAAACCTTGCTTTTAATTTTGGCGTGGAATTTGACCGTTTTGTTGTGTTAAATTTTGATGATGTCGCAGATTACATAGATGAAGTTGGTGGCGTGGACGTTTTTCTTGAGCGATCTGAATCCGATGATAAATTCTATTTTTCCAGGGGATTTCATCATTTTGATGGCGAAACGGCTGTAAATTTCATGCGCATGCGACGATATGATGATGATTTTCATCGCATCAATCGCCAGACAATGCTGTTGAAGGTTTTCTATACCAGGGTGATGGATGAACTGGAGCCAATGCAACAGATGCATTTAGCGCTCAAAGGATTGTTCGATCCTAACATTAAAACAAATTTTGTTTATGAC
>DAINBD010000116.1:0-3923 GCA_036733105.1 Candidatus Brevefilum sp. | reverse complement strand
CCCGATTGCCCGTAATAGTTTTGGTTCATTTGGAACCGCCAGGTTACCTTTGTTGAGGATTTCAAAGGCTCGATCTGTTTGCCCACTTTTATCCCAAAGTTTAGCCAAAGTCAGCCAGGTATCAGGCTCGTCAGGGATCATGTCAACAACTTGTTCCATGTGCTGGATTGCTTTGACATTGTCACCTTTTTGCATGTATCCTTCACCGAGTAGAACCAGCGCTTTGGTATTTTGTGTTTCTTGTTTCAGGATGTTCTGGCAAATAGATATAGCCATGTCAATCCGGTCTGTTCGGAGCGCTGACTCAGCAAATCTTTCCAGGTCTTTGATATCATAGGACGATTCTGACTTGATCAGGTTTTGGAGAATTGTGAATGCTTCACCCCAACGCTCAGAAATGCTTAAAAGACGTGCCAGATCTCGTTTGTGAGCCACTTGATCAGGCTCGAAACGTTCTAAGTAAGAGGTGATCTCAATTGCTCGGTTGATATTCAGGGATTTCTCAAAGATATCCCGGCAAAGAGTTAATATTCGGGGATTGTTATAATTCGATTCGATGATTGGGGCTATCCAGGTTGGCTTCTGGTTTGGAATGACTTGTTTTTTGAAGGTGGTTAAGAAATCCTCTGTAAAATCAAAATTTGTTTGGTATGGCTGAAAAATTGTTTCCTTCAAGTGCATGACGCCAGATTGAAGTTTTTGATTTTCCCATCCCGTTAACTTGAGAGGTTCTTTAGGGTTCAAGTTTGTTTCAATCATCGCTTGAAGCAGTTGTCTCTCACTTGATTCAGGCAGTTGTGCCAGCTCTTGTTGGGCTTCTTCGAAGTTTTTTGCCCGGATCAGAGATCTGATAAAGAAAATCCGTGCTTGTTCTGAATTCGGTATGGATTCAATGAGTTGCATCCATTTAGCAGGAGGTGTTTGTTGGTGTTGGGCAACGAGGGTTTTGAAACACGCCTGGGATTCCAGAATATTCAACAGTTTGTTCGATTTCTCGTAGGTCGCTGCTGCTTTTTCATCGGTATTGCTGTAGTGATAAAATGCTGCCAGCTTATTAACATCTTCTGGTAGGGTGTATCGAACTTGTTTATCCAATGGATCTAATTCATCAGAAGTACTGATTTGTTCGAGTTCAGAGAAAATATTGGAAAAGTAATCAACATTCTTCTTGGTTTGGATCAAACTTTTAGCCAGTTTCTCGGCAAGTTCTTTTCGATTAAATGTTTCAAGCCATCTTAAGCATTCTAATTGGAGATCAATCGAAAGGTTTTGTGCAAAAGAAAAAAGCTGATCCAGAATCTTTGGCTGATCTATTGGATTAGAGAGAAGCGTGTGGACATAGATTGGAACAGCGATCAAGCCAAAGGGTCCTGATTTTGGCTTTGTGAATTCGCTTAAGAAATGATCAAAATCAGTACAGTAATCATATAAACAAGCAATGGGTGTCCGCCAGATTTGGAAGTTTTTCTCAATAGCCGGCTGGCTTCGTTTGATCAAGATTTCCGATGAAATATCTTTCCAATTGCCTTTGCTTACTCTGTGTTCACGCAAAGCAATTGCGATCAATCCAGCTGATAGGAGATTCGCCGGCGGAAGACCTGTATTAAGCGTCGATTCCAGAGTTTTTACTGCCTGCAAACGCAATTCATCAGGCAAAGGTGACCCACTTTGAATGAATTCATCGATTTGGACATCAACTGTTTCCTGGATGAGCCAGGAAGCCAATTTGCCCGGCGAGAATCTTGCCACATCAGATGGTAAATCTTGAAAAAAGAGAAGACTTTTCTCTTCTTCCCTGATGAATTGCCAAACAAGGGGATCTTGCTGAAGGCTTTGAAGCAGGATCTTCCCTTCAGTTGGAGAAAATCGTTCTCGGATGAGATCGAGTACAGATTCGATGGACATCGTAATATTCCGTTCTCTATTTTGTTGATTAGGGGGTAAAGCCAAGGTTCCTTGAAATGAAATAGGCTGTGGTAAGCAGGATGACCCCAAGGAACACGAGGAAAACACCAATACCTGTGTTGGTTTTAGCCAATTCATGGAGTGCATTGATCAATGATGATGCATTTCCGACCAAGCCAGAAAGGTTTTCAGCGATCCCTTTTTCTGCCAGTTGAGTTGTCTGGTTGGCGATCGTTTGAATGTCTTTACGAAAAGCCTGACGGGTGAGGATCACAATACTGATGATCATGACGATCAAGCCTAATCCAAATAGAACCGATGCCATCACGATCTGAAAATTATAAGCGTTTGAAAACATAAAAACACCTCCTGATAATTATCTCTGGAGGTGTTAATGCAAGTTGTGTGCCAAATCAGGGATAAGCGAACCCCAAAGCTTAAGATGTATAATTTTGTGTGATATCCAAAGGCAGGTGGTGGAGGTCAATGGCTGGATCATCGCAAAAGATGATCGCGCGTTCGAGTGTATTTCGTAATTCGCGAATATTTCCAGGCCAGTCATATGCCATCAGCGCATCCATTGCCCTCGGGGTGATATCCTGGATGTTTGAACCAATCGCCATATTACTTAGTCGTAAGAGCATTCCGACAAGTTCAGGAATGTCCTCCTTGCGATCACGAAGAGGGGGAACATCCAGATCAACGACCTTCAAACGGTAATACAGGTCTTCTCGAAAATCGCCATTTTTGATCATCAATTTAAGATTCTGGTTTGACGCGGCGATGATCTGGACATCAACTCGAATAAGGGTTGTGCCGCCCACGCGTCGAAATGCGCGCTCTTCAATTGCACGTAATAATTTCGCCTGCATATCTAATGGCATGGATGAAATTTCATCAAGAAACAGAATGCCGCCATCAGCAACTTCCATCAAACCGTTCTTACGTTTATTGGATGCCCCTGTGAATGCATTGGCTTCATGTCCAAACAGCTCGGATTCTAGAAGCGTGTTTGCTATCGCAGCACAGTTGACCGCGATAAATGGCTTGTCCTGTCGGGGACCTACCTGGTGAATATAAGATGCCATTACCTCTTTGCCAGTACCCGATTCTCCTGTTATAAGCACGGATACGGACGCCTCCGCAGCACGTTGGGCTAGATCGATCATGATCTTCATCCGTGGATGCTTACCGACGACAAATTTTGATGTAGAAGTATGCGAACTGCGCAGATGCTCCAATTCACGGCGCATCGCCACCAGGTTTTCTGCTCGTTCTATTGATTTCTTGAGTGTTTTTATATCAATTGGTTTTGTGATGAAATCAAGTGCACCTTTTTTCATTGCTTCAACAGCGTAATCAATCTGACCGTGGGCTGTAATCACGATGAATTTTGGTTGGGTCGCCATCTGAACGACCTCATCAAGAAGAGAAAGGCCGTTGCCATCCGGAAGCAGGATATCTAAAACACAAATATCTGCTTTATCCATTTCAAGGAACCCGCGTGCTTCCCTGAGTGTGCCGGCTTCAAGGACTTCTTTTCCATCTTTACGCAAACTATTGGCTATGGCTTGACGAGCAGTATCTACATCATCGACGACTAAAATTGTTGCACTCATAAATTGGCGAGCCCTTTCTTTTTGGTAAGAAAGATCCTAAAAATGGTACCACCGGCAAAACTATCCACTTCAATTTTACCTTTGTGGGCATTGATGATCCGCTGTGTGATGGCTAAGCCAAGCCCAGTGCCCCTGTTGGACCCCGTTACGAAGGGTTTGAACATATGGGCTTTGATTTCATCAGGGATACCGTGCCCTGTATCTGTGATCGTGATTTCCAGAAAGTGACGGTCTTCTTGATGTTCTGTTTCTGAAATTTTGATACTTAGGGAGCCGCCTTTTTCACTCATTGCATTGACCGAATTGCTGATCAGGTTTGTGAAGACCTGTTCCAATGCTCTCGGGTCCCCTTCAACGAGCGGGAATTCCAGATCAGTTTCAAAATAGGGCGTAATGTTT
>DAINBD010000115.1:0-4066 GCA_036733105.1 Candidatus Brevefilum sp. | reverse complement strand
ACTTCGGTTGCGAAAGCATCAAACCTTGCCGTATCCATCTCCGTCCCCTCGCGCCAGGCATCCTCTCCCGGGTCATACACATACACATCTGCCAGCGCTTGCTCGCCATCCCAGCCGCCAAACAGGTACAGCTTCCCCTCAAAATCTGCAAGGGCATAAGCGCTGATCGCCATGGGTAAAGGTGCGCCCTGTATCCAGGCATCCTGACGCGGGTCATAGATTTCAAGAATATCCGTCGGTTCACCACTTGCCAGCCTGCCGCCAGGCACATAAATTTGTTCCCCGATCAAAGCCCCATGCACATCCGCCACGGGTGTGGGCTTGTCGCTGAGCTGCGTCCAGCGGTCATTTTCCGGGTCATATCGAAAGACTTCTTCCTCCACACCCTCAGGGCTTTCACCAGCGATTGTATAGATCATCCCGTCATACGCCACAGCCGCCATTGCTGCCCGTGGCTCTGGCATGGGTGCTAGCTCTTTCCATCTTTCCGCCACATCCTCCAAGACCGTGGTTTCTGGGTTTAATGCCGGCAGCAGGACGTTCATTGTGAACGTGACACCAAGTACAACCAGTAGCAGGAACATTGCCACGAACACCCAGCGATATTTCTTAATCGTCTCACGCAAGGGGTAACGCTCTACCACAGTCACTTCTTCTCCGCCCGGCTTATCAACAATGCCGTGTTCCATGCCGTACATCGCCGCTTCGGTGCGCGATGCTACCCCTGTCTTTTCAAAGATATTGCTGAGGTGCACTTTAACAGTATTCGGGCTGATCGTGAGCGCCTGCGCTATTTCGCGGTTGGTCAATCCTGTGGCAACCAGCCGCAAGATCTCCTGTTCGCGAGCGCTTAATAGATTATTCTCAATCATGAATCGTTGCGATGTTTCCTTTTCTGATCAAATTATATATTCACTCCGCATCATCGCTCGGATAATGCCTTTTAATCTGCTTCCACCATCATCCGGATCAATTCGTCAAATGGGACCTCAGGATACCACCCCAAGGTGTTCCTTGCATGGGTTGGGTCAGCCACGAGGGGAAATCGTTCTGCAGGGCGGAAATAAGCCTGGTCTTCAACAACGTAATTCCTATAGTCCAGCCCAACTGCCTCAAAAGCCACCTGGCACAGATCCCGGACCGTATGGGTTTCTCCGGTGCCAATCACAAAATCACCCGGATGATCCTGCTGAAGCATCAACCACATAGCACGAACATAGTCGCCGGCAAAGCCCCAATCCCGCTGAGCGTCCAGGTTTCCCAAATGCAAATCCTCCGCTTTACCCATTTTGATCTTTGCAACGGCATGGGTGATCTTTCTGGTCACAAAATCCAATCCCCTGCGCGGGCTTTCGTGGTTGTAGAGGATACCCGAAACAGCAAACAAATCAAATCGCTGGCGATAGTTGCCAGTAATCAGGTGACCGTAAGCCTTTGCAACGCCATAGGGGTTGCGTGGATTGAGATGCGACCCTTCGTTCTGGGGGGATTCATCCGGTTCGCCAAAGATTTCGCTGGTGGATGCCTGGTAAAAACGAGCTTGGGGGTTCACCTGCCGTATGCAATCCAGTAAACGGGTTACGCCGAGTGCTGTTGAATCAGCCGTCAGGACGGCCTGCGACCAGGATTGTTCCACATTGGACTGCCCACCCAGGTTATAGATCTCGTCTGGATGATAAGCATCCATGATCTCATACAAGGAGCCCTGATCCAGCAAATCGCCGTGAACAAATTCAAGCCGGTCCTGGATGTGGGTAATCCGTTCATAGTCAACGGTGCTGGTACGCCGTACCATGCCCATAACACGATATTCATTTGCCAAAAGGAACTCAGCCAGGTAAGAGCCATCCTGCCCGGTAATTCCTGTAATCAGCGCTGTCTTCAATAAACCTCCAACCAGTTATGATTCAAAACCACAAGCATCATTATACCAAGCCTGGAAGCGACTTCTCAAAAATCACTCTGACAGCTTTACTATTCGAAGTGGATACCGTTATGGTCTGGAAGATCGAAATCAATAAATAAAACAACAAAAGTATTGATAATAAAAAAGTGCGCTCTGCATCAGAACGCACTTCTATCATATATAACCTTGTACTTCTCACTAATCGCCATTGAAAAAGGTCGGGAAGATGTAACCATTTGGAAAAACATATCCGTCGGTATAGACCGAGATCATCCGTTTTGTGCTGTTACCCGAACGATCGTACCCTATGATCTGGAACACAAGTATTTGATTTTTTGATACTGAAAGTTGGTGCGAAATCTTGGACCCTGGAAGACCAGTGCCCAATGACTGATAACTGCCGCCATTCCGGTACACACCAATATCATAATAATCCAGACCGGTCCGATCATCACTGCCTGTCCATTTGAAAGTCACTATACTTCCCATAAATGGTGAACCGATCGATTCAAAGGTGATCGTGGGATTGGTATGATCCACGATGGCGTTGAAACTCAGATCCGCACCTTGTCGACCGGCGATATCTGTAACGACAGCTAAAACGATATAATTGCTGGACTCTGTCTTGCCAATAGTCGTGATTGGCGCCTGCCACCCATTGGTCCCATTGCTGTCCTTACCCAGGTAAACCCACTTTTCTTTGTTCCAATTGAGCCCATGGAACCAGAATTCAACAGACTTGATTGCACTGCCTGCGCTCCCCTTGATCGCCTCAGCATTCACAAAACCTGTTTTCGGCAAAGCTAAGACGCCATCATTTAAACTGATTTGCACTTGAGGATCAGAACCAGCAGTCCCACATTCAACATTTTTGATCAATTTGCGGACCGAACTGATAACTGAAGCGTTACCCTCATAATCCCAAACTCGTAAAGCGAGAGCAAAAGGTCCGTCAGGAATGGATGTGTCACAGACGTTCACAGTAGATGAAAAAGTCTTGTTCGTGGTTGAGACTTCTTTGACAGTGACCCATTCATCAGCATACTTCGCCAGGATCTCATATTTCTTGATTGCAATATCATCCTTACCCCACCCAGAAACCCCAAATTGCTTGGTTGTCACATAGGTTTTGGTAGCAGGTGTGTTCAATCCACCAGTTGGGGGATTGGCGGGTTGATTTCCAGAAGTATAGTAGGTGCGTCCCTGCCCGCCGTAGGAAGCGGCTTCATAAGCCAGACGCGGCCGGCCACCCTGAGTTCCAGGATCCCAATTAATATCCACATCGCGATAGGTAATATCTTCAGCAACACCCCAAACATAACCCTTACCTGACATATATTTTGTGGCCTCTGATACGACCATAAAATGCACATGGTGACCCGTGCTGTAGCCTGTGTCATCGACATCAGCAATATACTGTCCCTGAACAACAGGTATCCCGGCCTTTTTAAGGTTGGCAGGGATGCTGTCTTTGGCAATATGCAAATAGATCTGGTAAGTCCAAGGCGTTGTTGAGCGATCCTGAAGGGTGATACTGTTTGTGCAGGAAGAGTCCCCGTTCGCACAGGTATCCTTCCAATGATAAACAAAGCCACCCTTCGCTGCAACGAGAGGAAACATCGTTCCGTCCGCGAAATCAAAGGCATGGGTGCAATAATAGGTTGGGTAACACGAGGTATGGCTTACGGACCACGTCAGGCGTTTTTCCAATCCAGCAGCCCATGGTAAGTAGTAACCGCCATAAACCGTGCTGGATTTCGGCAGAGCTGCATCTTCTTCAATAAGATCGCCCTGAATGCTTTTTTCAGCATATTGAACGCCTTTGAAGGATTCAGAGAATTGGTCCTCATCTTCCAAAAGGATCTTCCACTTTCCTTTATCATCAAGCCTTGCAAGCGCCAGCTCTGGCTCACGATCAATCCACTCACCGGTTTCTGGATCCGTGGCAGCCAACCAAACAATCGCTGCCTGACCATCGTCCTGAACCTGGATATGATCAATTGAGTAGGCAAATTGTTCCCAGCGACCCTTGGAGCCTGCCAGTGCATCTTTGACAGCCTCGATCAGGTCAGGATCAGCATGATAATCAGGGGTCGAATGTGCTTATTGCTCTGGTGATCCTGAGACAATACCTTTGAGAGGATATCCTATCAAAGTGAT
>DAINBD010000114.1:0-4069 GCA_036733105.1 Candidatus Brevefilum sp. | reverse complement strand
AAAAAGGGTAAACCGCGACCAATATATTTTTTGGCCACACTCACAACAAGACGGGTATTTGCTTTGATTAAATGCTCCCAGGCTTGTTCTCCATCAAACGTTAAAAGTTGCAGAATTTCGATCCTTTCCTGCGACTTGAGAATACTTTCATCCATTAATTCACGGCGAGAAGACCTGCCAAGTTCAATCCTTTTCGCAATGTCTTGTTCCTCTTCCATTGAGAGCAAAGGAACACTTGACATATCTTTCAGATACAATCCCACCGTATCATCAGAACTAACGCCCTCCATGTCTTTTCGATGAAGGTGTGGACTGGCAAATTGAGCTATTTCAACAGGATCTACGATGGAATCCTGGTCAAAAATCTCTACCCCTTGTTTGTGCAAAAATAAAACGATCGATCTCAAACTGCTCGCATCTTCTGAATCAATGGGAAAGGCTGCCATTAAATCGTCTATGGTTAGATAACCCTGGATATCCGCACGTTCAATAAGGGCATCAACCACATTTTCTTTTAAATGAGACGGGATATCTCCGACCATCCACTGCTCCTAACAGTTTGAAATCATCAATAAATAGATCCCCCTTGCGAAAAGGATCAGGCAGACTTACCCTCTTCAAGAATTTGTGATTGAAAGTCAGATTGTGACTGATGTTCGCAGGTTGTCCTATTTAAGTTTGCCCCACACACCAAACACAATCCCTTACAATCTGCCGTGCATAACCGTTTGATCGGCATTGCTAATATCAGGTATTCTCGATATAAAGGACTGAGATCAATATAACCATCATAAGGAAGGATCAGATCGGTCTCTTCTCGTTGTCGCGAGGGAAATTCATACAATTCCTCAAATTCAGAAGAGACGGGAAAATAAAACTCATCAAGGCAGCGCGTACAATGTGTCAGAACTTCTGCCTCGATCTTAATCTGCAGCAATAAACCTTCCCGAGTTCTTGAAACCCGAACAATGCTCGCTAAATTTTGGATTTGAAGGTCATCAATTTGGATTAAATCAAAATCAACAGGTACTTCATGACTAGTTCCAATGGGTTTGTTGTATAGATGACCGACATTCAGTCTGAATATCCCACGATCATTGTTCACAGCGATATCATTCTTTTTAACTATTTGGTAAAATCGTAAGCGTTGAAATTATATCATGCGAGCTTAATAGCGTCAACGAAATTCGGATAAATTTAGTAGGTTTTATTGGAGTAAATTTCTTGAATCAATCTTTACTGATTGCCACCACAAATAGCGGAAAGATCAAAGAGATCCAGGCGATTTTATCACCGCATATTCCAAATCTGGTCACAGCCAGGGATCTGGGATTATTCATAGAGGTCTTAGAAACCGGTGAAACTTACTCGGAAAACGCAAAGCTTAAAGCATCCGCCTTTATGAAAGCAAGCGGATTGCCAGCCCTGGCGGACGACACCGGGCTGGAGGTTGACGCCCTGCGGGGAGCACCGGGAATCTTCGCCAACAGGTTCTCGCCCAAAGAAAATCCAACCTATGCTGACCATCGGCAGCATCTTCTTGAAGAACTAAAAAACCAACCTCAGCCATGGACGGCTCATTTTGTTGTGTCCATGATCCTGGCATTGCCAGACGGGAACTTCATTGAAACCACTGGACGATGTGAAGGTATTATCATTCCAGAAGAAATCGGCAGCGGTGGATTTGGCTATGACCCGATCTTTTACCTGCCTGAATACGGGGCAACCATGGCAGAACTCTCATCATCCATGAAAAACCAGATCAGCCATCGGGCAAATGCACTCAAGGCTATGCTTCCCAGGCTGATCCAACTCTATAATGATAATTCTGAAGATTGAGATTAAGTTTTAACCCACAAAAATAAATATAGTTTTACGCTACCATTGATTATGATGGATCCTTGCTTCATTAAACCTGTCCTCGGGTTCGGGACAGGAAGCGGGGTGTCCGACAGCCACAAGTGAAACCGGTCGAACGGTTTCGGGAATTTTTAGTAATGTTTGCATGCCATGAACCCTCTCAGAATCCGGAAAAATTCCCAACCAAACCGCTCCCAATCCTTTTGCATGGGCTGCCAGGAGAATATTCTGCGTCGCAGCAGAACAATCTTGCAACCAACTGGCGCGTTTTGACTCCAGGCTGCGATCACTGCAAACCAGGATTGCCAGTGGTGCTTGCAGCAGCATTTTTGAATAGGGATGAAATTCTGGAATGGCATGTAATACATCAGGATCATCAATCACGATAAAATGCCAGGGTTGTTTATTTCTTGCTGAAGGTGCCTGCATGCCTGCCTTCAGCAGGTCCATCAAATCTTCCTTTGAGACTGGATCGGTTTTAAAATCTCTTACACTGCGGCGT
Organism: Candidatus Brevefilum sp.; assembly: GCA_036733105.1. Lineage (GTDB taxonomy): Bacteria > Chloroflexota > Anaerolineae > Anaerolineales > Anaerolineaceae > Brevifilum. Next base: position 1,707 of record DAINBD010000114.1, on the reverse strand, counting down.
GTCAATATGGCTTCAATTGTTTCCATTAAACCTCCATAAATTTTTTCTCATATCCCATTGCTTCAACATAGGAATCAATAAATCCCTTATCCGTGGTAAGTTCAATATAAGACATGCGGTGAAACAGAGCTTCGGCATTTCGTTTGCTTGCTTCGGAAATGAGCATCTCATATGCCCCTACCCCTGCAGCATTGCCAATTTGGAGAAAAGTCTCATGGGGGAGATCAGGGAACATCCCAACCCTAATAGCACTCTCGATATTGAGATAAGTGCCAAACGCACCCGCAATAATGATGTGCCTGATCTCTCCCTCTTCAGTAGAAGTACCACGTAAAAGTGCCTCGATACCTGCCCGAATTGCTGCCTTGGCAAGCTGAATCTCACGGATATCAGATCTTGTCACAAGGATATCTTTGCCTGTGCCTGATTTGGACGCTGGGACAAGAATAAAAGATTCATCCTTGCCCTCACCAACGCGCCTGATCACACGATGGGTAAAACGCCCAGTTTGATCAATGTGGCCATTTCTTAACATCTCTGAAACCACATCCAAAATGCCAGAGCCGCAAATCCCAACTGGCGGTTTGTTATCGATTGTCACAAAATGCCAGTCGCCCTCAAAGAACTGGGCTCGCTCGATGGCGCCTGGAGAGGCGCGCATACCTTCAAATATGTGGGCACCTTCAAAAGCTGGTCCGGATGCACATGAACAGCACACCAGGTTTCCATTCTTCAATAAACTGATCTCAGTATTCGTGCCAATATCCACAGCCAACGAGACACCTTCATATTGAAACAGATCTGCGGCTAAGAGCATGGCAATATGATCTGCACCGACGTAACCTGCAATATTGGGCGGCATATAGACCATGGCACCTGGCGCACTAACAAGACCGATCTCACGAGCTGGAAATCTCAATGGTTTACTGACTACCGGCACATATGGTGCCATCCCGAGCTGCTGCACCGGCAAACCGGCAAAAAGATGATGCATAGCGGTATTGCCAACAACCACAAAATCAACGATCTGCCTTTGATGGATCCCGAAATTATCACAGAACGAAAGGATCAAATTATTCAGGGCATCCACAAGGCGTATTTGAAGTGCTTTCCGTTGTGATTCCGATTGATTGGCATATGCAATCCGACTGAGAACATCCTCCCCATATGCAATTTGAGGATTCATGATGCCTTTTTTTACCAACGGCGCACCCGTTGCCAGATCCACCAAAAAGACAGCCATTTTTGTAGTGCCAATGTCAATGGCAAGCCCAAAATTCGCTTCACCAACTGGTAAAAATCCAATCACATCCCCATCTGATGAAAGAACAGCCCGCCCTGTCCATCCCCATTTTCGCATACCTTCCGAAAACTGCCTGATGACGGGTAAAGCTGGCTCTCTGTTCCCTGCCATCCCGGTGGATAGTTGTGCCAAAAATCGGTCCCAATCCGCCCGTAGATCTGTGAGATCGGGCGGTGTCAGAGAAACTGGAACCGCATGTACATAGGGCTTAGAGGCAACAACCCGAGTGACACCTTCAACCTGTAAGCGCTGGGTGGTGGTCATCGAGTCAGGCGGAATCTCAATTTTTAGATCACTTCGGGGAAATGCCTGGCATGCCAGACGCCACCCATTCAATAATTCATCATCCGAAAATGCTTCCCGTTCGACAGGTCGGATATCGGATAATTTACCGGACATACAGC
>DAINBD010000113.1:0-4098 GCA_036733105.1 Candidatus Brevefilum sp. | reverse complement strand
GTGATGACCTCAACCCTCAGTGGAGTGTCCAATAACCCCGTTGAATTGAGTTTTGACGGAGGCGTTCTCGGATATGAATTCACCAAAGGTCAAAATCAAATCTGGGTCTTGTTCTCTCGAAATGCGGACACAAAAACCATCAATAAATCCAGTATCCCGTTTCAAATTGAGCATGTCTATAACTTATTCGGCAGTAAGGTGACTCAAACCCCAACAACGATCAGTTTTAATCGACCAATCTACATTGACAGCATTCCAAATACTGCCCCAATCTTTACAAGTGAACCGGTATCCTCCGTTTACCAGGATCAGACTTACAATTACGAGATCACAACTGCCTCCACAGGAGAAGAGAATTACGATATTCACACCATTTCGGCTAACTGTGCTCTACCTGCTTGGCTTACATTCACCGACCACGGCAATGGCACAGCCAACCTGTCTGGTATACCGGATAACGAGGATGTCGGAAATTATTGGATTGAGCTGATCGTTGCTGACAGCCTCGGTCTGACAGCATCGCAAACCTTCTACATCGATGTCATCAATGTCAACGATCCCCCCCGCTTCATCAGCGTACCGGTGAAAAAGGCTGAGCCTGGTGTGTTCTATCAATACGATATTTCGGTGACTGACCCTGATTGGATCCATGGCGATCGGTTGACAATATCTGTGCTTGAAAAGCCAGGATGGTTGACCTTTGCAATAACCGGAGAGAACGCTGCCAGGCTTTCCGGTACACCAACCGCAGCACAGGTCGAAGGCAGGCCACGTATCACATTGAGGGTGGTTGATCAGCTTGGCGCTCAAACCATCCAATCCTTTACCATAGGTGAATTAAATCTGTTTTTGCCGTTGATCGCTAACTAATCACATCCTTTAGATATCAAACCAAAACACACGCACAAACACCAGAATGAAGTGGGTTATAATTCTGGTGTAAATTGACCCTTCCTTCATCATGGGCGGGTCATTATTAAAAGAATTGACATCATAACAATGTACTTATGTTATCCATTAGGCAAAGTATGCCTGCAATTCATAAAAGATTTTTAGATTTTCAGCAAGCCAGATAATGATTAATTGGTTATTCTCCAAAGATGAGGAATATTTGCAAAAGAAATTATTATCAATAGGGACTCTTCTTCTAATTCTGCTAACCTCCTGTTCCCAGGTTACGCCAACCACCCCCTCAATCAACCCGATTGAGATGGATCAGGCTTATACCACACCGAGTGAGGCAAGCCTGCCAACAGTAGTCTCCGAACCGATCTCCACGCCAACGGAGATTGAGGTAGAGGTAACAAGCGAAATATCGATGGCACATCTCCTCGGGGATAAGTCTGCCTTTGGTGTGGAGCTGCATGATTTTGACACCCTCGAAAAAGCGGTTGACGCAAACATTCATTGGCTTCGATATAACGCCTTGCTGTGGTCCGATTATCAGCCAAATGGTCCAGACGAATTCATCGCTGATGAAGAACTCGAAACCGAGATGATCGCTGTCAGCCATGCCGGGATGGAACTGATCCTGATCGTACGCAGCACACCCACATGGGCGCAAAAATATGAGGGTTATTTTTGCGGACCGATGGGCGAAGAATACCTCGATTATTTTGCCAGTTTTATGGGACAGCTGGTCGAAAAGTACAGCGTTGAACCCTATAATGTGAATTTTTTTGAGCTGTGGAATGAGCCGGATGAGGCACGAGCCCGGGTCTATGCCCCGGATGCCGTCTTGGGATGTTGGGGCGAGGTGGATGATCCTGAATTCGGGGGCGACTATTACGCAGAAATGCTCAAAGTGGTTTACCCTGTCATCAAAAAAGCCAATCCCCGGGCTCAGCTGGTGCTGGGTGGTTTGGTCTTACCCTGTGAACCCGGAGGGGACAGCTATTGCGAGATGTCCAGGTTCCTCGAAGGCATTCTGAAGGTGGGCGGCGGGGACTATTTTGATTTTGTTAACTTCCACAGTTATACAGCCTATGATCCCAGCCAGTCCAGTGTGATCCTGATGGAGAAAAATGAATATTGGTGGGCAGATTCTGGCGGGCAAGTCGAAGGGAGGTTGGCTTATCTTAACAAATTGCTGGAAACCTACCAGGTGGAAAAACCCATCATCCTGACGGAGGTCGCGCTGATCGATCCAAATGATGCTGCGTCTGATGACCTCGCAGCCTATGAACAGGACAAAGCTGAATACCTCGTATGGCTATATGTCCGCAACAGCGCCAGGGGCATCAAAGTGACCAACTGGTATCATCTCGACCGTTACGGCTGGCTAAAGGGTGGATTGCTGGATGAGGCCAATCATCCTTTACCAGTCTATGAAGCGTACCAAGTGTTAACCAAAGCGCTTAACAGGACTGAATTCAAGCACGAGATAAGGCTGGCTGGGAAAACTCTGATCTTTGAATTTAGCGGGGATGGCCGCCGGGTATGGATCTTGTTCTCTGAAGATGGTTCACCAAGATCCATTAACGCGATCGGGTCCTTTATTACAGCCTATGACCTGTTTGGTGACCCTGTTGAGCCATCACAACAAGGCATCATCACCTTTGAACGCCCCATCTACATTGAATTAGAACCTTGAATGAAACCACCTGAAAAGCCGCTGTTTTACAAAAGCGAATGACACCCCCGTAAATGCATCACAGGTCTTTTAATGCTCTCTCAATCTTCTGAGCACGTTCTTCCCATGTATTTTCCTTCGCAAAATTAAATCGCTTTTCCAGCAGTTCCACAGTTTTTTCTTCTGTGATGCTTTCCTGAATCGCAGCTTCCCATGCTTGATTTGTATCAGCGAGCCGGATAAATTCACTGAATTTTGAAATTTCATCCAGCTGCGAGGCAACAACAGGCTTGCCGGCTGCAAGGTATTCATACAGCTTGACGGGATTGGCTGCCTGGGTTAATGGGAGTTTTTTGAAGGGGATGATACAAACATCAAAATGACTCAGGTACCCGATTAGCTGTTTATAAGGTCTTTCACCAAGAATATGGACATTGGCTAAATTCTCAAAAGGGCGGAGATCAGCCAGGTGCGTATGCCCGACGATGAAGAATGTCCATTCAGGGTGTTCCGCTGCCAGCTGCCCGACCAATTCGGAATCAAACCAGTTGGCAACCGCACCATAATAGCCAATGATAGGGTGAGGGAGATGTTCTATTTCGTTACTGACCAGTGGGTCCTTTGCTTGATGGAAAAATTTAAAATCGGCTGCATTAGGAACGAGGATCGTATTTTGGTTGTATCTTTTAGCATGGTCATAAAGCTGTTGTGAAGTCGTCAATACCAGGTCACTCTGTTGTAACAACCGCTCCTCATCCGTAAAATCAGCAAGGCTGTCACTAATAAAATCCGTAAAAAGGTCCATGCAATCGAAAACAAGGTGCCAACCAAAATTCTCCTTCAAACGAACAACAAGCCTTGTCCAGTAAGGCGCATCAACCATTATGATCGCAGGATTAATCTTCAAACTTTCATTAAACACCCCCATAGATTTCTCCAATTGATCAATATCCGATTCCCTCAGGGATGATTCCAGAGTGATTTTCTCATGGCCGCCCACAAGTTTGATTTCGTAAATATTATTATGGAGCTTTTTGATCAGGGGCATACTGGTTTGATCGTCATCGTGACCCGTATTGATGTAAAAGATCCTGTGACCCAGTCTTTCAAGCTGCCGTGCAAGCTGCTGAGGGCGTTGAAAACGGAACCCCCAATCAATGATCGGGAAAATAATGATATCACCTGGTTTTATAGGAAATTTTGTTGTGGTTTCCACCAGTTTTCTTCGCACAATATCAGATGACAGATCGATATAATCATATCCAATCAGATCAGAAGAAATCGAACTAATCTTCGTTCCTTCTTTCCTCTTCAGCTGAATAAAATGAACCAGTGGATTGATTGACATGCGGGCAATTTCAGGATGAAGTTCTTGATAATGATCAGGGTTGAATAAGGAGGATGGATTTCTCCCTTCTTTCCAACCGTGTTTAATAAAATGGACCAGCGGGGTAATGCCTGATTCTTTCACATCCTGGTAGTTTTCCAGGTAATAATTTTCATCAAACATGCCGCTCATCCGAATG
>DAINBD010000112.1:0-4109 GCA_036733105.1 Candidatus Brevefilum sp. | reverse complement strand
TGATGAAAAAGGTCCCAATCATATTGCTTATGTTGATATTGCTTTTAACAGCCTGCGTTCCCACGGATGAGGTTGACACGAACCAAAGCAGCCTCACACGCGAGGATAATCCGCAAGTCGACCAAGCCCAGTTGGAAGCACTGGTGGACGGCAACACCCAGTTTGCGCTCGACTTTTACCGCCAGATCAACACAGGGGATGACAATATTATCTTTTCTCCTATCAGCCTTTCATGGGCCTTGAGCATGACACTCTCTGGCGCGCGGGGCGGTACACGCGATGAAATGCTGCAAGTGCTCTCGCTCAGCAGTCTGGGTGATGCACTGCATCCAGCGTTCAATGCACTGCTGCATGCCATCGAAACCTCTGAAGGTTCCAAACCACCAGCGGATGAAACAGGGAGCCCATTCAATTTAAACATCGCCAACGGCATTTGGAGCCAGAAGGGCGCAGATTTTGAACAGGCTTTTTTGGATGGATTAGCGATCAATTACGGCGCTGGGCTTCATAAAGTTGATTATATACAGGATGTTGATGCTGCCCGTCAAGCAATCAATCAGTGGATCGCAAACGAAACAGAAAATAAAATTCCAAAAATGATACCGGACAATGTGCTGGACGCATCCACACGTCTGGTGCTTGCCAACGCCATTTACTTCAAAGGCTCCTGGGCTTTTCCATTCAGTGAAGACGGCACACGCAAAGCACCTTTCACCCTGCTTGATGGTAATTCCATTGATGTAGATATGATGAGACTATCGAACGCCATGCTTCCCTACAGTCAGCAAGACGGCTTCCAGTTAGTGGCATTGCCTTACCTTTCGCGTGATTTCTCCATGTTGGTGATCCTGCCTGATGCGGGATATTTTGAGGATATTGAGGCTGGTTTGAGTATTGAACAGCTGCAAGCGTCTGTGGATGATATGGAAACCACACAGCTAGCGCTTTCAATGCCCAAATTTGATTTTGAAACCAGCGTGAATGCTATCCCACCGCTGCAGAGTTTGGGCATGCAATCGGCATTTAAAAATGCTGACTTCTCCGGCATCAGCCAAAGCATGGGGTTGTTCATTTCAGATGTGCTGCACAAAGCAACCATCACCGTGGATGAAAAAGGAACCGAGGCAGCAGCCGCCACGATGGTCGCCATGCAAGAGTCCATGCCTGAAGAGCTGATGATTGACAAACCATTCTTATTTGCTATCCGGCATGATCCCACAGATAGCATCTTATTCATGGGAAGGATATTAAAGCCGTAACCCTCATCATTCTAAAGCAACAATAGGATTGAAGATCAGAGAGATTTTTGTCACTGTGAACAAAGTGAACACATCCAACTTATGTTTTACGCCATGAGCGTACAGCTGTCAGCTAATGCCCCAACCTGGCTCTTTCCTCATCCACAATGCTGGCATCCAATTTCTTAAAAAGCGGAGATGGCTGGTTGAAATCCTTTCCGGGTGTCAGCTGCACAGCCTTCCACATATCTTCCCCTTCACTTGTCAGCGATTGACCTGGGTCATAGAGCATAACCAAATGGCTGCTAAGGTCATCCTCGACTATTCGTGTCTTTAATTCACCAAAAATCGGCTTTGAATAACCCAGGGTGGCATTCAATTGTTCGCTGGTATGAGGAAGGAAAGGCGAAAAGATGATCTTGAGCCAGTCGATCGCCTGCATTGCTGTGTAGATCGACTTTGCCGCTGCGTTTTTATCCGTCTTGACTTCAAACCAGGGCCCCATGGTATCCAAATACTTGTTAACCTCTGCAGCCAGTCGCATCGCTTCTTGAACAGCAGCTCGTAACTTCACTGCCTCCAAATTGGACTCAACCGTCATAAAACCTTCTTTGATCGTATCCAACAAAGCAATATCCATAGTACGCAATTCACCCGGCTCAGGCACCTTACCTTCCCAGTGTTTGTAAGCAAACGCAAGCACCCGGTTCGCCAGGTTGCCCCAGGTTGCAACCAGCTCATTATTATTCCGCTGGTAAAACTCTTCCCAATCCCAATCTGAATCTCGCGTTTCAGGCATATTGACAGTCAGGTAGTATCGCATTGGGTCTGGGTCATACCGTTCAAGAAAGTCCAGACCCCAAACAGCCCAATTCTTGCTGCCCGAAAGCTTCTTTCCCTCCAGGTTCATAAACTCATTGGCTGGGACGTCATAAGGCAGAACCAGAGGTTTGGGTTTCTCAGCATCCATCTTCGCATCAAATGATTCACCCACACCGAGTAATTCCGCCGGCCAGATGATTGCATGGAAGGGGATGTTATCCTTTCCAATGCAGTAAAAGGTCTTCGACTCCGGATTGGTCCACCAATGCCGCCAGGCATTCGGTTCACCATGCAACAAACCCCATTCAATCACCCCGGAAAGATAGCCAATCACGGCTTCAAACCAGACATACATGCACTTTTCATCCCAGCCTTCCACGGGAACCGGGATCCCCCAGGAAAGGTCGCGCGTGATGGGGCGACCGTGCAGCCCTTCAGATTCAATTTGCCCCAATGACTGTCGAATAACGTTAGGGCGCCAATAATCCTGCCGTTCGCGCAAGAAATCAGCTACTTCATCCTGGAGTTTTTCCAGATCAAGATAAAAATGGGTTGTTTCACGCAATTCCGGTGTGGACCCATCGATCTTGGATTTGGGATCGATTAATTTCTCCGCCTCCAGTAAATGTCCACAATTGTCACACTGATCACTCCGAGCACCCGATTTTCCGCAAAAATAACATGTTCCTTCCACATAACGGTCCGGAAGAAAACGTTCCTGCTCGAGCGAAAACCATTGGAGCGATGATTCAGTATACAGATAACCATTTTCCTTCAGGGAAAGGAACAGTTTTCTTGCAACATCAAAATGATTTCTGGTGTGTGTGCTAGTGAAGATATCGTATGTCAGGCCAAGCGCTTGGAACAATTTAATAAAATCTGAGTGATAACGCTTGTAAATGTTCTCTGGTGTGGTCCCTTCCTCATCGGCTCTGACGGTGACAGGCGTTCCGTGAGAATCGGACCCTGAAACCATCATAACATCCCTGCCGCGCAAACGGTGATAACGGGCAAGGATATCCGCGGGCAAATACGCACCGGTGATATTTCCAACATGGATTTCAGCACTGGCATAAGGCCAGGCAACAGCAACTAAAACGGGTTGTGACATAGCTCACTCCATAATCAAGACTGTAAATCTAAGATGATGATCACATTAATTATAATAATAAAAAAGCTGGCTTCAGCCAGCGTTTTCCTCAAAGCAGCGCGATTCGCACAGTTATGCTACTGGCAAGCATAACAAAGGTGAACCGGGCATATACATGATGATTTTCTGCTTTCTCATCTTGTATGCATTATACAGGATAAGAAACATTCTTTCAATATTTTTCCGAAGCCATTTTCTCTCGGTAATATTGGCTCACTCAAAAGGAATTAATTAGAAAATCAATTGAGAAAACTTTACAGGTAATCCTTGAGCTTCTGTGCTTTGTGGGGATGGCGGAGCTGTCTAAGAGCTTTGCCCTCAATCTGCCGGATGCGTTCACGTGTCAACCCGAATTTTTCACCGACTTCCTCCAATGTATAGGCTCTGCCATCATCTAAACCAAATCTAAGCCGTAAAATATCCGCCTCACGTTCGGATAATGATTGTAATACCTCATCGATTTTTTCCCTAAGCATGGATTGGTAAGTTAATTCCATAGGTGTTGGCGTAATTTCGTCTTCAACAAACATCCCAAGCTCAGATTCTTCCTGGTTACCAACCGGGGTTTCCAAAGATAATGGCAACCATGAAATCCTCATGATCCACTGCACTTTGCGAATGTTGATCTCCATGACTTCGGCGATTGCTTTAGCAGTCGGTTTGTGCCCAAGTTTTTGTTCCAAATCATGGCTGACTTTATATAATTCTCGGATACGATCGATCATATGCACAGGAATACGGATCGTGCGCCCATGGTCTGCAATGGATCGCGATATGGATTGCCTGATCCACCATGTGGCATAAGTTGAAAATCGGAATCCCCGCTTATAATCAAACTTTTCAACCGCTTTGATCAGTCCAAGATTGCCTTCCTGGATTAAATCTAAAAAGGGTAAACC
>DAINBD010000111.1:0-4119 GCA_036733105.1 Candidatus Brevefilum sp. | reverse complement strand
GTGATGGTCGGAGATGACCAGCACCATGATCTCCTACACACAGAAAAAATGGGGTTCTCAACCTTTTGGATCAATTCTAATGGTTATGGAAATCATCGACCTAAAGGCGACCTTTTCGATGTAAAGAATTTTCTTGAAAAACAAATTAAAAACAATCGATTTTACATTTCCAATCAACCTGATGTTTTAATTGCTATTCTGCGATCCACCCCGGCTGTCATCGATACCTGGCTCCATCAGTATGAATCCGATGCCCTCACCCAAAAAGGATCTGATAAAGCTTTGAGTTTTGTTGAAGTCCTGGGGTATATGGCAGATCTAGAGCGAGCGTTTTTCAGACCGATATGGGAAAGCCTTCTCACAAATCCTGAAGAGGTTATCAATTCTCCAGATCCATCTATATGGTCAAAAGAAGAGTACGATCGGGAATACAACCCCAAAGAAACATACGAATTATTTTTATCCTCACGCTGTAAATCTCTGGAATTAATTGAAGCATTACTTAGCAAATCATCTTTAGATCTCCCCGTACAACATAACCGCGTTGGCGGAACAACCCTGCACAAATTAGTTGAGTTATCTGCCAAAAGGGACAGAATCCACCTCCATCGCTGTGCGAATGCGTTGGGTATCTAAAAGATTTATTAACCTTTTGAGTTAAATCTGGTATTCATACCTTAGCATTGGTATAATACCAGCGTCAAATTGATATACATTTTAGCCAAGTACGTTTTTGGAGGCATGAGTGAAATCTAATAACCAATCATTTATCATCTATATGCTGCTATTTATAGCAATCATTGCGATGGTATTTTTCACGGTTAATCAACAATCTGCAGGTGTAGACCAAATTCCAATCAATCAACTTGCCACGGATATCAAAGAAGGTCGTGTCAAGTCCATCATCGAAGATGAAAGTCGATTGGAAATCATTTATAAGAACACTGATGAGATCAAAACCTCAAACAAGGATCAGTACACCCCCCTGGTAACTCAACTGGTTGAACTCGGTGTCACACCTGAAGATCTTTCCGCTGAAAACATCTCTGTTGATATCAAGCTTCCCAGCCCATTCTTAAGCATTGTTTCGATTGCCAGTTACGTTTTCCCATTCTTAATGCTCATTGGTTTGTTCTGGTTTATTTATCGCCAGGCACAGGGCAGCAACACCGCTGCTATGTCATTTGGCAAATCAAAAGCGCGAATGTTTTCAGGCGACCATCCAACGGTCACCTTTGATGATGTTGCTGGTGTCGATGAGGCCAAAGAAGAATTGCAGGAGGTTGTTGAGTTCCTTCGAGAACCTCAGAAATTCATCGCCCTAGGCGCCCGGATCCCCAAAGGTGTTCTCCTTGTCGGTTCACCTGGCACCGGTAAAACCCTCATGGCGAAAGCTGTTTCAGGTGAAGCTGGCGTTCCATTCTTTTCGATTTCAGGTTCTGAATTCGTTGAAATGTTTGTGGGTGTTGGTGCAAGCCGTGTACGGGACCTATTCGAACAAGCAAAACGCCATTCGCCCGCAATTGTCTTTGTGGATGAAATCGACGCTGTAGGTCGGCATCGCGGTGCAGGGCTTGGGGGCAGTCACGATGAACGAGAACAAACCCTCAACCAGCTCCTGGTCGAGATGGATGGGTTTGACACCGATACCAATGTGATCATCATCGCTGCTACGAATCGCCCTGACATTCTCGATCCAGCCTTGCTTCGACCTGGACGTTTTGATCGGCGAGTTGTGCTTGACAGACCAGATATCAAAGGACGTCAGGAAATCCTTGAAGTCCATGCAAAAGGAAAGCCTGTGGCACCTGATGTTGACCTTTATGATATCGCTCGCTCCACACCTGGTTTTGTAGGTGCAGATCTTGAGAACCTGGTCAATGAGGCAGCCATCCTGGCAGCCCGTCGCGACAAACGTGTGATCGAACACCCCGAATTCATGGAAGCCATAGAGCGGGTGATCGCTGGACCGGAGCGGAAGAGCCGCCTGATCAATGAAAATGAGAAAAAGATCATCGCCTATCATGAGGCTGGACATGCTGTCGTAATCAATGCACTACCCGAAGCAGATACCGTCCAAAAGGTCTCCATCATTTCCCGTGGCGAAGCCGGTGGATATACCATGGCATTCCCGGAAGAAGACCGTATGCTCAAATCGCGAAATCAACTCATGAGTGACATGATCGTCCTGCTGGGCGGTCGGGCAGCGGAGGATGTTGTCTTCAATGACATTACATCCGGTGCTTCCAATGACCTCGAAAGGGTAACAAAACTCGCCCGATTGATGGTGATGCGTTTGGGTATGAGTGATGAACTTGGCCCGATGGTTTACGGTAAAAAGGAAGAACTCGTCTTCCTTGGGCGTGAAATATCTGAACAAAGAGACTTCTCAGAACATGTCGCCGAAAAGATCGACACCGCCATTCAAAAGATCATTCAGGATGCCTACGAGAAAGCGAAAGAGATCCTCAAAAAATATCGCAAGGAATTGGATCAAATCGCTGATAAATTGCTCGAGGTTGAAACTTTGAATGCCGAACAATTCTTTGAAATTTTCCCAACACCAGTCGAAAAGAACGGCGGCATTCCTGAAAAAATTGCTTAATCGATAGACGACCTGACATCAAAAGGCTGCATACTTCCTTTGCAGCCTTTTTTTTAAATGTCTAAAGGTCTTCTGCGACCAGCTCACGTCTCAACACCTTCCCTACCCGAGTCCTTGGTAAAGCGTCCCTGAAAACGATAAGTTTCGGGATTTTATACCCCGTGAGAAAGGTACGACAAAAGGAATTGATTTCGTCTGGCGTGCAAGTTGCACCCTCTTGCAACACGATCCAGGCTTTGGCTATTTCGGTACCATCCTCATCCTTCACGCCGGCAACAGCCACATCAAGCACCTTCGGGTATTGGCGGATCACGGCTTCAATTTCATTTGGCCAAACCTGAAACCCGCCCACCTTGATCACATCTTTCTTTCGATCGACGATATAAAAATAACCATCCTCATCCATTCGAACCACATCGCCTGTAAAGAGCCAACCATCCCTCAGTGCAAGCTGCGTTTCTTCAGATTTTTGATGATAGCCTGCCATCACCTGTGGCCCTTGCAGGATCAATTCACCGATTTCACCAGCCTGCAACTCACGCATACCTGTCTCGAGGTCAACCACCTTACAATCTACATTGGGAAGGGGCAACCCGATTGAACCTAATCGGTTTTCACCAAAAACAGGGTTACAATGGGTCGCTGTAGGTGCTTCGGAAAGACCATAACCCTCCACCAAATGACCTTTGGTTAAGGCTTCAAAGGCTTGTTTGACATTTGCCGGCAAGGTTGTTGATCCGGATATACAGGCTTTGATGGATGACAAATCATAATCGCCTGCCTTGACAGGAGGATAAGCATTGATCGCCGCGTAAATATTCGGAACGCCCGGAAATAATGTCACACGATGTCGTTCAATTGCGGATAACAATCGATCAAGATCTCGAGGGTCAGGTATCAGGACTATCCGTGCACCGATCTTGACAGCAAGATTCATCCCCAGGACCATCCCATAGACATGGTACATGGGGATGGCAACCAAAACCGTCTCATTTCCTTCTTCCGTATTGACCAGCCAATGATCAAACTGGAAAACATTAGCAACCAGATTCCGGTGCAATCCTATGGCGCACTTTGGCGTTCCAGTTGTTCCTCCAGAATATTGAAAAACAGCAGGGTCATCAGGACTAACTTCAACATCAACCCTTCCCCCCTGGTTGCCCCTATCAAGGACATCCTCCCACCCGATATCGCCAGGTACCAATGTGGCATTCTCCCCATAAACAACGATTATCTTTTCGATAGGAGTCTGATCCTGAACAGCCTTCATCACCGGATAGGCATCTGCGTTCAGGATCAAAATCTTCACACCCGATTCTTGGGCAAGTGCCGCGACCTCGGACGGTCGATAGGCGGGATTCAGTGCCATTACAACGCATCCCGCCTTCAAGATGCCATAATAACTAATCACAAATTCTGGTGTGTTCGACAACATGATCCCCACCCGATCACCCTTTTCCAGTCCGGATGCCACAAAATAACGCGCCAGGCTCTCTGAAAGTCGGTCCACATCA
>DAINBD010000110.1:0-4213 GCA_036733105.1 Candidatus Brevefilum sp. | reverse complement strand
GCAATAGACCATGGTCTGATTCACAGGTTGCATGAAACGAATTTCCTTTATGGACGGTTACCCCAAGAAGAAAAGGATGCCATCCATAAAGCGATCCAGGATGCTATGGAAGGCAAAGTCGCCCCTCATTAGCTGTTCACGACCTTCTCACCGACCCAACCACGATCCCGATCATGATCAATATTGCCCCCGCTCCTTCGATGAGTGTGGGGCTTTCTTTTAGAAATAAGAACGCCAATAGGATCGTGCCGATCGGTTCACCCAAAAGCGTTAGGGAGACATAAGATGCAGAAATATATTTCAACGCCCAGTTCAGAAATGAATGACCCAACAACTGCGGAAATATTCCCAAAGCTAACAACCAGAGGTAAGTCTTTCCAGAATAGGTGAAAATTGGTTCATTCCGAAAGATCACGAACAGCAGCAAGATTAGGGCGGCAATCCCGTAAACAAGCGCCGCATATGGCACTGTGCTGAGCTTTTTCCGAAGCTGGCGACCGATAATCATATACCCTGCTGCCATCCATGCGCCGAACAATGCCAAGAAATTACCCCATAAGGCATCCCGGCTGAAAAATTGAATCTGACAGCGCAAATCCCCATTGATCAGATTACAGGCATCAGCCAAGCTAACGATCACAGTGCCTGTTAGGGAGATAAACAGACCGATCAGGACAGGTTTTCTAACGGGTTCTTTTAGGAGGACCGGAGAAAGCAAAGCAACCCATAAGGGGGTGGTCGTCACCAATACCACCGAACTGGCAACGGAAGTAAACTGCAGGGATGTGATCCAGGAAGCGAAATGCAAGGCTAAGAATATGCCTGAAAGAGTGCCGCTTGTGAGGTCCAACCGGTTAAGTATAGATAACTCACCTCTGAACCGCAGCAAAGCGATTGGGACCAGGACCAAACTTGCGATCAACAACCGTGCAGCGCCGATTACAATCGATGAAGCTTCAGCTTGAGCAAACCGAATAAAAATCGAAGCCGTGGAAACGAATAAGATACCCAAAGTTGTGATTGTGAGCGGATGGAATCTTGATCCAGTATCTTGATTATCGTTCATGGAAATCAATTGTAACCTATTCCAATGTTGAAAAGAAAACGGCTCACTAACATTATTGAAGAAAGAAACACCAACACTATATAATTCGGAACAACTAAATAATGATAGGTTCAGTCTACAGGTTAGTTGAAAGCCTTAACATACAATTTCCCTGTCTTGACAAAGGTTTTTCGTACGGCTAAAATCTCATAAATCAAACACGAGGAGGCTTAATGACCCATATCATCACTAGTTTATGTGTGCGTGAAGGAAGTTGTGTGACTGTATGTCCGGTAGAATGCATTGTGCCCGGTGAACCCCAGGGAGAATGGCCATGGTTCTATATCGATCCTGAAACCTGCATTGACTGCGGCGCGTGTATCCCCGAGTGCCCTTTTCATGCCATCTACCCCGAGGATGATGTTCCAACAGCCTTCATCGCGTCAGGTGGTGAAGTACAGGTCATGCCTGATGGAATGCCAGGATTTGATGGACCCTTTGATGGATATGATTATGAAGGAAATGAAGTCCACCTTGAATCCACCCGCCGATTACAGCCAGGTGAAGAAGTGGATCTCACGAAGGATATCCAGCCCAATTATGATTATTTCTCTACAGGGACAGGGTATGATGCTTTGATGTAATTTTAGTGCTTAAAACGAAGAAGGACTGGTGACTTAATGCAGCCAGTCCTTTTTGATTTAATCAATGATCAATGATTCTTCCGCTGCCATGGCTGCACCAATGATGCCGGCCTGGTTGCGGAGCTGAGCAGGCATGATCTTCGCATTGACGCCCTTGAGATACTTGCCATATTCATCAAATTGCTTGCTCACCCCACCGCCTAGGATCATCACATCGGGCGATAGAAGCGCTTCATAAACCTGCAAGACCTCACTCAGCTTTTTCCCCCAACTCTTCCATGAGAGATCTTTTTCTTTTCTAACACCATCACCTGCACGGTGTTCTGCATCCTTTCCCCTGATCTTTAAATGACCAAATTCTGAATTTGGCCACAACTCACCTTTGGTAAAGAGGGCTGATCCGATCCCGGTGCCGATGGTCAGGAATAAGACATAATCATCTTCGTACGATTTTCCAATCCCAAAACGCATTTCCGCGAGCCCAGCTGCGTCAGCGTCGTTCAAGACGATGGTTGTGCATCCTGTGGCTTCCGTGACTATATCTGCCAGGTTCTTCCCAATCCATTCCAAGCTGACGTTCGCCGCAGTACAAATCTCACCTCTACGAACCACGCCAGGAAATCCCACACCAATTTTCCCGTCCCATTCAAAGTGCTTGACGACGCGCCGGATCACTTCCAGCACCTGGTCAGGTGTTCCAGGGTCTGGGGTGGGTATACGAAATCGACTTTCAATGAATTCTCCCGTTTCCACATCGACTGGCGCACCTTTAATCCCTGAACCGCCAATATCAATTCCTAACACAGCCATAATGCCTCCTTTTTAATAAAAATCACTCACAATTATTGTTGAGATGTTCTTCAAATGTTATTGCAAAAAGATGGCGACCCGATCCATCACAAGTTGCCCTAAAATAGTAATAGGGCGTCTCAGCAGGGAAAGCGACCGCCCTAAGCGATTCTATACCCGGATTGCAAATCGGCGTCGGGGGTAATCCTGAGATGATATATGTATTATACGGCGATTCAACCGCCAGATCAGCCAAAGACAATGGGGATTTCCACCAGGATTGTGATCCAGAATCAAAACCAATTCCATACTGTACGGTGGGATCAGTTTCTAAGCGCATTCCTGCAGCAAGACGGTTGTAAAAGACGGATGCAATCAACGGTTTTTCATCATCAATCACCGCTTCCTTCTCGATAATCGATGCCAGACTGACGGCATCTTCGATCGAAAGCCCCTGCCGCGTATACCCATCGATCATCGTTTGATCAAGGTTTTGGTTGAAAGTACTTAGAAATGTTTGAATAACTGTGACCAAATCCGTATCTCGAGAGAAAACATAGGTACCCGGAAAAAGGAAACCCTCCAAAGAAACGACATTGTCATACGGTAGCAAAGCCAAAATATTTGGTGTTGGTGCATAAGCAGCCTGAATAAATTCATCAGAAGAGATTGCTAACCCACTACCGGAAATATTTGCAGCAATTTCCTCAATCCGCCATCCTGGCAAAATGGTAACAATTGCTTCCTTGGAAGCAGCATCGATTAAACGTGAAGAAATCTCCACAGGCGACATCGTTGTGTTCAATCGAAATTGACCGGATTTGAGCTGACGATCAAGACCGGAATAGACCAGGTAGATCCGCATTAACTCCGCATCATCGATCAATCCCAGCTGTTCCAAACGCAAACAGATCATTGATACTGATTCACCCTGACCAATTTCAAAAATCTGTTCATCATTCCCTGGATTTAAGGCAGAGGTTAGCTGATCCCGGTTCATAAACAACTCAACGGGATAAATAACGCGCTGGACGGTGCTCAGGCTGGGATCGGGTTGTCCAAATTGCTTGATCACAGCTGAGTTAACCCCAAAAAAGCCTGCCACGACCAGCAGACAAGCAACGATGATGAGTGCAGCAAAAACCGGGATGAAAATGCTTCGTTTCTTTTTAGTGCGTGCCACTATTGTCCTCGTTTTTAATCCAATCGGTATTGTTTATCAGAAAATCCTGTAAAAGGATGCTTGCTGCAATCTCATCAAGATGTCCCCGCCGCTTTTTCCGGGAGACACCCATCTCGATCCGGCTTTGAACAGCCGCCCGAGTGGTTCCACTTTCATCCCACATTTTCACCGGCAGGTTTGTCATTGATTGGACGGCGTCTGCAAACCGTTTGGATTTTCTTGCCCGGTACCCGACTTCCCCTTCGGAATCCAAGGCCCAACCCACAACAATCAAATCAACACACTCACGATCTGCAATGTTCACGATCTGTTGGGCGTCTTCCTTCCTTGATTGATGTTCAATCACGAACAAAGGTCGTGATATTGTCCCGGTTGGATCGCTGATCGCAAGCCCAATCCGTTTATCACCTGGATCTACACCTAAAACTCTCATATCAATCGGTGTCCTTATGGATCCAATTCGGGTTGGATTGACCGCCTAATTACAAAAAAGAACATAAAAGCATTATACAATATCTGCGCATTTTAATGAAAAATTCCCGAAAACGAACT
>DAINBD010000109.1:0-4278 GCA_036733105.1 Candidatus Brevefilum sp. | reverse complement strand
ACTTCTGATCGTGATTGTAAAGATTTGTCAAAAACTCGCACAACAGACCCAGGATTGACATTGATGCCGTTAGCTTCGTAAATCGCATAAAGATTGTCACCAAAAATGATAAGGGTCTCGTGAGACTTATTCCCAATCGCTGCCTGCGGCTGCAATGTTTGCATGCTTTCTGCGTCTAAAACCAGCCTTTCACAGCTTCCCTCAACGCTTCCAGCAAAAAGATATCCCGCCATCTGACCCCCATCTCGGGCTTCAACTGTTACATAGAACCCTTCTTCAGTAAAAACAATCGCCTCAAATCCTTCAAAGCCCTTGATCAATTTTTCAATACCTTCGGTCTGGAAGGGGATCAGCTCGGGCTGAATACCATTTTCAATTTCACCCGAAATAAATTTCCTCAAGCTTGATTCCGGGATTGAAAACAGGTTGGCGGATCCATCTTCACCAAACTTATGTGGGTATTGCGGGAGCAAGACCAAATTTGATCCGCACCAGGCCATCCCCGAAAATTCCGCATGGGCTTCAGATGCTGGCCCAAGCAACGTGATTTCCTGCACCTGGCTTTCCGCAAGAATTTTCACGGACGAGGGCAGTTCAGGTTTGACCAATGACTGCGGATCACTGGTTTTCTGGCAGCCTGCCAGCATAATGGCAATGATAATCAACCTAATCAAACTCTTCAGGATTCGATTCATCTCAATTCCAGTCAAAGGTAGCGATCAGGATGTCATGATCACTAAATTGCTGATCAAAATTAAATTCACTGTTAAGATGGAAAATATCCATCGAAATCAACCTTTTTGAAAGGCTCTCACTCGCCAGCATCTGGTCCAACATCTGGCTGTTACCTTCGAAGTTGTAACAATACTGTTCTTCGAGCGGAAGGGTTTCCACTAAATTTTTGAGTATTTCACCTTCCAATAGATTTATTGGCGCAGAAAACTGAAAATCATTTAAATCGCCCAGGACGATCACCCGGCTATTTGGATCGATCTCCAATAGATCCGCAACGAAATCATGAATGACCTGTGCCTGGTTCATGCGCTGATATTCAGAATCAAGAAGGGGCGGTTGAAATTCACCAAATAAGGGACGGTCCTCACCTTTGGAGACAAAATGATTATTGACCACAAAAATTATTTGACCCTGGTAATCAAAGGCGGCGACCGCCGATTTACGGCTTCCGTAAAAGGCGGGGTGCGTCGGGTCGATCCGCCCCGGGTTATGGGACAACTTAGGACCTTTGCCATCGTCGAATAGTTGAACCGCAGTTTTTGCATCACCTCGAGGTGCCGCCACAAGAGTGAGACCTCTATCCAACCGGTAAAGGAAACCAACCCGGATATTCCCAAAGGGAATACCCCCATCCACTTCCGGGATCGGGTCAACATCGGTAAAGCCATAACGCGGACCACCCATCTTTACAATCGCATCGATGATGCCCTGATAAGTTTGGTCAGCTGAGATTTCGCGCTGTCCTTCATTGCCATCATTATCCTGCACCTCTTGAAGTGCGATAATATCCGGTGAGCCCATGTCATCCACAATTTGTCCCGCCAATATATTAATCCGCTGTTTCTGTAATGCGGATAAATTTTCCACATTATCTGTTGCGACCCTCAGCTGGTCTTGATCAGCCGGTTCCAGCGATTCCGACCGAGCCAACCCCCCTTTTTCAAAGTCAGGCCGCTGCGTGACTAGGATACGATAATTTCCATAATCGTAATCCATGACCCCGACAATCGGTTCAGAGGCAAAATCACCGACATTGACAAAAGGCAGCTCAACCAGCAGATCGTCTAAAACAATCCGTTCAGGGTTGAAATCATGCGCTTGCAAAACGATGCCTCCCCGAGGGGTTAGCAAACTGGCGAGTCGTCCTTCATCCCCAATGACGACAATTTCCTTGTGTTGATTTGTTGGACCTACCACAACGGCATCATTGACCTGCACCAGCATTCCCTCGAGGCTTTCATAAAAATCCAGCCCATCATTTTCAGGATCAAATAGAACCTTATCAGAAACGAAACCGTTGGTGTCATCATCAATGATCTCAGATGGGAGGGTTCGTCCTCCTTCACCAAGGATGATCGGGATTGGAAGCGGATTTCCGCTGGATAATACCGTGATTTCCGGATCTTCCATTTCGGTTATTGAAAGGTTGCCGTAACCGCCGCCAGGGATAAAATCAACGATTCTGCCGGATAAAGAAACCGAATCCCCAACTCGGACAGATGGAACGAATTCAGTAAAAATAAACAACCCCTCTGATGTCGCAGGATCATCATCAGGTTGAGCGGATTGGATGTAAAAACCGTTTGAACGGACAACTGTCACAGTCCCTTGAACCTCTTCTGCGAATTGATTCCGATATGGAGAGATGTGAGCAGCCCCTTGAATTTTTGAAATTGTATCGCCATCAGGCTGGGCTGGTGAAGTTGAAGTGACCCGAACCGGAGACTCCGTTAACGTTGAGACTGTCCCCTCAGGAAAGTTAGGCGTTTGATTTTTACAGCCCGCTGATAAGCCAAGAAAGATGAGTGAAATTACCGTGATTAAAAATTTTGATTTAAATTTCGCATTTAATATTGACATAAAGAATTATTTCTCCTACCCATGCACCAGGGTTCACTCCAAGACATCAACCATTATAAATCATCCTACCACAGAGGTTAATTAAAATTATGTGTAAAAAGATTGAACAGTTTAGATTCAAATTAAGAAATTTCAAGTAAAATTGAGGTATGGAACTAAAACTTGCGATTGTAAAAATTGATAAATATGGGAATGAAAACAGCGGTGATACGGTTGAGGTTATCGAACGTTTGAATGGGGGCATCTCGATCGTGCTGGGTGATGGGCAAATTGATGGCATTAATAAGAAATCCATCTCAAATCTTGTTAGCCATAAAGTAATTGAACAGATTAGCTTTGGTTTAAATGATGGTGCTGCCATTCGAACGGCCTCCGATATAATCTTCTCAGAATTCAATGGTCGCGTTCAGGCAAATATGAATGTGGTCAGTGCGGATCTCCAAACCAATCGCATCATCATTTCACGCAACTCACCTGTTCCGATATTCCTATTTGATGATGATAAAGTTGATTGCCTGAGCACGCCAAGCGAACCCATTGGCGGCAGGGAAAACGTCAAACCCTCCATTATCGAATTGCAAATCGAACCTGATATGGCAATCGTTGCATTTTCTGATGGTGTCTTCAACGCAGGCAAAAATCAATCCCAGGAAGTCGACATTTGTACTGTGATTGAATCATTGATCTATGACCAGAACTTAAGCGCTCGCCAGATTGCCGAATCCCTCTTAAGCCGGGCAATCAGGCTGGACAACGATCGCCCAAAAGACAATATGAGCGTCATAGTTATGATGATATCGCACCTCTCGACAGATAGTATTCGAAGAATTAATGTGTCATTATCTCTGGATGGCGATTGAGGACAGCAAGTTTTTTACGAATAAACAATACCCCGAATTTAGTTAGATTTGATACAATAAAAGCAATCCACATGGATTTGATCTCACCATCACCATAGGAGGAGTAAATGCGCCAAAAAGTTGTCTTGATCACAGGGGCAAATGGAGAAATCGGGCATGGTTTGATTCAATACCTAGCTCATAAAAGCCAGGACACAATTGTAGCCCTTGATGTTGTCCCCATGGATAAAGATCTCCGTCACTTATGCAAAACCTATATCGTTGGGGATGTCCTTGACCAAATGCTTTTAGGGCGTCTGGTCGTGGAGCATGAAATCAGCACAATTTTTCACCTGGCTTCGATTTTATCTACAAAGGCAGAATATAATCCCGAGACCGCCCATCGTATCAATGTTGAAGGCACTCTGAATCTTCTCAGGCTTGCTGTTGAACAATCACAGTGGCAGGGCACATCGGTCAAATTCATCTACCCAAGTTCGATTGCAGCTTACGGCATACCAACACTCAAAGAAAAAGCGGATGCCGGCTTGATGCATGAAGCAGAATACAACACGCCGACCACGATGTATGGATGCAACAAGCTCTATTGCGAGCACCTTGGGCGGTATTACAACTCCTATTATCGCCAGCTGGCTGCTGATTGCGGCAATACCGAGACTGTTGATTTCCGTTCCATCCGTTTTCCAGGCTTGATCAGTGCTGAAACGATCCCCACGGGCGGAACAAGCGACTACGGTCCAGAAATGCTGCATGCAGCCGCAAAGGGCGAAGAATACAACTGCTTTGTCCGCCCTAACACCACCATACCCTTCATGGTGATGCC
>DAINBD010000108.1:0-4317 GCA_036733105.1 Candidatus Brevefilum sp. | reverse complement strand
TTCTTGACGGCGAATTCTTATTCAATCCACCTGAGAGAGGGATTGGCGACTATGCTATTGATGAAACATTAGAAAGGCTCACCCAGCAAGGCATTCTTGATCCAATGATCGTGGTTGGGATCGAACATGATTTCGATATTCCCTGGAGTGAATACACCCCGTGGAAAAATGAAAATATGAACGATTGGGTAAAGGAAAGTAACAGCGCGCCAGTTGAAGGTGGAGAGGGTCTTGAATTTATTAACTTCATTGTTGAAACTTTAAAACCAAAAATCGATGCAAGCTACAGGACCTTACCTGACCGTGAATTTACAGCGATTGGCGGCTTTTGTAGAATGGGTCTCATCCCGCTCTTAGCAGGGTTTAAGTACCCTGACACATTTTCAAAAGTGATGTCTAATTCGCCCACTGTCTGGCTTGCTGAAGGCGGTGGTATTTGGCTTTCCAATAACCGCATGATCAAATACATCAACAACAACCCAATGCCAGACAATGTTAAATTCTACATTGACGTTGGCACGGATGAAGCCAGCGGAAACCGCCCCCCCATCAAAGATGCTAAAGGTAACCGAATAACCTATCCCCAGGCATATCTTGAAGGTGCTCAAACGCTTTATCAAGCGCTCATAAAAAATCAGGTACCGGAAGCGAATATTTATTTCCAGATTGTTGAAGGTGTGTCAGGTACGCGTGATGAATGGGCGAAAAGGTTTGATCAGGCTGTGGTGTGGCTTTATGAAGAAGAAATGTTAGAAAATACCAATGACATCTCTGAGCCAAAAGTTGAAGATGAAAAGTTAGAAGAACTCAAACCTATTCTAAAGCGTACACCTGCCCAGATGTTATCAGAAGTTACCGAACCTAAATTGAGCGCCATCAAAATTATTGGCATTCTTGCTGGTGGGTTCGTCCTTCTTGCTACCTTCGCCCTTTTTATCGGTGTCAAACGAAATGTCTGAGCAAATTTCAGGTGAATGGAGCTAATTCCTATTCAGAATGATCATCGTTTATCTTATCGGCTCAATTATTGGATTCTGTTTGAATTAGGAAAAAACAATCGATAATAATGGTCTCGGAAATTTTTTCCTTTGTTTTCCGGTATAATTTCCATAATTTGCATAATTGAGATACTAGGAGTGTGAAAATGAATAAAGCCATTCGCGTCGGTTTTTTGGGGACTGGAAGCATCGCTCGATCGCATGCCTATGCTTTGGATGCCCTTAAATATTATTATATAGATGCCCCTAAGATACTAAAGGTCGTTGCTGCCTCACCTAACCCCGATCATCGGGAATCCTTTGCGAATAGTTTTGGCTTTTCTGAAGCCGTGCCACCTGAAGAGATTTGGAAGCGCGATGATCTGGATGCCCTGTACATCCTGGGTAAAAATTCAACCCATACCCCGCAGCTTCTGAAAGCTGTCAATCTCCCCAATTTGAAGCGGATCTATGTTGAAAAACCGATCGGCGCATCACGCCAGGATCTGATTGAATTAGAGTCGCTCATGAACTTGCCCCAAGAAATGATCATTATGGTGGGATTTCAATTTCTGCAAAAATCACCTATCAGAAAAGCCCTTTCTCAATGGAAGAGCGGTGTTTTTGGTAAACCCATTCACTTTCGCGCGGAATACCTTCACAGCAGTTATCTTAATTATGATTATCGTCAAATGCGCCAAAACCGCTTTGAACCCTGCCCGGTTGACGGAGCGGCTGTTGATCTTGGTTCACATTCACTCAGCATGCTGACAGCTTTTTTGGGGGATTCATTACAAATACGCGATGCAGCGATTAGCGGCAATTTTCCCGATATACCTGATGACGCCGATTTATGTGTCACTGCGATAATGGAGGATCAACATTCAGGTGCAGTTGGAACATTTTTGGCAAGCCGAGTATCTGCTGGAACTGGCGATCAATTCTCCCTGGAAATTTATGGAACAAATGGTGCCTTTCTGTTTAATACCAAGAATCCCGAGATATATGAAACATATCTCCCGGGAGAAGGTTGGCGGAGGTATGAGACCAATAGTGATTACACGCCTGCCTCAAAATTCCCATCCGATTACTTGCCATCAGGCTGGTTACGTGCGCTTGTTCACAATCATTACCTTTTTGTCGGTGGTGAATCAGGAACTGATGTCATTCCAGATCTGGCACACGGTATCCAGGTTCAGCGCTTACTCCAGCAAATTGCTGATCACATCCACGGTAACTGATCAGATCGTATTTTTTAAAATTCGTTTTTGCGTACGTCGAATAAGTTTGATTAAGCTCTCACCGTCATAAAGCACGATCGGTTTGCCCAAAGCCCATTCTTTGGCTTGTGCGGTAAATGTCCCTGTTGTGATCAGGTAAGCGCGCTGAGCTTCTTCATGGAGCATCGTGCCGTAAAGATCCCGAACAATCGGCTCTCCAACAGAGCCGCTGTACCGTTTGCACTGAACCACCCATTTATCGTCTTCATCACCTGAGACGATCACGTCCACTCCATGATCGGCATTTCCACCAGATAAGTCTGCCTGATATCCATAAGCCTCAAACAAATCCTTGATCAATTTTTCAAATTGATCCGGCGTAAGCGTCAACAAATCCTCTAATTGTTGAGTCTCTAACAGCCGGTTTCTGCGATCGTACAAATTTCGATAGATCCAAATTACGGTAACACTTCCGGAAATCAATCCTAATATTCCAAAAAGGAGATGATCAAGCGTAATAGGCATGAACACTATGGGCTTTTTTCCCTGCCAATAAATAATAACCAGGAAAAATGCCCAGATGATCCAGCCTACAAATATCTGGACAAGGCTCATTCTAAACCTCGCAGATAGAGTTTCCCCCTTTTTGAACAACACCTTGATCCCGAAAAAGATAATCAACGGCCAAAAAATGTAAAGAATCGTAAATAATGCCGTTAGGGATTCCAAATGGAAAGCTCCTCATTTAGACAAGAAGAATAAAAGGCCAAATCCATGACCAATCCGATTGTACCATGTCGCATGTTTTAAGAATGGCTTTTCACTATTTGGCAAAAAACTTGCACGTAAAATTAAAAAAAGAGAAAAAACGTGCTAAAATCAAAGAAAAGGAAATTTCTTTGATCTTTACACCATTTTTATCTGCAAATCATGAATTTTCTAAAGAAACGGAAGGTAACATATGAAAAAGTGGACAATCATAACATTTTTACTTTTAGCAGTTGTCGTTTCTGGTTGCAACCTCCCCAGCTACGGAACGGTGTCGCCTGACCAGCAAGATGATGCGATGGCAACAGAGATTTCACGCATCCTCACAGGGACACCTGTTGAAATTGAACCCTCTGCAACTGTTGAGGTAGAAGCGGAAGAACCAACCGAAGTGCCCGAAGGAACACAACCAGAAGAAGAGATAACAGAGGAAGTTCAAGAAACAGAGGAAGTAATAGAGCCAACGGAAACTGCTCTGCCAGAGCCGACCGATACGCCAGCGCCTACGTCAACACCTGAACCGACTCCAACAGCAACCCTCGCTGACACAGATCCTGTTCTTACATTGGGACAACCCGACTGGGTTGATCCCATGGATAACGGCGATAACTGGCCAACGGGTTATAACGAATTCACAACCATCAAGTTTGAAAATGGTTATCTCAAATTGACATCAAAAACGGAATTGGATGGCTGGCGGCTCTCATGGCCATTCCTTGAAGATTTCTATCTTGAGATCAAATTACAGTCATCAGAGTGTTCTGGCAGTGATCATTTCGGTTTGATGTTCCGAGTACCTGCATCTTCGAATGCCAACAAGGGTTACCTGTTTGGGGTCACTTGTGACGGACGTTACAGTTTACGCAGGTGGGACGGCCAAACTATGTTCTCGCTCGTAAATTGGACGGACAGCGATACGATTAACACCGGAGAAGAGGCTGACAATACCTTGGGTGTTATGGCTAAGGATGGCGACCTAGCTCTGTATATCAACGGCGAGAAGGTGAAAGAAATCACCGACAATGTTTACCTGGATGGCAGCTTTGGTGTTTTTGTGGGCGGAACGAATACTGAGGATCTGACCGTCTGGGTGGATCAAATCAGATACTGGAAAAATCCGTAATCCTTACGCATCAAGAAAAGACCTCCGAGTTCATTTATCATCGGAGGTCTTTTTTAATTGTAATAAGTAATAAATCAGCAAGTTTTTAAGTTTAGATCAATCCTAATTGTTTTCCAACTTTTTCAAAAACTGAGAGAATCTGATCCATTTGACTGTCTGTGTGGGTCGCCATGTAACTTGTTCGTAATAGCTGTCGACCAGGTGCAACTGCGGGTGAGATCACAGGGTT
>DAINBD010000107.1:0-4386 GCA_036733105.1 Candidatus Brevefilum sp. | reverse complement strand
CACCGATTGCAGCCGAGCTAGCAATGGAAGTTGGATTGGATATTTCCGATCTGGCAGGTTCGGGTCCAAAAGGCGTTATCACACGGAGCGATGTTGAAGATGCCATCCGGAGGAGGTTATCCTCTCCAGTAGCCGCATCATCTTCACCAGCTCAGCCACCGCAGATCAATTATGCAGATCTGAAGGTGAGCGAGGTAAAACCTCTGCGTAGTGTGCGAAAATTGATCTTCGATCGGATGTCTGCCAGTGTTCATACCACTTCGCGGGTTACTTTAGTCACCGAAGCCGACGCGACCAGTCTGGTTGCATTTCGTGAGCGGCTGAAGGCGGAGAAATCAGAATCCTGGGGATTTACACCAGGCTACAATGATCTGATTGGGCTGATCGTTGCCCGAACGCTGAGAGCCTTCCCTTACATGAATGCACGTCTGAGCGCTGATGGATCCCAGATTGAACACCTGGATGAAATTAACCTTGGCGTTGCTGTGGACACGGAGCGGGGATTGCTTGTCCCGGTTATCAAAGGTGCGGACAAGAAGGATTTAAAGGATTTTGGAAGCGATTTCCGGTCTATGGTCGATCGTGCGCTTTCAGGTCGAATCTCTCCGGAGGATTTGTCCGGTGGAACCTTCACAATCACAAACCTGGGAAACTTTGATGTCGATGCCTTTACACCAGTGATTAACTTACCCGAAGTGGCAATTCTTGGCATTGGCAGGATTGTTGATAAGGTTGTGCCTTTCCAGGGTGAAGTCGCCATCCGCAAGCTGGTCACGTTGAGCCTGGTTTTTGACCATCGCATCATTGATGGTGCACCTGCAGCACGATTCATGCAAAAAGTCAAAGAAACGCTTGAATACCCGATCATGATTTTTGTATAGGGAACGATCGGTAAAGAAGAGAACCGTCCTTGTTGAAGTAAGGACGGTTCTTTGTTTAAATTATGGAATCCTATCGGAGATAGGTTTGTGTGTTTGAATGTGGTCTTCAGGATAGAAATAAGTAAAGAGTTTTAATCCCAATTAAAGTCCTAAAAGCTTCGAAAGATAACTCGTGGGTTATTCTTTGCTGTCCAGTTTGGCATTTCTGAACCATAACCCAAAGATAAACACCGCCAGACCAATGGCTGTACCCGTGATTTGTGCCCAGTTCATGCCGGGGTAGGACCCGATCCCGATCAGGTCGGCAACCAATGAAAGGATTGAAAATACTAAACCTCCGATGATCAAGATTAGACCGATGGTTTTCTTAGACATGGTTACACCCTCTCTTTATAAACACATTTCCAGAAAATAAAGTTAACCTGACGCTCACACTTTGTTTCTGCGGTGATACGTTAATTCTAGCATAATATTGGCTTTAACCTGATCTTTTTAATATATGATGGGGGATCCTCGATTTGTTCGTGCTGATCACTGGCATCTCTCACAGTTGGTGGGCTATTTGATCAAAAAGCGATATTTTCCGGTTTCCGGTTGGCTATCAATCACCCGCAATTCTGGTTCATAACCTGTAACCTCAAAAGGGATCGAGAACAAGCCTTTCGGATCAGCCACCAATACCAATGAGGAGGTTTGCGGTTCATAACGAACGAAGACATAGCGAGCATAATCCACCTCGACTGGTGACCAGTTATCAGGATGATTGGGCAAATCAAGGTAATAGTATTCTGCGAACAAGGTCGGATTATGATATAAGACCCGCAGGGCGGATTGAGCTTCCCAATCTCCAAAAAAGGGTAGCATTTCAAAAGGTGCCAGATCATCATAACCCGGGATGGCAATCACGATGATGGTCTTATCTTCAAAATCTGGCGCCAGTTTGAACATCGCTTGCCAGAAGTCCTTATTGGTCTCCCAGATCCGGGTTCTTTCATTTTGAGAAACAACTTGAAAAGTCATTCCCAGGATGACCAGGGGAATAATGGCACAGATCAGGATTCGACCTATAAATTGCCTTTTGTGAACGATCAACGTGATTAAACAGGCAATCCCCGCAGTCAACGCCAGGGCAGCCCCCGGAATTGATGAATAATTCACACGGGAACTATCTCCATAGAAGGTGGGTTGGTAGATACTGATGACAGGAATGTATCCTGCTGCCCAAAACACTAAGCCTACTAATGTGATTTTTAATAAGGATTGAATTTGTAGCTTTCTCTCGGAATAAGGAAATTCAAGGTTTGATTTTGCTCTTTTAACCATCTTAGGGAGAATGAGGACGACGACAAGGGAGATCAGGACAATGATCCCGACAAAGACATAATATTTACGGTCGCCAAATCCGAAAAGGAGTGGACCGATCCAATTGAACAAGAAAATAAAAAAGCCTTGAGCATATCTCAGGAAGATCGTAGAAATTGAAAGGTTTACGTTGGACAGGTATTCATCGTGGACACCGAAAATCTCCGGCTGAAGGAATAAACGCCAGACCAGGAATGCAGCACCAGTCAGCAATGTTATCCCCATCCAAATTCGCTGCTTTTTTGGAATATCACGAGGAATAATCAAAAGAAGTAGTGCCGCAAGCATCATGATTCCAAAGCTTGATTCATAAATGCCAAGAGAAAATAAGAGCAGGAAATTTCCAAATATCAGAAAGCCAATCTTGCCGGATTTTGAGTAGGATACCAGCATGAGGATCGCACACAATGCCGATAAGAGTGAAAGTGTGATCGGTGAAAGGATCAACCAGGTTCTTGCGTAATTGACCGGATAAATCAAGAACAGCAGGGATGTTGGAAGGGCAAGCCAAGGGAATTTAGGAAATGAGTTTTGAATGATCTTGTAAAAAACAAGGCCAGTGGTGAATAGCAGCAGCCAATTAAGAATGTAATACCACATAATATTCATTCCAAATAATGGTGTTGCTATCGCAAACAGGAAGGAGATCAAGGGACGGCGGTCTGCAAGATTGATCCATTTTAGCGGATCGAAAATTTGCGGCTCGACAAGCCAATTCCAGTCATCACTTCTCAGGGGAGGTGACGTGAAGAATCTGGGATCGAGAATAAATACCAAGGAAACGAAAAGGATGGGCAGGCTCCAACCCCATGAGCTTATTTTATTGATAAATTTACGGTTTTTCATCATTTTTTTCAATGAACAAAATCAATGATAAAGATCGTTACTGGTTGGAGAAGAATTCTTGAATTTTTTGGACCACATATTCAGCCATTTCAAGGGTCAAATCAGGATCAATCGGCAGGCTCAGTTCTGTTTTGGCGATCCTCTCAGCGATGGGGAAATCGCCTTCGGAATAACCCATAAATGCGTAAGCCTTTGAAAGATGAGGTGGAATCGGATAATGAATGAGTGTTTCAACCCCGTTATGCTTAAGGAATGCTTGAAGCTGATCACGTTTTTCAGTGCAAAGAGGGTAAATGTGCCAGATGGATGTTGCCCGATCCGGAACAAACGGGATGGTCAGGCTTGGGATTTTGCTCAATTGCTCCGAGTAAAAAGAGGCAATTTTTCTTCGATGTGCGTTCCAGCCATCCAAATAAGGTAATTTGACGCTTAGAAACGCTGCCTGAAGTTCATCAAGGCGGGAGTTGAATCCGAGGACCTCGTTATGGTATTTCTTTTGAGAGCCGTAATTTCTCAGGGCTAGGACTTTGCTGGCAAGTGCATCATCGTTCGTGGTGACAGCACCTGCATCACCCAAAGCACCCAGGTTTTTCCCTGGATAAAAGCTGAACCCGGCAGCATGCCCTAAATTACCACATTTTCTGTCAAGATAAGCAGCCCCTTGTGCCTGGGCGGCATCTTCAATCACAACCAGCGAATGGCGTTCGGCGATTTCAATGATCGGATCCATCTCAGCAGATTGACCGTACAGGTGAACGGGTAAAATGGCTCGTGTTGCTCCTGTTATTGCACTTTCAATTCTATCCGGGTCCAGATTGTACGTTGATGGATCCGGTTCAACCGGTACGGGCGTTGCACCACTGTATGTAATTGCGAGCCAGGTGGCAATATAGGTGTTTGATGGGACAATAACCTCATCGCCATCACCAATACCGTATGCTCTCAGGATCAAATGCAAGGCTTCTAAGCCATTTCCGACGCCAATGCAATACTTCGTCCCGATATAGCTTGCAAAATCCTCCTCAAACGTTTCCACAGCTTTACCCAGGATGAACCATCCGGAATGAAGAACCCGTTGGAATGCATCTGATAGCTCATCTTCTAACGGTTGATTGGCTTGTTTAAGGTCAAGATATGGAATTCGCTTCATGTCTATATCCCTCGAACGGTTTTTTTATAATCCTCGTAATCCCGGATATAGTTTTCCTCATCAAAGGGTTGTGACGCGAGCACAAGACACACTGAGCCCGTGGAGAAATTGCGCAATTCACGCCAAAACATGGGTGGGATCAGCAAT
>DAINBD010000106.1:0-4399 GCA_036733105.1 Candidatus Brevefilum sp. | reverse complement strand
AACGGAAATCAAGAAATTCAATTTCGAAAAGATCATTTTCATAGATCATTTATAAAAAACTGGCGTTAGATTGACAAAAACTCATTATAATTAATATCAATAGGAACAAAACTGTGTTTTCATTGAAAGGAGCAATCATGAAAAACAAATTCCCCTCCAAAAAGTTCATTATCCTCTCCCTGATCATGTCATTATCGGTAACCCTTGCGTGCTCATTAGGAACTGTGGTTGAAACTGATGAAAGTGACGAAATAAGCATTCAACAAACCCTTGTTTCAATCCAGCAAACACAAATTGCTTTAGAAAACCAGGTCCAACCAGAACCAGCTCAACCAACCGAGGAAATCGAACCGCTGGAACCAGCAAACGAGGAAGTGGCAACAAACCCTCCTCCAGAAGTCGTCGAGGAAGAGCCTGATATCACCTATGAGGGGATCAGTTTTTCATTTGACCCCAGCATTGCAGGGGGTGTTTTCCCTAGCACGGTCCCGGAGCAAAATTTTGGTGAAGACTATATGCCAGGTGAGACTTATCCAACCCATTTCGAGTTTGATTTTAATGCATACGCACTTCAAGATCGGTTCCATGAACCGATCATCAGGGTTTATCCTGTTGAGGAATATCGAGCGATCAGCTCCTATGCTGGAAATATTATTGACAATCTCAAACAGACCCTGATCAGCCGACCCGCAGGCGGTTCACCAAGCTCAATCCCATTTCTTCCGATGTGGAATGCTGCACAGGTTTTTTCTGCCTTTGTGGGTTACTTTGACTTTCAAAATGGTTCAGGCGTTCGTTTTTTAACCATGTATGGGCAGGCACTCTATCCTGTTGACAACAACAACCTGTTTTATACCTATCAGGGGATCACGAGCGATGGACAGTATTACCTGAGTGCGATTCTTCCGATTTCCCACCCCGGTCTGCCCGAAGAGGGACAGATTAATGACTGGTTTGCCTTCGAGGAAAACTGGGATACGTATATCTCTGATACGATTACCTGGATGGAAGCGCAAGATAGTACCAGCTTCAATCCAAGCATTGATCTTCTGGATGCGATGATGGCATCTTTCAAAATTGATCGATAACCGCTTGCGCGTTCTGGTAGGATGATATCAGCAGAAATCCATCCTCAGGTGAAAGGAAGCGCAATGAAAACCTACAGAAAAGAACTCTGGTTCAATGTTCCCACACGGAGAGCCTTCATCAACATCACGCCCCAGGTGCGTGAAGCTCTGCTTGAAAGCGGGATTCGGGAAGGTTTATGCCTGGTGAATGCAATGCACATCACCGCATCGGTGTTCATCAATGATGACGAATCCGGTTTGCACCAGGATTATGAGGCGTGGCTGGAAGGATTGGCACCCCACGCCCCAATTGACCAATACCGGCATAACCGTACAGGTGAAGATAATGCCGATGCCCACCTCAAACGGCAGGTCATGGGGCGCGAGGTTGTGGTGGCAGTCACCGAAGGTCACCTTGATTTCGGCACTTGGGAGCAGATCTTCTACGGCGAATTTGACGGACGCCGCCGAAAAAGGGTGCTTGTCAAGATCATTGGGGAATAAATCACATCTCAAAAGCAAAAAAGGGCAGCTAGCAACAGCTTCCCTTTTTAAATTAAATTTTTACATCCTTCATGTCAGACTTAATAACATCACTCGTGGATATTAGGCCCGAGATAAGTAATCAAATTTACACGGCTCAACCAGACTCATAAGAAGCATAAAAAATCACTGTTTTGTTTGACCATCAATCTGCAAACCATTGCATAAACGAGATCAGTGCGATTGGAACTTTAATGCCCTTCAAACTCGTGTTCTGCTGATTCGTATTTTTCAAACAATTCATCTAATTTTTCTTCATCTGCCAGGGCGACCAGGCGTGGGAAATGCTCTGATTCTTCCTCGTCCAGGTGATGATTATTGACCTCAGCCAGAACCTTGGCTTTGGCGATTAGAACTTCGTCCTCAAGGTCAAGCGCCATCAATTCATCCAGTAGGATCCGGTCGACATGATGCTCTTGCATTGCTTCTAATGCCCCTGCGCGTGCTTCATCATTTGCGTCCATCAGATACGAGAAAATTGAAGCATCCTCCCCCTCGACATGGGGGTAAAGTGCATCATATAATTCTTGCCGATATTTCTCTTTATCTTCAGCCGTTATTGACTTGATAAGCTTATCAGCCAATTGACGCTGCTTTTCATGGTCTTTGAGTAAATGTTCAATAAATGGGTGAGTCATGGGATTTTTTCCTCTCCAATTTGACTTCTACAAAACTGCATATTTCCAATTATATAATTGTAAATTAACCTTACCACAAACTTTCAGAACGGCGAAATTATTCCCGATAATGTACATCATATGAAGCAGTGTTTGTTTAGACTTTTTAGTTTTTCCACAAAGATTTAAAAAATTATTATTAACCATCTGATGCTGGATTGCCAGCTATTTTCTAAGCTCTAAGGTAGAATCAAAACGGTTCGTATTCAAAAAAGGTTTACTATGTTCCTGCCAACAACACAATCTGAACTGCGAAAACTCGGCTGGGATCAACTTGACATCGTACTGGTCACTGGCGACAGTTACATCGACAGCCCCTTTATGGGTACTGCGGTCATTGGTAAGGTCCTGCTGGATGCGGGTTTCAAAGTCGGCGTGATCGCCCAACCAGACTATCAAACCGACGTGGACATCACCCGCCTTGGGGAACCGCGCCTGTTTTGGGGTGTGACAGCCGGAGCCGTTGATTCTATGGTCGCCAATTACACCGCCACGGGCAAACCCCGTCGAAGTGATGATTACACCCCCGGCGGACGTAACACAAAGCGCCCCAATCGTGCCACCATTGTTTATGCCAACCTGATCCGACATTACTTCAAAAACACCGTCCCGATTGTCCTGGGAGGGATCGAAGCCAGTTTGCGCCGAGTCGCTCATTACGATTTCTGGTCAGACTCGATCCGTAGGTCTGTGCTTTTTGATGCCAAAGCTGATTACCTGCTTTATGGCATGGCAGAAGGCTCGGTCATTGAACTTGCACATACGATTAATGAAGACATAGACCCAACCAATATAAAAGGTTTGTGTTATATCGACAAGAACATCCCAGAAGGTTATTTGGAGCTTCCATCATTTGAAGCTGTCTCCGAGGATAAAGAGGCGTTCATCGAGATGTTTCACACCTTCTATCAAAATAGTGATCCCATAAGCGCCAAAGGATTAGCCCAAGGACATGGAGATCGGTTTCTCGTGCAAAATCCACCATACCCCTCCCTGACGCAAGAACAGATGGATCAGGTGTATGCACTTGATTATGAACGCGCCCAGCACCCGCACTATGAACAGGAAGGGGCGGTTAAAGCGCTTGAAACGATTCGCTTTTCCATCCCAACCCACCGCGGCTGTTATGGCGAGTGTAACTTTTGCGCCATCGCCGTCCATGAAGGACGCACGGTCCAATGGCGGAGCCAGGATTCTATATTGGAAGAAGCCAAAAGGATCACCCAACTGCCAGATTTTAAAGGGATGATCTATGACCTGAGCGGTCCTACGGCTAACATGTACGGATTTGAATGCCCAATCAAGCTGCGCAGGGGCGCATGCCAGGACAAGCGCTGCATCTTCCCGGAGATCTGCCCAGCCTTGCCCATTGATCACAAAGCGCAAATCGAGCTTCTCAGAAAATTGCGCCAGGTTGAAGGCATCAGGAAGGTGTTCGTCGGTTCGGGCTTGCGCTATGACATGGTCCTATCCGACGGGAAACACGGTCAGGAATACATCAAAGAATTGGTCAAACATCATATTTCAGGACAGCTTAAAATTGCGCCTGAGCACACCCAGAAAGATGTGCTAACCCGTATGGGCAAGTCCGGTACAGAGACCTTAATTGCGTTCAAACGCCAATTTGATCGTGCCAATCGCGATGCCGGGAAAAAACAATTCCTCAGCTACTACCTCATCGCTGCCTATCCCGGGTGTACACTCTCTGATATGAATGCCATGCGAAATTTCGCCAGCAAAGAGCTGGGAGTCCTGCCTGAACAGGTGCAGGTCTTCACGCCCACACCCTCGACCTATGCCAGCGTCATGTACCACACCGAAAAAGACCCCTTCACTGGTGAAAGCCTGTTTGTGGAAAAGAATCCGGCTGCCAAACAACGCCAGAAGGAAGTCATCACAGGGCGCGCCTACCCGCCAATACAGCATCGGCGTAGAAGGAAATAACAAAACCTCATTTACAGCGAAATGCAATGATCATTGAATTGTCATTTTATCAATCAAGACTGTATCCTTTAGCCAGCCAAAAAATCCCTGTTACAATCATCGATAAAAAAATCCTAAACAAACATTTACCTTACCGGAATGCGGACTTTAGTCCGCCTAATAGCTTAT
>DAINBD010000105.1:0-4402 GCA_036733105.1 Candidatus Brevefilum sp. | reverse complement strand
ATACGGATTGGGCATTTGATCCTTCCCGTAAGGCTTTTCTACCTGCATTGGTTAATGCCAATTTATTACCACATGGGCACACAAACCCATAAAGGCGAGCTGGATTGCCAATCACCAACCCATAATTGGGCACATTCTTGGTGACAACCGCACCTGCACCGATCATCGCCCATTCACCAATCTCAACACCGCATACGATTGTGGCATGCGCACCAATCGAAGCACCACGCCGAACCAGGGTTTCACTGACCTCCCAATCATCCCCTCCTTTCAATGTGCCATCGGGATTGATCGCACGAGGTCGTTTATCATTCGTAAACACGCAATGCGGACCGC
Organism: Candidatus Brevefilum sp.; assembly: GCA_036733105.1. Lineage (GTDB taxonomy): Bacteria > Chloroflexota > Anaerolineae > Anaerolineales > Anaerolineaceae > Brevifilum. The sequence continues at coordinate 4,066 of DAINBD010000105.1, read as the reverse complement.
AGAATACGCCATCTTCCAATGTGACACCATGATAAATGGAAATTCCATTTTGGATTTTAACATTTGAACCGATCTGCACACCGGCGTCAACATAAACGCCCTTGCTGAGGATGCAATGATCCCCAATCACAGCACCTTCGCGGACCTGGCAGTGCTGCCAAATTTTCGTACCCTCACCAATTTTTGCGCCTGGTGATACATCGGATGTCGGATGAACATAATATTCTTCGATCATAAATAATACCTTTGGTCAAAAATTTTGAAAACAAAATTCAATCAATGGGTTTTAGCCAAGAAATGCGAATTCAACCCTGTCAATTTTACCAGACTTTATCTAATACAATCATTCCTAATCTGATGGGTTCACATCAATTCACCCGATGAAGACCGCATCAAGACTATGGTAAAATGCTCATTGATAGAAATGACCAATCATCAATAGTTTACAATCATTACATTTTTCTGGATTCTCTTCGGTTATTTTATCGCCATCTATGAACACACAATTCCTGCACAAAATTCGATCGAGTCTTTTCTCACCTGATTCAAGGTTAGAGCTTTTTGCTCGATCTCTTTACCATCGAATAAGCGCTACCAGGCTTTTCTTTTGGGTGCAGGATAGATTGGTTCAATGGTCCTATCGACGTTGGCGAAAAATTCAATCTGAACTCGAAGCCCCACCCATGGATACGTTTTCACAACAGCCTTTGGTAACTTTTATTGTTGACCATATACACGGCAAGTTGGCACAATTAAAGCAGACCATCGATTCCTTGTTGGCACAGCAAGATGATCAATGGGAAGTGCTGATTATCGCCCCCCACTTTGAAAGCATCCTGGAAATGAAGCAGGACCCCAGGATCACATTCATTACCAAACCAACCAACCTTCTAGATATCGCTAGCGGAGATTTCCTGGTATTCTGCCAATCAGGCGACCAGTTTTGGAGCGCTTTCCTCACCCGTTTCTACCAGGCAATTGCTAAAGGTTATCGGCCTGATGTGGTTTATACGGACTGTGAAGTCCAACAAGAAGGCTCAAAGCATCCAAAACCCTTGTTCAAACCAGGGAAGGTGTCTCCAGAATTGATGTATTCTGTAAACTATCTGTCACGGGCTTTGATTAAAGCAGATGCAATCCGAACGATCAACAGGAAAGTGCCATCGGATCAAGACCTGATGGCACAGGAATTTGATATCTTGCTAATGCTATACGAAAATAACTTAAATTTTCACCATTTGCCCTACTTACTGCTTTCACAGAATGATTGGGCAACCCTTTTAAACCAAAAAAACCTGGTTAACGTGCTTTCGGACCATCTTCACCGTGTGGGTTTATCAAGCATTTCAAACGTAAGACAGGAGAACTGCATCCAGATCAAATGGAAAACGCCAAACCCGGCTGTCTCGATCGTCATTTTGACCAAAAATCACTACGCTCTGCTGAAGACTCTCCTCGAGTCAATCTCTTCACAATCCTATGATCAGGAATACGAGATCATCCTGGTGGACAACAACAGCGATGATAGTAAAGTCCTTAATTATTATCGCGAACTTGAAAAGGTTCCCAATCTGCAGATCGTCCCCTACCCGAAACCCTTCAACTATTCAGAGGCGATCAACCTTGGTGTCAGCCAGGCGAGTTTCGACTTTGTCCTATTGTTGAATGATGACATGCAGGTAGCTTCCCCCGGATGGCTTTCGGAACTATCGCAATGGGCATTAAGGCCTGAGATTGGCGTGGTCGGCGCAAAACTCATCCGAGCGAACCACATCATCCAGCATATGGGCATCATCATGGGTTTGGTGGGTTTTGTTGGGCATATTTACCTGAATGCTCCTGAACACTACCACGGGCTTTGGGGATCATCCGATTGGTATCGCAATGTGATCGCTGTAACGGGTGCCTGCCAGATGATGCGGCGGGAGGTTTTCGATCAGGTCGGTGGATACAACCCGGATTACCGAATTGCCTTTGGTGACATTGATTTTTGCAGAAGGGTTTATGAGCTGGGTTACCGCAATCTGGTCACACCTTTTGCCAAACTGTACCATTACGAGGGGCAAACAAGAGGATATGTCACCCCGATTGGCGATATCCTGAAGGGTTATGAAGAATTTGCTCCTTACCTTCTCGAAGATGATCCCTATTTCTCACCAAACCTGACCTATACCCGAATCCCCAGGTGCATGCTAAAGGCAAGTGCCCACGCTGACCGCATCGCGCAAATTGAAGCCCGTAAACAGTTCTATCTTAAAAAAGACCGGAAGTAAGTTCCGGTCAAAAAAAACGACAGATGACTCCAATCTGAATTTATGAAAGTTCAGACTGTCTGTGGAATGATTGTTAAGCCTGTAATTCAACGCCGGAGAGCTTTTCGATCACGCCGATTACTCCAGAGTTATCCAGCTCACGCATACCAATCTCAAGCATCGCATTAAATAACTGGGTGTTTACAGCCGTTGTTGGCAAAGAAACGCCGTATTCCCGAGCTGTATCCATCACAATCCCTAGGTCTTTCGCCTGCATATAGGCTTTAAAACCCGGGCTTCGGTTTCCCTCGAACAACCGTTGAGGTTTATTATCCAGCGCCCAACAGCCGGCTGCGCCGCCCTTGATCGCCTGAACAACTTTACGTGGGTCTGCCCCAGCCTTCTGTGCCAAAATCAACAGCTCGCCCATCGCGACCATCTGAGCAGCTACCATGATCTGGTTGGCAGCTTTAGCAATTTGGCCATCTCCCAGGTTCCCGACATGCGTGATTGACTTACCAATCGCCATTAAAACCGGCATAACTTTTTCCATCGCTTCATCCGGACCGCCGACCATGATCGTTAGCGTGCCCTGAATCGCACCCACATCCCCACCGCTGACCGGCGCATCCAGCATTGTAATGCCTGCTTCTGCAAGACGTTTGCCGACCATTCGGGCAGTTGCTGGCTTGATCGTGGAATTATCAATATAGATCAAACCCTCATGAGCACCTTCGATTATCCCCTTCTCACCCAGAGCCACTGATTCCACATCGGGCGAATCCGGTAGGTTCGTAAAGACCACATCGACCTGTTTTGCTACCTCTGCAGGCGAATGAGCTTCAATGGCACCTTCACCCACCAGTTCCTACACGCTTTCCCTGCTGCAGTTATGGACCACTACCTCGTAACCTGTTTTTAGGATATTGCGCGCCATAGGCTTTCCCATGATCCCAAGTCCGATGTAACCAATTTTCAATGACATCATTGCCGGCCTTTCTTCTCATTCAGGTAATTAATTGGCCTAAAAGTTCAGATAGAAATCATATCCCAAATAGGAATGTGAATTATTTTCATATCATAGATTTCCATTTTAACATAAGTCTACCGTTATTAAAGCAAAAAGAGCTGTGATCACTCACAGCTCTTTGACTATTACAATAATTTGACTTGAAATCAAATGAATGTCGGCTCCACAGTAACGATTTTTGTTTCATTTGACACATTGTCAGTTATTGGACATCTGGATTTAACAAACGCCAAAAAATCCTCCACATCTTTCTCAGAAGAACTTGTCTTTATGTGCGGAATAACTCGAATTTCCTGGAACCCTTTGCGTAAATCGGGATTTCCCTTCATGTAGCCATCCGGGTCTAAATCACCTTCTAATTCAATCCAAAATTCCTGAAGATCAATCCGATACTTTTTTGCAAATGCCGCTGCAACAATGGTTAAGCAAGATCCCAGGGTTGATAATTGTGCTTCCATCGGTGTCATTCCAGTATCCTCCCCGCCAAGACCGGCAGGTTCATCCATTCTAATCGTGAATTCACGAACAGTATTGTCAACTTTTAGACCACCTGCCCAGCGACTTTTTGCTGTAAATGTTTTAATTGCCATTTATACTCCTTATTAAATTTGATTTTATTTGTGAATTATTTCACCTATATTAAGTTATCTAAATACATCTAATTTGTCAAATTAAATGTACAACCCAAAATGGTTGATAAAACATGATATCCATCCAAACGTTTTTGGATGATTGTGTGCCAGCTTTTCTGTAAATTCGTCACGGACCCTTTCCACTAATAATA
>DAINBD010000104.1:0-4458 GCA_036733105.1 Candidatus Brevefilum sp. | reverse complement strand
CCCTCATCAAAATCGACCCGCCCTGCCAGGGTATCCATTAAGGATCGGACCTGTTCGTGGATTTCCTTCTGCATAAAATGGCGATATTCGCCCTTTTCAGCAGCCACCGGGTCCCAAGCAATTGTTTGAACATGATTGGGAATGGGATTTCCCTGGATATCGCTGATAGATATTTTTTTTCGGGTAACCACAACCATTTGGTGTGATTCAAGGAACACGACCTGCCGTGTGTGCTCAAGAATCGCGGGCAGGTCCGAAGCGACGTAGTTTTCATCCTCGCCCATGCCGATCACAACCCCGCCTGCGTTCCCGATTCGGGCGGCAACAATCTTATCCGGCTCACGAGAGGATAAAACCACGATCCCATGGGCACCTTTTAATTGCAGCAATGTCTGGCGGACAGCGGCTTCTAGATTGCTATATTGACCATATAATTTCTCGACAAGGTGAACAATCGTTTCTGTGTCTGTTTCAGATTTAAATTCCGAACCCTCTGCTATTAAAGCTTCTTTCAAAGCCAGGTAATTTTCCACAATGCCGTTATGAACCACGACAAACTCGCCAGTGCTGCCGATATGCGGATGGGCATTGCGCGCATTAGGCTCTCCGTGGGTTGCCCAACGAGTATGGCCAATTCCAATTTTCCCGTGAATAGGGGTATCCTTGACCAGCGCTTCAAGATGGTTCAATTTCCCGGCATCTCTTCTAATTTCAATATGACCGTTATCTAAAACTGCCAATCCCGCTGAGTCATACCCCCGGTATTCCAGCCTTTTTAATCCATTTAGAATGATGGGCGTTGCATCTTGCCCACCGATATAACCAACAATTCCGCACATCGTCATCATCTCCATTGATCGTGAATAAAGCAGACAGCAATTTAACAACCCGAAACCGGGTTTTCGAGACACATATTTGAATTTTCATTCCTGGGAAACCATCTGCAAAATATGCAAAGGGAGGCATCCGCCGATCTTTCGATTTTCCAACTGCAGATATCATCTGCACCGTTAACCCTGGTTCGCACCAGGGAACCTCCATCCTCGTCACCAACCCAAAAGGTCTGGGTTGGCCAGGCGCTACTATTCCCATTGAAAAGATCTTATACCTACCTCCTTGATTTGAATTCAGTATAATTCAGTCAGAACATTATACCTTAATGGTAAAAATCTGAAAGTTTGAAAAATGAATCAAAATGATGAAAAGAAAATTCTATCAACAGGTGTACTGATTGGCATCCAAGTATTGATTGTGATCCTGACATTTACCCTCGGTGGACTCACCTATCATGTTTTCTTTCGCTATCACAGCGAATTCGGCTTGCTCTCTCAGGCAAAAGACATTCTTGAGGATCACGCTTACCACGATCTTCCTGAGCAAAAAGATCTCGAATACGGCATGATCCGGGGGATGTTGGGAACGCTCAATGACCCCTATACAAATTTTGTTGAACCTGCTGCACATGAAGTCCAATCGAACGATCTGGCAGGCAATTTTGGTGGGATTGGTGCACGGTTGGAACGTGATACACAGATGAACTGGCGTCTATACCCCCTTCCCGACTCACCGTCATCAGAAGCGGGTATCCATGATGGTGATTTGCTCCTGGGTGTCGATGGTCTCAAGGTCACCTCTGAAACAGATGATGTAACCCTCCTGGCAGCTTTAAGGGGCGAAATTGACTCAAAGGTAACCTTGACCATTCAGAGAGGTACCCAGGTTCTGACGATGGAAATCAAGCGTCAATCAGTGGCATTACCATCGGTTTCATACAACCTGCTTCCAGAAGAAACGCAGACCGGTTTCTTGAAAATCAACCGGATCGCTGAAACAACTGCGGACGAAATTGAAACAGGCATCCGGGAATTGCAGAACCAGGGTGCACAAGCATTCATCCTTGATCTGCGGGATAACGGCGGCGGATTGGTCGATGCAGGTATCGAGATCGCCCGCCTGTTCCTGAGCGAGGGTGACATCATTCGTCACCAGGTCAAAGGCCAGGAGATTGAGATATTCAGGGTGGAAGAACCCGGTCCCTTTACGGAGGTTCCACTTGTCACGCTTGTAAACCAAAACACAGCCAGTTCCGCCGAGATTGTTGCAGGCGCATTCAAGAGCCAAGACAGGTCAGTCTTGATCGGCATGCCCACTTTCGGAAAAACAACGATCCAGTTTGTCTTTGACCTCCAGGATGGTTCCAGCATTCATGTCACCAGCGGACAATGGTGGGTCGATGACATTGAATTTCCTCTTATGCCAGATATTGAAATAGCTGTTGATCCAACAGAAGGAGCACTCATTCTCCAAGCTATCAAGGTTCTGGAAAACGACATCAAATAAACACACAAAATAAGCCAACTGTGACTGGTTAACCGAACAGCAGATTGATACTACTTATTTTCACAATGGAAATACGCATCCAGCAAAGCCTGCTCATCCCCCGGCTCATCCACATCCATTAATATTCGCGCATCCATCCAGGGCAGCCAGTCAACCTCAAACTGATTGAAAACAGCCCTGCCGCCCTGATCTCCCGTCACCGCCAATAATGCCTTGAAGGTTTTCCGCGAAAAAAGGACCGGATTACCACGACGATCGTTGACCCTGGGGGCTGTGATGGAGGCCCTGTTTTTTGCGTAACGTTCCAAAAGCTGGCTTATCAAGTGGGGCGATATTTGCGGTTGATCAGCCAGGAGAAACATGGCACTATCACATGTTTCTGGTAAGGCACTCAAACCCGCTTTCATTGAAGAGGACATGCCTGACTGCCATTCTATGTTATTCACAAAAATCACGGGTAAATCGCTGATAACCTCCTCAATCTGTTCGCTATCAGCGCCTGTAACGACCACCAGGGGCTCCAGGCCGGCCTCTAAGGCATTTTGCGCCACACAACGAATAAAGGGCACCCCCTGCCAGTTTAGAAGCTGTTTGGGCCGTCCCAGCCGCTGACTACCGCCTGCGGCGAGAATGATCCCGGCTGTTTGTGCCCGTACATAAGAAATGACATCATCCGGCTGTGACGCTTTTAATGAACCGATCATCACCCGATCATAGTACGGGATCAGGGTACGTGCAATCCTGACCGCCTGTGCTTGACGCTCTGCACCCTCTGCCTGGTTGAGGAACAACATCCGTTGAGCAGCCGGGGGAATGCCCTTCAATCCTCCCTGTTCTGATTGTAAAACAAAAACGATATCCTCAACCCGGATGAGGTCACCGGACCGCAAGCCTGTCAACGCGGCAAAACGTTCGGGTCGATGCACATTTTCAGGGATGAGAGGTTTGCCCAGGCTGGCTAATCCTGCGATAACCACCACCCGCTCAATCCAGTCGGGTAGGTTTGGCTCATAGTCAGCTGGTGCCTTCAGGTTTCGCTGCCTTGCGCCATCCGCCTCGATCAGCAAGGGGAAATTTTGGGCTTTGCAAAGCGAGTGAAGTGCTTCTAATGCGTCCTTATCCAACCCGGAAAGACGATCATCTTCTCCAGGTTGACCGGTGACCAGCAAAATTGGTCCTTTTGAAAAATTCAATTCAGGGATCGTTTCGCCAGGTTTAAGCAGCAGATGCTCATCCGCCAGGTCTGTTTGCCAGGTGCCGATATGGGTTGTGGTTGTAAGAACGACTGGAGAATGGAGTAATTTCGCCAATGCAAACATCGCCGATGTTTTTCCTCCCGCACCGACAAAAGCCAGGGACTGGCCAGGTAAAAGCTCGATAGCTCTTGTTAGCTCCATCGAAACTCAATCCTGCCAGAGCTTAAATCGTATGGATTCTTTTGTTAAAAGCGCCTCAAGTACGCCCCCTCCAATCGCCAACGATTTTTCTGAAACCGTCCAACAGCGGTAGTGCTCCGGTCTGGGATCGACATCCCCTACCTTTGTGCCCTTTTTCACAAATATGCCATCGTTGATCAATCCTCGAATGACCCCATCAAAAGGTGCCAGGACATGGATGCCATTAACGGACAGGATGGGATCCCCATTTTTAACATCATCGCCAATTGATTTAATTGCCTCGATTGTACCATCGGCAGGTGCATGCAAAACGCGCTCCCGTGCGTATGCCTGGACTTTCCCGGGGACTCCTGTGTCAGGTTCAGGTGAACCCTTCCAAAAAACTCTGCCGAGGAAATGACCCCTGTTGGTTTCAATTGCCGCGTGACAGTTCTCCCCAGCGACAAATCCTGGACCCAAACCAATCACAAGATCCGCTGTGTCCAGAGCTAGCGGTCCATATTTTTTTTGCATCCGGGCATCAATCAGGGCAAGCGGTGGAAAGGATTGTATCAGCGTTAGCTGCGGATCGATGATAACTGGCACAGTCCACGTTTTCCAAGATTGCTCGATCTCATCAGGTGTGTTCACAAGCTTTCCGGGTATATCCTCAACCCGGGTTTCGCCATCAAAAACAGCCTGGGCAAAGGACACAGAACGGCGGACCACCCTGGGCTGGTCC
>DAINBD010000103.1:0-4491 GCA_036733105.1 Candidatus Brevefilum sp. | reverse complement strand
GTCAAGTTTATGGATTGTTTCTACTGCACGGAAGATATGCGGCGTCGTTTCAAATTGAAGGCTGATGATGTCAGAGCCAGTATTAACGATCTCGGTGATAAAATTTGCAGGATCAGATAAACAAACATGAACATCAAAAGGTTTCTGCGTAAATGGACGACATGCAGAAATGATGTCCGGCGTCAGACAAAAATTATGGACATACACCCCATCCATAATATCCCAGTGATACATGTCCACACCAGCTTCATCCAAAAGCTTCACCTGCTGCCCTAATTGACTCAAATCAGCGCAGACCATTGAGGGGCAAATCTTGATATCTTTCATAGCGTTATTGTTCTGCCTTTCTATCATTTGATTGATAATTTTTCTAAGCTGCTAATTTTTCATAATTTCAAGTTTCGTTGGATTATTCAATATACCAAACAAAATTATAATCCATTCGTCAAATCCCAATCGTTATGCGTACACAAGTGAATCAAACATAAATTCCTTTCAGCCGAATTATTAAATTGTTTTCCCATAAGAAATCGAAATAGACAGCTTATTTGAACAAATTAGGTCAATACCGATTCCCGTGTTTTTATAATAAAATCATTGGATTACACCCCACCCTTCATCTCCCCTACCCTGATGTGTTAAAATGAAATCATTATGGAATGGAACGATCACATTCAACAGATTTTAGATACCCTTCCTGATAAGCCCGGCTGTTACCTGATGAAGGATGCCCGTGGGCACATTATCTACGTCGGCAAGGCAATCAACCTCCGCAACCGGGTGCGATCGTATTTTCACGTCACAGCGCAAAACGATGAAAAGACGCGGCGGTTAGTCAGGGAGATCGCCGACCTTGAATGGATTGTGGTTGATTCCGAACTGGAAGCCCTGATCCTCGAGATGACACTCATCAAGCGGCATAAACCCCGCTTCAATGTTCGTTTGAAAGATGACAAACGCTACCCCTACATCAAAGTTCACTGGCAGAATCCGTTTCCCAAGGTCACCGTCACCCGGGAAATGCAAAAGGATGGTGCCCGTTATTTTGGTCCGTACACCAGTGTATGGGCGGTTCATCAAACACTTGATCTTCTCCGCAAGATCTTCCCTTATCTCACCTGTAACCGTGAAATCACCGGTAAAGATAAGCACGCCTGTCTTTATTATGATATCAAGCTGTGTACAGCCCCCTGTATCGGTGCGATCAATCAGGCGGATTACCGCCAGATCATAGATGACCTCTGCAAATTCCTTGAAGGACGGACAGAACCGGTGGTGAACCGATTGGTTAATGAAATGGAAAAGGCAGCCCAGGACCTCCAATATGAGAAGGCAGCTGCAATTCGGGATCAGCTCCAAGCAATCGATCGGGTTGTGGAGCGCCAAAAGGTGATCAGCGCCGATCAGACTGATTCGGATGTGATCGCACTGGCTCGTGCCGACGCGGAAGCGTGTGTCCAGGTTTTCTTCATCCGCAGCGGTAAATTGATCGGGCGTGAATTCTTTGTGCTGGAAGGCACCGATGAGGAAAACGATTCTGAAGTGCTGAGTGAATTCGTCAAGCAGTTTTATTCACAAGCAGCCTTCATCCCTGAGAAAGTTCTCCTTCCGCAAGAACTGGCTGAAGCCCAGATCATCAGCCAGTGGCTCAACAGCCGGAAAACCGGGGATAAGGTCGAGATCACGGTCCCGCATGAAGACCTCAACAAGGATCTTGTAGCAATGGCAACCGAAAACGCGGTCGAAACGCTGAAAGCCCTGCGAACCCGTTGGGAGTCCGATACCAACCGGCAGACAGGTGCCCTGACGGAACTACAGGAAGCCCTTGATTTGTCCGAACCGCCCAATCGAATTGAATGTTATGACATCTCGACCACCCAGGGGGTTGCAAGCGTGGGCAGCATGGTCGTTTTTGAGCAGGGTGTTCCCAACAAAAAGCTTTATCGGCGTTTCAACATTAAAACCGTCCTTGGGCAGGATGACTTTGCCAGTATGGAAGAGGTGCTCAACCGGCGATTCAGACGCTGGAAAGCTGCCCAAGAACAGGAGGATCAGGTCGGTAAGAAGATCGATCTGGCATTTTCTATTCTTCCTGACCTGCTGCTTGTGGATGGCGGTAAAGGACAGTTGGGTCGGGCAGTTAAGGTACTGGAATCTTACAACTTGCTCGACCGTGTCCCGGTTGCTGGATTGGCAAAAGAAGAGGAAGAGTTATTTATGCCTGGCAGCCGTGATTCAATTTACCTGGAGCGCCATTCTCAGGGGTTATACTTGATCCAGCGGATCCGAGATGAAGCCCATCGCTTTGCCATCACAGCACACCGCAAACGCCGATCAAAGCAAGGATTGGCGTCTAGGTTAGATGTGATTCCCGGCATTGGTCCCTCACGGCGGCGGGCATTGATCCAAAAATTTGGATCTATTGATGGGATCAAAGACGCATCCCCTGAGGAAATTGCCCAAATCAAGGGGATCACGGTAGAAATGGCACAATCAATCAAAGTTCAACTGGAGTAAGGACCTCTTATGAGCAAAAATTCAAATAATAAACCCACTAACCGCTTATATCAGATCGTGATGGCTGTGATTGCATTCATGATGATCCTTTCAATGATTGCCTTAGCCATCCGCTATTAACCAGAGAACCCTGATGGCAAGCCTTGGCTGGCTGGATGTCAGCGAAATTTATTTCAACACCTTGTTGCTCCTGGAATCATTGCATGTCCAGAATATCTCAGAATGGGAACCCGGCGATGGACTGAAACGAAAGTATTGGATCACAATTCAAAAATAATGCAACGTGAGGAGAAAAATAAATGATAAAAAATAACGGCTATGAATTTGTGGAACAAACCAAATATCACAACCTTAGCGAAACAGATCAACAGTCGGGAAAACCGCAACCACCCTATGAGATCCCCCTTGAAGAGGGTAAACCTCTGATCGATTTGCCAAAGCCTGAAGACCTTGATCTCGGCACTTATGACCTGCGAAAGGCAATTGAAGAACGAAACTCATTACGCCGATACAGTGATGATTCTCTCACATTGGAAGAATTATCCTACCTGCTGTGGCTGACCCAGGGTGTTAAGGAAGTCAATGAAAAACGTCAGGTTGTCTGGCGTAATGTCCCCTCAGCGGGCTGCCGGCATCCCTTCGAGACCTATCTCTCCATCAATCGAGTTGAAGGGCTCGATAATGGTCTCTATCGCTTTGTTGCTTCCCAACACCAACTTGTTGCCCTGCGCCTGGATGAGACTTTCAATGATCACTTAACCGAAGTATGTATGGGACAGCGCCAGGTTGCCACCAGCGCAGTTACTTTCATTTGGGCGGCGGTACCTTACCGGACTATCTGGCGCTATTCAGAGCGCAGTTACCGCTACCTTTACCTGGATGCCGGGCATGTTTGTCAGAACCTGCACCTGGCAGCCGAATCAATTGGTTGCGGTATGTGTGCGATCGGCGCTTTCCACGACGATGCAGCCGATGAACTTCTCGGATTCACCCCGCCAGAAATGTATGTGATTTATTTGGCATCTTTGGGACGTCGTGAGTAAAGATCAATGAAAGAACATACCGATTTGTGCATCCTGATCTCTGCAGGCGCTGAATGGCGGGGGTTGTTACCTCACTTCCCAGGTGTAGAGATCCATCAATCACCCTATGGTGAATTTTTCATTGAAACTGTCGCCAATCGAGAAGTTTGTTTTATGCATGGCGGAAGCGGTAAGGTGGCTGCTGCCGGTTCAACCCAGTATGCAATTGACCGCTGGAATCCACGCGGGATCATTAATATCGGCACCTGCGGAGGATTCCAGGGCAGGGTGGATCAGGGCGATGTGATCCTGGCAAAAAAGACGATCATTTATGACATTTACGAACAGATGAGCGACCCGGACCAGGCAATTAAGGCTTATTCAACACTTCTTGACCTCTCCTGGCTACCTGAACCACCGCCGCAGCCTGTGCGTGTGGAGATCTTGCTTTCGGCGGATCGGGATATTAATCCAGAGGAAATCCCCTTCCTGATCGAGAAATATGATGCCCGAGCTGCCGATTGGGAATCCGGGGCAATCGCCTGGATCGCTCAGCGTAATAAGTTACCCTGCTTGATCTTACGGGGTGTTTCGGACCTGGTAGGTGCAGGCATTGCGTCCGCGTACGGAGATTATGGGTATTTTGAAGCCCAATCCAAGACGATCATGGCAAATTTTGCCCATCACCTACCGGGCTGGATTGATACATTTCAAAAACGTCTATGATGTAAATGGGATTTTTATCTCAAACAAAAGAAGTTATCTATTACCAATCCATTCAGATGACTTCAAACAAAAAATCCATATCCCCTGATCACATTATATGGGCGAAATATAGAATTTCTAGTATTTGCCAAATCCATTCCTTTAAATTATTACCTACAAACACCGTAAACCTTATCCTGCATGTGGAACAAACTTATTAAAAAATCCGTCTTTAAAAAAACGATAT
>DAINBD010000102.1:0-4517 GCA_036733105.1 Candidatus Brevefilum sp. | reverse complement strand
CGCGCAGCACTGCTGGCACACGGGACTTGTTGATCCGCCAGTTTCATTTGCCCTATAAAAAATATTAGAACTGGATTAAGCTAAGGTACCTACACGATGGCAAAAATCGATCTTCACATTCATTCCAATTACAGCAACGATGGTGAGTTTTCTCCTGCAGAGCTTATTGATCTGAGCCTTCAGGCGGGATTAACCCATGCAGCGCTTGCTGACCATAACTCGGTCAGAGGTGTCAGGGAAGCAATAGAAGCCGCAGATGGAACAAGCTTGGCCATCATTCCTGGCATTGAGATGGACTGTGTTTTCGATGGGGTTAACCTCCATCTTTTGGGATATGGGATTGATCACTTTGCGCCGATCTTTGATGAGATTGAGGCTGATATCCACAAACAGGAGCAGGATTGCTCCGGTCAGCTGGTGCAATTGGTCCGTCGGATGGGAATTGAATTTGATGACGAACTGATTGAAGACCTTGCCAGTGACGGGGTGGTCACAGGTGAAATGATCGCTGAAACGGCATTGCTTTATGATAGGGATGCCAAAAACCCTCTGCTTGATCCATACCGAGGCGATGGGGCGCGCAGTGATAATCCCTATGTTAATTTTTACTGGGATTATTGTTCCCAGGGAAAACCCGTCTATACGCCAATGACATTTATGAGTCTCTTACAGGCAAATGATCTGATCCAGTCCCAAAATGGGGTTTCTGTGCTTGCACATCCCGGGATCAATGTGAGAGAGGATCCAGAACTGCTGGAAGGGATCATTGCGGCAGGGGTTGCAGGGATCGAGGTGTATAGCAGCTATCATTCTCCGGCTCAGGTGAAGTTTTACAAGGACGCAGCCCTATCCCATGATCTTTTGTTAACCTGCGGCAGTGACTTTCATGGAAAAACAAAACCAAGCATTATGATCGGCAGCACAGAATGCGAGGGTCAGGAACGACAGATCATTTCTAATTTGATCCAAAAGATGGGGGATAATTAGCATATAATTATTGAGCCAAACGAGCAAGTTGTTACTAATTTTTAAAAAGGAGTTTTTATTATGACGAAACCTCCCCGATGGGATCTTTCTAATGTTTATCCGGGTTTAGAATCTCAAGCGCTTGAAAACGACATTGCCTGGGTCAAAGACGAAACCCTGGCCTTGAAGACGATGTATCAAGAGGAACTGGTCAAATTAGCCACAACCAGCGCGCCGCAAGCGGTTAACGATGCTGTCAGCCGGGTTGTTGATCAGTTGAATGGTTTGATGGATAAAGCATCCACGATTCGTTCGTATTTCACGTCTTTTATTTCAACGGATTCTTTTAATCAGCAAGCTATGCAGATGGCGTCAAAGTTTGATAAGGTGCTGGTTGATTTTCAGAATGTGATGGTACTGTTTGAGACCTGGTTGGGTCGATTTACCGATGTCCTGCCGGATGTGCTCGCCCTGGGAAGCAGCGCAGGCGATCATGCGTTCCCCATTTTGGAGATTGCTGAGCAAAGCAAGTATCTGATGAGTGAGGACGAAGAGATCTTATCCAGCGAACTCAGCCTCTCCGGATCACGCGCCTGGTCAAAGCTGCAGGGAACGGTGACATCCCAAAAGACCGTTGATTTTCAACTGGATGGCAAGGTTGAAACGCTGCCAATGCCTGCATTAATCAATCTGCACGCACATCCCGATGAAAGCGTTCGCAAACGTGCCTATGAGGCTGAAATGGAAGCATGGAAGTCGCTTGATGAGACATTGGCAGCTTGCATGAACGGGATCAAGGGCTGGGTGAACACGCTCAATGACCGTCGTGGGCGTAAAGATGCCCTTCATTCACCGATTGACCAGGCACGCATTGACAGGGAGACCTTGGATGCGATGATGGCGGCGATGGAAGAATCCTTCCCAACCTTCCGGCGATACTTTAAAGCCAAAGCTGCCCGATTTGGCCAAGAGGCACTGCCATGGTGGAATGTGTTTGCGCCGGTCGGTAAACTGGACAAGGAATATACCTTTGAAGAAGCCAGGGAATTTATCCTGACCCATTTTGGAAATTTCTCACCCGAGCTGGCAGAATTTGCCCAAACTGCCTTTGATAACCATTGGATTGATGCAGAGCAGCGCTCGGGCAAGCGGGGCGGTGCATTTTGCATGTCAGTACCGGGAGTCAAGGAATCCCGCATTCTGTGCAATTTCGACGGCACATTGGACCAGGTGATGACCATTGCCCACGAGTTGGGGCATGGCTACCATAATTTCAACATGTTCCAGGCTAACAAAACGCCACTCCAAAGGCAGACACCGATGACGATGGCGGAAACTGCATCGATCATGTGTGAGACGATCGTCTTTAATGCCGTGATGAAGACTATTACAGATCCTCAGGAAGAATTGGCTTTACTTGAGACAGCATTGATCGGTGATTCCCAGGTGATCGTGGATATTTATTCACGGTTCTTATTTGAAAAAGAGGTTTTTGAGCGCCGGAAAGCCTCCGATTTGAGCCCGGATGAATTGTGTGAAATTATGGAAGATGCCCAGGCAAAAACCTATGGTGAGGGATTGGATCCTGAGTACCGCCATAAGTATATGTGGACCTGGAAGCCGCATTATTATTCTGCCGGCTTGTCCTTTTATAATTTCCCTTATGCCTTCGGGATGCTGTTTGGGGTGGGTTTGTATGCGATCTACCAGCAGCGCGGTGAAGCCTTCATTCCTGATTATAAGATGCTGCTTTCCAGCACGGGCGAAGCCCCTGCTGCTGATCTGGCAGCACGGTTTGGAATTGACATACGCAGTAAGAAATTCTGGGAAGACAGCCTGGCTGTCATTGCCAAAAAAGTGGATCGGTATTGCCAGCTTTAAAGGACACAACTGGATTTCCGGTCATTTGATCCTTAAAAACTTGAGACGCTCGATACAGAGCGTCTCTTTGTTTATGTCAGGTAATTTTCGGAATTTATTCATTCATCCAGGATTCGATCCTAGCTTTGATTTGATCACGGATGATGCGGAAGAATGCAAGTTTTTGTTCGTCGGTGCCCATAAAGGCGGCAGGATCTTCAAACGGCCAATGCTGGCGACTGCCCATCCCGGGAAAAACCGGGCAGCGTTCATCAGCGTTACCGCATACGGTGATCAGGTGATCAAAATCAATAGCACCGATAAATTCATCAATGTGCTTTGAACGGTGATGGGTCATATCATAACCAACCTCTTCCATCACACGAATGGTAAAGGGGTTAACACCATGCGGCTCAAGGCCGGCACTGTAGACTGAATAACGATCACCGCCCAGCCTGCGTAACCACGCTTCCGCCATTTGGCTGCGGGCGGAGTTGCCTGTGCACAAAAAAAGGACGTTGATCTTATGGGGTTCAGCCATTTTTTCTCCTGGAATCGGTGTGCGAATTTATTTGAATGGATTTTACCTGATACTTAGCAAGGAATGATTAAAGTATCGTTGAGAAAGCATCATCAGGCGTTATTGTTGTGTTTAATCTGGGTTAATCAGGATTGTTGAATTTTTAAAAAATTGAATTCTGGTGGAAGGAGCGCAGATCCTTGAGAAAAGTGAACAAAGTTCAGGCTGCAAACGGTAATAAGAAGGGTCTTCTTTTTGATGAGCAGAAAGGCTGCCTGATAAGACAGCCTTTCTGTGGATTGGATTTATAAAAAACAAATCACATCTGAAGCCAGGTAAGCCTTGGGCTTATGGCTGCATTGCGCCGAACAGGACCAGCCAGGCCAAGATCGATTTGGCGACCAGGCTGAGCACGATATAGGTCCTTTCGCCATAGAGGTAATCCTTCCATTTTCCGACGCCTTTGTACTGCAAGATCATATTGATCGGGAAGGTGTTGAAGGCAACGAAGTAGGTCCCGACAATCGCCCAAACGAACCATGGCACCCGGTCAAAATTGGCGTTGCCGAACATATAAAGGAGGATGGCGATCCAGGGAGCAATGCCGGCAATCGAACCCCAAATAAAAGGACCCCATTTGAGTTTTTCTTTCTTGGTTCCGGAATTTAATTGTTCCATCACCAAACCAAACAGATTCATCGAAGCATTGACGATGAAAATGAGGATGAGTGATGCAATATCGTATATCCCAAACAGGGTGGCGATCAGGACAATCATGATCGACGAGCTGAAGGCATATTCAAACCAGCGGAATTTGTTGATCCCTTTTTTTAAATCGGCATTGTAGATGTCATTGGTCTTTTTTGGAATAGAAATGATGGCATGGGCTAACGCAGAGATGAGAAGAAATGCAGCAACAAAAATCCCAAAGGGCAGCTTGAAGAGTTCTTTTGAGCTGAGTTCCAAGGAACGGGTTTGTTCATTGAATGCAAGGTAGTTTTGGGTGATGACAGGTGCAAATTCAGCAATTTTTTGAATCACAGTTGTCGCCAGAAACAGCATGGCGATACCCTGAACAAGGTGCAGCGCCCCCATAAAAATATTAAATTTTCTTAGTTTATTAAAAACATTGTTTTCCATTTGACTTTCTCCTGTGTCTGATAATGACTTT
>DAINBD010000101.1:0-4547 GCA_036733105.1 Candidatus Brevefilum sp. | reverse complement strand
TATGCCGGGTTGAGGATGTGACACATCTGGTGGAATTGCTCCAAAAACCAACCCTTTCTCAATGCCTTGATTGGTGGGACACATGGGATTTTCCGGAGAATCTCCGCGCCCATTCAATGACGGTTGGCAGGATTGCTTATCTCCTGGCGGTGTGGATGCGAAAGCGAGGAATTGTACTTGATCCCATCCTGG
Source organism: Candidatus Brevefilum sp. (assembly GCA_036733105.1). GTDB lineage: Bacteria > Chloroflexota > Anaerolineae > Anaerolineales > Anaerolineaceae > Brevifilum. Next base: position 4,355 of record DAINBD010000101.1, on the reverse strand, counting down.
CACACCGGGGTGGTCTGGTACATGACCTCGATAAGATCACAACCCTCCACATCACCGGTGCGCACGGCCAGATGGGTGCGGCATTTATCAAGGAGCAGGGTTATTCACAGCTGGCTGAGATTACTAGAGCACATATTATGTCCACGATCCTGGAACCTGGTTTTTGTCGTTTGCCCTGGGAGTTGCGGTTGGTCTACTTTGCCGATAAACTGGTGGAGGGGGATGCGCTGGTACCCTTCAGCGAGCGTCTTTCTCATCTGTATGAACGGTATCCTCAATATCAAGCCATGATGATGAAATCAGAGAAACCTGTTTGGCGGCTGAGCGATGATATATGTGCCATAATTGGACTTCACGATCATCAGGCATTAATTGAAAGATTAGAAGCATTCATTTAACGATCTGAAATGACAAGGATAAGAAAACAGGTCCATTTCTTATTGATAGGACCTGTTTTTTGTTTTAGGTTGATCTTGTTTGTGCGGATTATCCTGATGCCAACCTGTGTATAGGGTCTTTACGATTCAGTGAGAAAGTCCTCTGCAAAATGACAGGCGACCTCGTGTCCGATTCGCAATTCTCTCAAGAAGGGTTCTTGCTGGGAGCAAATCTCCTGCGCATAGGGACATCTTGGATGGAATCGACAGCCGGGGGGTGGATTGATGGGGTTGGGGATTTCGCCCTTGGGCATAGGTTCTGTCCTGCGGTCATGTGGGTCAGGAACGGGAACTGCAGCTAGCAGCGCACGGGTGTAGGGATGGAGCGGGTAGGCATAAACCTCTGTCAACTCGCTGATTTCAACGATCTTGCCCAGGTAGAGAATCGCAATTCGATCACAAATGTACTTTGCGGTTGCCAGGTCATGGGTGATAAACAAATAAGTCAGGTTGAATTCATCTTTCAACTGCACCATCAGATCCAATAAAAGTGCTCTGACGCTTACATCTGCCATGGCTATTGGTTCATCCGCCAAGATCAGGTCAGGCTGGGTCACCAATGCCCTGGCGATCACAACCCTTTGTCGTTGGCCTCCTGAAATTTGATGCGGGAATTTGTTGTAGAAGAATTTTGCCGGGCTCAACCCAACTTTTTCCATGATATCAAGGACCATATCCCGGTGATTATTGGCTGTCTCGGGATAGTGGATATCCAAACCTTGCCGGATCGCATCTCCCAAGGACATCCTTGGGTTCAGGGATGCCAATGGGTCCTGGAAGATCACCTGCATCCGGCGCCGCAGCTTTCGGAGTTCTTCAGCGGAGAGAGTTGACAGGTCAATGCCGTCAAAAATGACATTTCCTTTTGTCTTTTCTTCCAATCCGATGGTGACTCTCCCAATGGTCGTCTTGCCGCTGCCGCTTTCACCTGCCAAACCAAGCACCTCACCTCTGCGGATATTAAAGGAAACACCATCCACAGCACGAACAAAATCTCGTTCTTTTGAAAAAAGCTGGTCAATAAAGGTTGTTTGTACCGGGAACCATTTGATCAGGTTTTGGACCTCAACCAAATAATCATTATTGTTTTTGTCATTTATTAAATTGTCCATCATGCTGTCACCTCAATTGTTTCCGATTCTTTTTCGGGGTGATCGATATACAACCAGCATTTTACGGCTCTGCCAGGCAGTACTTCTTTAAAGTATGGCTCATATTTTGAGCAAATAGGCATCGCATACGGGCACCGAGGATGAAACCGGCACCCCGTTGGAGGGTGTGTGAGGTTAGGGGGTTCACCAGGCATTTTATAAAGCTTTTCTGTGTCATCCAACTTGATATTCGGGATGGATTTTAGCAGCCCTTTTGTATAGGGATGTAGGGGGGTGTCAAATACGGTCTCCACATCTCCCATTTCAACGATGTGACCGGCATACATCACTGCCAGACGATCGGATAACTCTGCCACAAGGGCGATGTTATGGGTGATCACCAATAAAGACACACCGAAAGTTTCCCGAATATCACGGAGTTCATCGGCAAGTTGTGCTTCGACGATGACATCCAGAGATGTTGTAGCTTCATCGGCGATGATTAAATTGGCGTTCAGAACCAAACCTAACCCAACCATCACCCTTTGGCGCATGCCTCCTGATAATTGATGCGGGTAGCTTTTCATCCGGTTTTTCCGGATGCCAAGCCTTTGGATCAAGCCTTCTGCTCTTGAAAGCGCTTCTTCCGTTTTGGTTTTGGATTCATGGACCTGGATCGCTTCAACAATGTGTTCGTCAACTCTTTGCACCGGATTGAGCGAGGTCATCGGGTCCTGGAAGATCATGCTGACCTTTCGACCTCGAAAATCGCGCATTTGTTTCTGGTCATAGGTCATAATATCTTCGCCATCCACAATGATTTGTCCTGAGGTGATCTTTCCAGGCGGTTGGATCATTCGCATGAGGGCTTTTCCCATCGTGCTCTTTCCACAACCGCTTTCACCAACCAGGCCAAGGATTTCACCTTTATGAATATCAAAGGAAACATTATCAACCGCGCTGACCTCTCCTAATCTTGTTTTATACATCACGGAAAGATTGCGGACTTGCATAAGGATTTCTTTTTCAGTCATAAGTTTATCGCTCCGTAAGTCGCGGATTCAATATTTCAGAAAGACTTTCCCCGAGCATGCTGAAGGATAAAGTCACGAGTGTGACCATCAAACCCGGGTAGGTGATCAACCACCATGCTCTCCGCACGTAATCCTGTCCCCTGGCGAGGTCGATGCCCCAATCGGGGGTGTCTGGTGGAAGACCAAAACCCAAGAAGCTTAATCCCGCTTCAGTTAGAATAGCATCACCCACATTGACTGAAAAGATGATAACCACTGAGGGGATAACATTTGGTAAGATATACTTGGTCAAGATATCTCTCCATTTCGTGCCCAGACTTCGAGCAGCCTCAACATACAGCTCCTTCTTTACAGATAGGGTTTGTCCCCGGACGATTCGAAAATAGGTCGGGACGTAAAGAACTGCAATTGAAACGATGATGTTGCCGATCCCTGCGCCTAAAACAGCAGCAATTGAGATCGCAAGGATGAGCCCCGGGAAAGAGTAAATGCTGTCCATGAGTAAAGTCAGGATACGATCGAAGGGACCCCCAACAAAGCCGCTAATCAGTCCCAAAGGAACACCGACGACGAGCGAAACAACTGCAGAACTGAGTCCCACGATCAGTGCAATTCTTGTTCCCCAGATTATTCTGCTTAATACATCCTGACCGATCTGGTTGGTTCCGAAAACAAATCCTTTCTCGCCTCTTTCACGTAAAGTTTTATCGGCTTGCAGAGATGGGTAATTATCAAGTGCTGAACCGATTTCCTCAGGGGATGCGATAAATCCATCAATTTCACCAGCAATCAGAGCTTCTAATCCCTCTTCAAGTGTTTCAAACCGTTGTTGACGAGGTTGATACCGGGTACCTTCGGGTGCTGTGTCGTTTAATTCATCAACAGCTTCCCGCATAGCCTGACTGGCTGCACTTCCAATAATAAAACCAATATTATTGGTCTTGTCGGCAATGTCTTGTAATTCAATTTCACCGCCTTCAGACTTTGTTAGCAGCCAAAAGGAAGGTGGCGCTTCACCAGGTGGCAACAAAGAAGGGCCAACTTCAACTTTGGGATCATAGGGAGCAAACCACTGCGGGAAAATGCCCACAATGATGATGAAGAGGAGCAGAATGCCGCTGATCAGTACAAACCACCAATCACCGCCATACCATTTACGGGCAAATAATAATCTACGGACAAAGCCAACCCGATCTAAATCTAAAAGCCATTCTGGGACTTCTTCTTGTGTTGAAGTTGTTTCCTCTTGACCATCTAAACTCTTCATAAGTTATAACTCCAAAAAAGCTTGTTTAATCAATATCGGATCCGAGGATCGATAAAAGCATAGAGAATGTCCATTAACAAGCTAATCAATGCCACGAATAATGCAAAAACACCAATGGTTGCCTGGACGGCGGTGTAATCTCGCAGTTCAATGCGATCAACAAGGTATCGTCCTACACCTGGCCAGGAAAAAGTGGTTTCGGTCAGGACAGCACCTGCTAGCAAAATAGCGAATTGCAGTCCAAGCAATGTTAAAATCGGAATAAATGTGTTTCGTAGAGCATGGCGATAGACGAGCTTATTCTCCGGGATGCCTCTTGCTCGACCTGCGGTGATAAAATCGCATTGAAGCATTTCAATCATATTTACACGTGTTAATCTCACAAAAACGCCAGATAATGCCAACCCCAAGGTGATCGAGGGCATAATTAAATGGTATAAAGCTGATTTTAAGGCTGGCCAGTTCTTTGTCAGGATGGCATCAATTACGTAGAAATTGGTAATCGATTCAAACTGGGTCAGCAGAA
>DAINBD010000100.1:0-4562 GCA_036733105.1 Candidatus Brevefilum sp. | reverse complement strand
ATTCTCGAGCTTTCTAACCTGTTTCGTTGTTTCACATCTTGCCTATGGCTGGTGGGAGAATAATGCCCCTCCCTCCACACAAATTACGGCGGAAGTTTTCGCCAATCATATGAAACATATGGGAACGGCCATCAAACCACCCTTCGGAAAGCGACTGTTCGATATCGTTCTTAGCGTTTTTTCGTTGATCCTTTCAACCCCGATCTGGCTATCGATCATTTTTCTGATCTGGTGGGAAGACCCGGGTCCGGTATTATTTGTGAAAAACTCTGTAGGAAAGGGCGGCAATAATTTTAAACAACTCAAATTTCGGTCGATGATCATCGATGCTGAAAAGGAAACCGGACCAATCTCAGGCTATGAGAATGATGACCGGGTCCTCTTTTTCGGCAAACTGCTCCGAAAAACAGCCCTGGATGAGCTGCCCCAATTGGTTAACATCCTCCTGGGCAAGATGAGTTACGTCGGTCCCCGTCCGCAACGGACGGTGCTCGTACACGGTTATCTGCAGAGGCTGCCTGAATATGCCCGCCGGCATCTTGTTCGTCCTGGCCTGGCAGGACTGGCTCAGGTAGCCGACTCTTATGATATTTCTCCTGAAGAAAAATTAGCCTGGGATCTCGTTTATATTGAAAAAGCCTCCCTCTGGTTGGATATAAAATTGCTCTTCTCAGCATTTTACCTGGTATTTGCGCTGAGGTGGCGCCCTGAAACAGACGCGGAAGAGAAAATCCGAAAATTACTTAAACTTGAGAAACCAGCCCTATCAGACCCCCAAAATTAAAGATTCTTACTTGACAGTTGATCTTTCTTGCTGAGAAAGTTTTAAGACCTTGCTCCATGCAACGATCAAAACCAGGCTGATGATGATCGCATTAAGCGCCTGTCCGCCAATTGCACCATACAAGCCCCACCGTTTGATCAGCCAGATGCCAACCGTGAACATGCTCAAAGCTGCGATGACATTTGCCATGAAAACCTGTTTGCCCTGCCGGATCGCCCTGAAAACCATCTGCAGCGGCCGGTTGATGAACAGGAAAAGATAAAAAAGCACCATCAGGTAGATGCCGTTGGCATAGGGCAGGTAGGTATCACCTTTAAGCAAGAACAACAACTGGGGGGTGAAGATCAGGACCAAAGCCAACAGCCCAAGAACAGGAATACCGCCGATCAGGTAAATTAATTTAGTCGTTCGCTGTACTTTTATTATGCCGGAATGATCAAACGCTTTTGCCATGATCGGGGTCACAAAGGTATCCATTGCCCGCAACAGCACGTGAATGGGTGCCACCAGGTTTTGCAGCGTCTGGTAAACGCCTGTTGCCGCAAAACTGATCATTCCTGCCATGATGATCGGATAAAGATCCACAACCACCCAATCTGCCAAACTTGCACCCAGGATCCAGCGCCCAAAGCGCCAATTTTCAAGCCAGGTCTGAAAAAGGTTTTGGATGTCTTTTGTAAAGTAGCCCCGGGCAAGCCAGATGCCAAACAAGGATGCCGCCAATGACCCCCAGCCTATGGCGTGTAAACCTGTATGCCCCGTAATCTGACCGATCCTTGAAAGAAGGACGATCACTCCGAGGCGGATCAGGTTGGCAGTTAGGCTCACCCAAACCGCCTTATGAACTTCACTCCGGGTATAAAATGCCCGACGAATGAATTCCTGGATCTGCCAGGTAAAAAAGGCAAACCACAAGACAAACACGGTCGGACCTAATGTATCGTTGCCTGTCTTTATCAGTACCCAACCCAATCCTAGGGCAGCGACTGCAGTCAGGGTTGAAAGAATCACTTGGTGGATGGCTGCTGCTGAGAAGTAGGCTTTGAAAGGTGAAATATCTTTACCTGCGCCGTAGGTATTCAAAGGCTGAACAATGATCCCATTTTGGATAGCACGGATCAGGTAGATGGCTAAGAAGCCAATCACATACGTGCCCAATTCAGATGGCGATACGAGCGCAGTAAGAAGAATTGAAGCAGCAAAATTTGCCAGCGAGATTATCCCCTGGTCTATCGCAGCAAATTTACCATTATTGGCAAATTTGGTATTCATCAAATCAAATGTATTTTTGAGATGATTCTTCAATCCATGCTCCATAATTCAAGATGAAAGCCGCTCAGATACAACACGAAATTTATTATAATCTGAAGAAGGCCACAAAAAGAACATTATATCCCATAACCACAGGCAAAAATCGAAATAGATCAAGGCGGTGTTCTATCGTCAACGCCGCAATATAATCGGGATTTTACCAACTCATAAGTTTGTCGCTAACCGAGATATAAACCAAACAGGTAAAACCCAGCCCACAACTATTCAATACAGAATTGTATAAATTTTGTATAAGATTTTGTGCCTTTTTATATCTTTTTTGTCAAAATATTGGTAAGATTAAATCAAAACGATCAACAAGGAGTTCAACATGATCGAGAAAATAATTAAAACCGATGAAGAATGGCGTAAACAACTGACGCCAGAACAATACAAAGTCACTCGCCGCAAGGGGACGGAACCGCCTTTCTGCGGCGGCTTTTTGGACAACAAAAAAGAAGGCGTTTACCGTTGCGTATGCTGTGACCTGCCCATCTTTTCATCTCAGCACAAATTCGCATCAGGGACAGGATGGCCAAGCTTCTTCCAGCCCATCAACGAAGAATATATTGGTTATCATGAGGACAGAAGCCTATGGATGAAGCGGACTGAGATCGTATGCGCCCGCTGTGATGCCCACCTGGGTCACGTGTTTAACGATGGACCCCAACCGACCGGGTTACGCTATTGCATCAACTCAGTTTCATTAAAATTTGAACCTGCGAAAAAAGAGGAGAAATAATCATGTCTGAAGATGTCGCCACTTTTTCAGCGGGTTGCTTTTGGGGTGTGGAGGCACGGTTTTCGGAGATTCCAGGCGTTACGAATACCGTTGTCGGTTATACAGGCGGACATGTTGAAAATCCCACCTACCGCATGGTCTGCACCCATAAGACAGGTCATGCAGAAGCCGTCCGGGTTACATTCGACCCCCTCGAAATTACCTATGAAGAATTGGTGCACCATTTCTTTGAAATGCACAACCCAACCACACTCAACCGGCAGGGATTTGATTTTGGCAACCAGTACCGTTCGGCAATTTTTTATCATAATGAAGCCCAGCACCAAATTGCTGAAAGGGTCAAGGACGAACTCAATCATACCCAACGCCTTCACAATGCCATCGTGACAGAAATTGCCCCGGCTGGTTCATTCTATCAAGCAGAAGATGAACATCAACAGTATTATGCCAAACGGAAAAAATGGTGGGGGTAAGTCAAAGCCATACTGCATCATCCGCACCCCTCTCCCAATTTTAGGGAGAGGGTTTTTCTATTGCTTTCCGTCTTTATATTTAATTGGCCAAAAAGAATAATAGGGGCAGTCCAATACTGCCCATCTTCCTCTCTCAACAAGGGAGTGAATTTTGGTGAGGATGCCATTAATTGAATCTGCGGATTTCTTCCAGGATAACCCCAATTTCATCCTTATTAAAGATTGTTAGGTATAATAAAAATATTATGGCAAGATCTACTCAATTAACAACAGATATGATTTCAGAAGAAAAAGAAGGGCGTATCGCTATCCTGATCGATGGTGATAACGCACAGGCAAGTTTGATCGAACAAATCCTGGTTGAAGCAGGGAAATACGGCAATGCAACCATTCGCCGAGTTTATGGGGATTGGACAACGTCCAACATGAATTCATGGAAGGAGACCCTCAATATCCATGCTTTCCAACCAATTCAGCAATTTCGCTACACTGTTGGCAAGAATGCAACAGACAGCGCTATGATCATCGACGCAATGGACATTCTCCATTCAGGTCAGGCGGATGGATTCTGCCTGGTCTCCAGCGACAGCGATTACACGAGGCTGGCAACCCGCATCCGTGAAAGCGGTTTGTTGGTGGTTGGAATTGGCGAGAAAAAAACCCCACGAGCTTTTGTGAGTGCCTGTAATGTGTTTATTTATACTGAAAATATCAGCCGTCGCAGCCGGTCAAACGGCGGCGTGTCAAAACGCAAGACAAACAACATGAGCACACAGGAACGCGAACTGGTTGATTTGGTCAGCCAGGCCATTGACATGGTCGGCCCCGACGATGATGGCTGGACAAGGCTGTCCGAGGTTGGCACCGCACTGCGCCGGATTGATCCAGGCTTTGACCCACGAAGTTACGGCTTCCGCCAGCTCTCGCAGTTGATCAAAGAGCAAAACAAGCAATTCGAGATGCGCAAGATCGCAAACGGTGCCATCATCGAAATCAGCTTGCGTGACTAATAAAAAATGATGATATGCAACTTAGGTTGCATATCTTTTTTAATTCTATGATCAGGCGTATGAAGAAAGGTTGACCGTGGAGTCATCATCAAATCTAAGCCTCTTATTCAATGCCATCCTGTTTGCCGCCAAAAAACATGAAGGGCAGATCCGCAAAGACGCTCAGGGTTCTCCGTATTTCACCCATCCCATCCTGGTTGCCCAGGCATTGCTGGAGATCGGCGGTGTTACAGACACATCCA
>DAINBD010000099.1:0-4641 GCA_036733105.1 Candidatus Brevefilum sp. | reverse complement strand
GTTTCAGGGAGGAAGTGGCAGAGATGGTTTTTCCTCTGCAAACGCTGGACGGGATGGCATTTGACGCCGAGGTGCTCTTCATTGCTCGCAAGAAAGGCTTTCATGTGCAGGAGATTCCCATCGATTGGATTCATAATCCCGACAGCCGGGTGCGCCTGATGAAGGATTCACTGAGGATGGGATTAGACCTGTTAACCATTCGTTGGAATGCAATCCGGGGCTTGTATGACGCGTAGGGCGAAGTTTGATCGCTCACTGCTGCCAGACCACCCTGACTTGAGCTTTGAACGCGACCTGTGGCATAGGGGTTTGAAAATGGTCGCTGGGGTTGATGAAGCCGGGCGCGGCGCCCTGGCGGGACCGGTGGCGGCAGGAGCAGTAATCTTGCCCTCGGATGCAACTGATTTGGAGAATTGCCTGGCGGGTGTACGCGATTCCAAGGAGATGAAGCCACAGGACAGAGATATTTGGGCGGCTGCGATCAAGGAAAATGCGCTTGCCTGGGCGGTTGGGTTTGCATCTGTAGAGGAAATTGACCGGATCGGTATCCTTCCAGCGACCTGCCTGGCGATTTCGCGTGCTATAGGAAAAATGGGCTTAAAGGTTGACCACATCCTGGTGGATTACATCACACTACCCGATGCGGTTGTCCCCCAGACGCCTTTGGTCAAAGGCGATGCGCGTTCGCTGAGCATTGCTTGTGCATCGATATTGGCAAAAACCACGCGGGATGCCCTGCTGGAGGCGATGGATGGGGAATTTCCGGGTTATCATTTTGCAAGCAACAAGGGTTACGGCACCCAGGCACACCGGGAGGCGATTGGTGAGCTTGGACCATGCCCCCAGCACCGCCGAACCTTTGCACCTGTAAGGGATTATTCTTCTTTGTTTCCATCAGAACTTTAGTTATTTTCTAAAACGATTGATTCCGGTTTGATCCAATCAAAATTTTTGTGTATCAACTCCAAAAAATCAAGATATTTTGTAATTAGATGTCATGCAGATCCCCGGGATTTCCAAAATCCCGGGGATCTTAACAACGGTTAAGGATTATTTCTCCCTCTTCCCACCAAAACAGTAAGACGGGATACGTACTTCAACCCACCGATTTTATGCATTCCATTACAAAAAAATTAGATCAGACGGGGTTAATATAGGTGACATGCCTGTGATGGTGCGTAGGCAAGCACGATTGTCATCAATCGTGCATACGCCTGATGTGCCACGATGGCACTTCAGGCTAGCACTGCACCCTACAATTTACGTTCCCCAATCGCGCGGGTATAAAAAGTCATACCCGATCGTGCGCTGAGATAATTTAGCAATCGGCGGCATGACCCGTTTGAAATGGTTCCTGCGCATCAGTCCCATCACCTTGTCAATAAAGGCCTTCTCAAACCCTTCTTCAACACAATCCTCAGGGCGGTAGCGCTGGTCGACCAGAAGATACAGGAGTTTATCCACTTCTGCATAGGTGAATCCCAGCTCACCCTCATCGGTTTGTCCGTCCCACAGGTCAGCTGAAGGCGCTTTCTCAAGAACCTTGTCTGGTACGCCTAAATGCCTGGCTAACTGGCGCACCTGGGTTTTGTACAGGTCGCCGATGGGCTGCAGCGCTGCAGCCGCATCGCCAAAGACGGTGGAATAGCCCAGGAGCATCTCTGTCTTGTTGCTGGTGCCCATAACAAGCCCATTGAAAGCGACCGACTGGTCATACAGTACGATCATGCGCATGCGTGCCATGATGTTGCCGGCGCGCAGTTTGGTCATATCTTCAAACCGGTTGATGAGCGGGTCCACCATGTCGGTGATCTCAATCGTCAGGGATTGGACGCCCAGGTCATCAATCATGGTTTGGGCATCATCCAGGGTATTTTGAGGGGACGTTTTGTAGGGCATGCACACTGCCAGGACGTTCTCGGGTCCGAGGGCTTTTGCTGAAAGATACAGGCTGACTGCAGAATCGAGCCCGCCGGATAATCCTAAGAGCGTTTTAGAAAAACCAACCCGGTTCAACTCCGATTCGATGAAACCGGTCAGGATGGTTTCTGCCAGTTGGGGGTTAATGGTCAGGTCTATCATTTTCGCTTATTATTCTTTCCAGTTCTTTTTGAACCATGGTGATGCGTTCATCTCTCAGGAGGGGCAGTCTTGTCCGTGTTCGCTGGAGTTCATTCAGGTCAATCTCAGCAACAGCTAAAGCGGGCGTAAAGTCTGGCACCCGGATCACCAGGTCGCCATCAGGATCAAAAATGGTTGAACCGCCCCAAAAATTGAGCCCATCCTCATAGCCAACCCGGTTGGTGTGGGCGACAAAGGTAGTGAAAAGGCCGGCATACGCCCGGTTGGTGTGTTCGACCCATTGGGAGCTGCTCAGCCGCGGATTCTCATTCAGCCCACGTCCGGGAGAGGCAGATGAGAACAGGAGGATATCTGCACCATTCAGCCACAAGAGATAGGGCAGGGAGGCGTGCCAGAAATCCTCACAGATTAGCATGCCAACCCGTCCAAAGCGGGTGTTGAAGGCGCGGGCTGAATTTCCATGCGCAAAGAATCGACCCTCATCAAACATACCGTAGGTTGGCAGGTAAACTTTGTTGTGAATGTGGAGAATTTTTCCCTGGGATAAATATGCAGAAGCAATGAAGAAGCGGTGCCGACGATCCTCATGGACAAACCCCACCATCAAATCGATATCCTGGCTGGCAAGCAGCAGTTCTTTGAAAACGGGGTCTTCCTGATGCGGACGCAAGGCGGCAGTCACTGCCAGGTCTTGCAGGGCATAGCCGGTCAAAGACAGTTCCGGGAAGATCACCAGATCAGCCTGTTTTCTCTTTGCTTCGCCGATCAGCGAAAGATGTTTTTCTAAATTGGTGCTAACATCGCCAAGTTTGGTATTGCATTGTGCCAGTGCAATTCTTATTTTCATTTTCCATCCATCCATCAGATCATGCTTATACCTGTGTCTATTTTACCTTTATAATCTGAATCCTGTGTCTCTGATAAATAATTTACGGAATGTTATGAGTATAATAGGAGCACAATTCTCAGCCAGATAAGATTTATAGGGGTAAGGGCATTCAATGACACTCAATGATCTACAGGACTTCACATCATATCCCTCCCATGACCGTTGGACCATCCAACCTGCTGGCTGGCGCGACCTGCCACAGCTAAGAAATCTTGAAAAGGTGTGTTTTAAACCCGAGGATGTCTGGCCCTTTTGGGACTTGATCGGTGTATTATCCTTCCCGGGATATGTCCGACTGAAAGCCGTCGTTGATGGATCCATGATCGGTTTTATTAGCGGTGAGCAGCATCCGGATAAACTGCTTGGATGGGTGACTTCCCTGGCTGTTCATCCAGATTACCGACGAACAGGAATCGCACTGGGTCTGCTTTGCGCCTGTGAGGAAGAATTAAAGCAGCCCGTTATCCGATTGAGCGTCCGCGCTTCGAACCGGGCGGCGATTTGTTTGTATGAGGTTGCTGGCTATAAAATTGTGGATCAATGGTTGAAATATTATGTCGGCGGAGAGACTGCTTTGGTGTTTGAAAAAAGGCGTTGACTTTGCTGGTGTTCCAGTTTATACTGAGACTAACAAAGCATTGTAAAAAGGTGCGAATGAAAAGATCTATAAAAAGAGAAATATGTTGACAAGCACGCCGGATACCCCGCGCGTGCTCTTTTTTATTAATCCCTTCAAATAGAAAGGAAAAGTGCACTATGGACTACGGATTGATCGGCAAGATTGAGAAGGCCAAACGGTATGTAGAGGAACGCGAGCGGATAAAGTTTACGGAATTTACTGTCACTTTTGAGGGAGAGAACAATGACCACACCGTTCACTATAAAGACGGTCAGTGGCAATGTAGTTGCGATTTCTTTCAAACTCGCGGACGCTGCAGCCATACGATGGCGCTCGAGACCATCCTTGAAGGTATGGTGGAGATTGCCAGGCCTGACTGACTCGTTTTGTACCGATCATTATGAAAGTCTCAGGCTGTGGAAACCCACAGCCTGTTTTTATCTCTCGAATAAATCGTGACGAAGATCGATTGGTTTTAAAGAAGGTTGCTTATTCTTGTATCGCCTTACCATGAAGGGGGCGCCCATCGCCCTCTGATCAGGCGTGTTTCGGGCCCGAGGTCGTCGAGGACCTTCATGTCTTCCTCGTCCATTTCGAAGAAGATAGCTGCATTTTCTTCGATGCGTGCTTGATTAACCGATTTTGGGATCACGACAATGTCATGATTGATACACCAGCTCAACATTACCTGGGCAGATGTTTTCTGGTATTTTTGTGCAATTTCCAGTAAAACAGCATTATCTAAAAATTTCGCCTTGGCGATCGGGCTGTAAGCCTCGATCTGGATATGCTTCTTGCGACAGTAATCCAGAAGTTCTTTTTGATAAAGAAACACGTGGAACTCAACCTGATTCACTGCTGGCACAATCCCAGTTTTCTCAATAATTTCCTCGATCAATGGGATTGTGAAATTACTGACGCCAATACTGCGGCAGATACCCTCTGCCCGCATCTCGATCAATGCTCGCCAGGTGTCGATGCTACGGTCGAAATCACCGATATACGGCCAGTGGATCAATAGCAGATCGACATAATCCGTTTGGAGCGCTCT
>DAINBD010000098.1:0-4654 GCA_036733105.1 Candidatus Brevefilum sp. | reverse complement strand
TTTCTTTTCTTGTCGGTCTTGGATTGTGACCTGAGGCTTCCAGCGAATAGATTCTGAACATACACGTATCCCAATTCCGCACGCGTTCATTTCTTTGGACCTCGTCAACGATATCGAAACAGAAGCATGTCGGGCAGAGAAATGTGCAAATCCCGCATCCAAGGCATGATTCTGCGATTTCTTCCCAGTAACGGCTCTCAAAAATCTTATCCAGTTTAGCTTTCAGACCGGAGGTTTCAAATGCCGGCTCCATTTCTTTATACGCTTCAGTTTGCAAGTGACGGATTTGTTCTTCCTGTTGATTTGTTGCCAATTGAAGTTGATTAAAAATGATTTCCCCTTTTTCTGTTAAGACTTCGATAAAAAACTCTGTCAGGATGGCATCCAATCCTTCGTGATTGAAGGGTCCGCCGTCAACCGTTGTGCAAAAACAGGTCTGGGGCGGCTCTACACAACCCAAACCAATAATGACGGTTGATTCTCGCCTGGCTTTCCAGTATGGATCGCTATATTCTTCTGTATCGAATACCGTATCCAATAGCGTAAGCGCTTTGGCGTCACAAGGACGCATACCGAAAATGATTCTGGGACTCTGGTGTGAATTAACATCCTCAAACCGACCAAGCCGGCTGTCGTATTTCAGCATGACCTCAGATTGGGGTAAAAACAGGGCTTTTGGGGGATAGCGCGTTTTATGGGGGTCTGAAAGGTTAATAATGGAAGATGGATGATAGGGCAGGAATTGAGCGTAGTTTTCAACCTTTTGGGGGACGTAAACCTCATAATTTTGAGCCCAGTCTGACAATATTTGATTAAGTCTTTTCTTTTCAAGAATGTACATCATCTTTATCCTCAGGCTGTAAAGCGGTTTCTATCATCCAGGTTGAATGATGCAAAGGGTGGTTGGGTTTTATCGTCCATTCCAGTTTCAAAATGATAAATATTGAGCATATCCTCATTGAGTTTATCTGTCAGATAGGTCATTTTTATATCCATTGGGCAAGCCCGCTCACAGGCACCACAGCTCGTGCAGCGACCCGCCTGGTGAAAGGCACGAATGATGTGCCAGGCGTGAGTGCCGGCGGGAGAACCTGTGCTTTCAGTCCAGCGAGGTGGATTGTGATCGACAAAACACTCAGTACAATAGCACATCGGGCAGGCTTCACGGCAGGCATAGCAGCGAATACAGCGTTCGGCCTCATGTTGAAACCATGCATAGCGTTCTTCTTTGGTTAGTGCTTCAAATGATTCTACGGCAGTCCGTACAAATAATGGATCGCCCTCTGGCAAAGGTTCTCCAATAAGAATGTCAGCGTTGACAGGGTTGGGGTGCACGCAGCGCAGGCATGAGTCGTGAAGCAGCTCATTTCTCGAGAATTTATATACTGCACCTTTGTATTCCACAAAGACTACACCAAGATTTTCGGCGTATCCAGTGATTTCTTCACCTGTAAGATGGAAGATTTTCCTCAAATCAATGATGCCATCACACGGGACACCAATCAAATAAAGATTTTCACGCGGATGCTGTTTTTCAACAACAAGTGCATAAACGGACCGACTCTCGCAGCCGCGCACAACGATCCCGATCCGAGTTTCATGGGAATACCTTGTCAGGTAATTAGCTAGGTTATTCTGGCACAGGGCGTTATATTCAAGGCTATCGAGGTTGTCTCTGGAACGGAAGAATGCTGGCTGCGGCCTTAGCGGAGAATCCTCTTTTTTGAAGGCGATCACCACGTCCACGATATCTTCATCAAAGAGTCTTTCGATTTCAACCCGTAATCTGGCTTTCAATTCATCCATTGATGCCTCCCACCTGAGCATTAACCCTTGTTGCCAATGTATTTGCTGATCCAAAATGGGTGAGATATGTTTCGAACTCAGCAATTTCACGCTGGATGCGACCTCGATCCTGCAAATCTAACCATACAAAGCGAATTCGGTCACGTTCGTAACCTACATAATCGAGAAGATTAAGAAATTCGTCATGCTGACGGAGTGCGCTCAAGTTGCCTTCTTTGAAATGGCATTTTTCAGGGCGACACCCGCTGACGATGATCCCATCCGCACCACCCTGAACCGCATTTAATATATGGAGAGGGTTGATCCGTCCTGTGCAGGACAACTTGATGAGATGGACATTTGGAGGTAATTTGTGGTCGACCCAATATTGATCGGGCTCTGAATATAAACACCACTGGCACTGAAAAAGTGCGATTTTAGGTTTAGTATCCATTTGATGCGCTCTCCTGGGGCTGTAGCCAGTTCCATAGATCTTCCATGAGTTCAGCATCCTCGAATGTATCAGGAATTCTGATGGATGTCGATCTGCAGACTGCAGAACACAAGCCGCAAGCCATGCAAAGGCCTGGATCCACCTGGGCAACCTGTAATTCACCACGATAGGGGACTTTTTTACGAACAAGCGTGATCGCCTCATAGGGACAGGCTTCCACGCATAGACCACATGCCACACAGGTTTGCTGATCGACCACAGCTGTTTTTAGCTGAGTTTTGCTTCCGTGTTCGACAGCAATTTTCTTGACCGCAGTTATCACACCAGAGATATGGATTTTTTGAGGACAGGCTTGATAGCACAGATCACATGAGGAACAAAGCCAGGTAGTTGGGCTTTCGTAGGATTCATCCCGCATCTCCATCATCACCATACGCAGCAGGCGGCGTGGATTGTATTCGGGATCGATTTTTTCCTGGATCATGCATTTACTCACGCATGTGCCGCATGAATAGCACAATTCCACGAATTCGCCGCCAGGGATGGTTTTTACTTCTTCCGCAAAGGAATTTGCTGATTCGGTATGATTCATGCGGGCTCCTTTTGTACCTGGATTGCTCCCATGAGCGTTTCTGTATAGTCCATTGCTTCGGCCACACCTGGAACACCCGGGAAATTCTTGAGTCGTTTCAGCATATCTGGTTTCAATCTTTCGATTTCATCGATAAGATCTTGTTTTGGGATGTTATCCAGCACATTCTGCATTTCGTTTAGAACCCGTGCATACTTATCACCCTCAGCCGCACTGATCCATTCAACTCTGAAACGACCTTCTGTCATTTCCATTTTGCTGAAAATTTTTGCCAGACGGTCAGCTCGCTTCGCGCCGATTAATTGCCCGGTGATGTAGTGACAGTCCTGGGGATGACAGCCCGAATAAAGGACTGCACCAGCGCCCAGGCGAAATGCTTCATAGATAAAATCGGTATCCATCCGAGCTGAACACATCACACGCATGCCCCGTTCATTTGCTGAATATTCGAAATGGCTTGTTCCTGCAAGGTCTGCACCACCATAGGAGCACCAGTGGCAGCGGAATGCCAGGATTTTCTCTTCAGGTTTATCAGCAAGGAGTGCCCGCATTTGCGCAAGCAGCTGTGCATCTGTGTAATGGAGTTGAGTGATCGCATCTTCAGGACACTCAGCAACACATGCCCCGCATCCATGGCATTTCGCAGTGATGACTTCTGCAGGGAATTCAGGGCTTGTAATTTTGATCGCGCCATATGGGCAGGCTTTTGCACAAATTCCGCAGGCGCGTCCCCTGGTGGTCGCTGAACACCGTTCTGGCCAGACCACCGCGACAGTGGGTTCGATCTCCCACTTTTCGGATTGCAGAATTCGGCTGGCACGTGAGGCTGCAGCTGAGCCCTGTGCTACACTACTGGGGATATCTTTTGGACCCTGGCAGGCACCCGCAAAGAAGATACCATCGGTTGGGCTGTCCATTGGTCTGAGCTTGGGATGATATTCCATGAACCAGCCGCCGGGGCTTTGGGCAACGTTCAAAACTGAACTCATATGATTCTGATCAGGTTGTGGGATCGCAGCCTGGTTGAGCATGACCATGTCATACTCTTTTTCAATCACCTTACCTAGAAGAACATCTTCAGAATGGATAAAGAGATTATGGGTTTCTTCGTCTTCAGTGATCATACTCGGACGACCCTGTATGAAATGAATACCCATCTCACGTGCCCGATCGTAAAATTCTTCATATCCCTTTGATGGGGTACGGATATCGATGTAGTAAATGGAGATATCCACATCCGGGTTCATTTGTTTGACAAGCACTGCATTCTTGATCGAGTACATGCAGCAGAAATTTGAACAAGATGGATTGTAACGCTTGTCGCGTGACCCAACACAATTGATGAAAGCCATTCTTTTAGGATTTTTATGATCGCTGGGGCGGATCAAATTACCCGCAGTCGGTCCAGCGGAATTGTTCAGCCGTTCCATCTCCATTGAAGTGATGACATTTGGAAATCGGCCATACCCATATTCTTCCATGACGCTGGGGTCAAAATGACCAAAGCCAGTCGCAACAACAATCGCGCCGATATCCTCTTCAACAAATTTATCTTCCTGGCTGAAATCAATGGCTTCAAGCGGTCCGCAAGCGTCCACACATTTGTAACAGTGGATGCAAGCATCCATATCAATGGAATAGATCAACGGCACTGATTGACTCATGGGAACATAAGCCGCTTTACGGGGTGCCAGGTTCATTTCAAAATAATTGGGAACTTCTATTGGGCAAACTTTTGCGCAATCACCACAACCATTACATCGATCAGCAAGGATATATTTTGCTTTTTCTCTAAGTGTTACTTTGAAATTTCCGACAAAGCC
>DAINBD010000097.1:0-4667 GCA_036733105.1 Candidatus Brevefilum sp. | reverse complement strand
CCCCCTGAACTTCGAGGGCAAACAGTTCCTCTGCTTTTTCTTTCGGAGGGAGCAAGCTGCGGGCGATTTCAATCCCTGTTTCCTGGTCATAATAATTGAAGTCGGAAGATGGCACAGGGACTGGTTCACCAGCCACGATCCGTCCGATGACCGGAATACTGAAAAGGTCTGTGATCGTTTGGGCAGCTGTGACCAGATTGCCTTCCAGTGTACGCATCAGACGAATCCCGCGGGAGACATTATTCTCCCTTTCAATGAAATTCATTTCCTCAAGCTGGTTGAGGTAATAATTGACGACCGAAGTTGAACTGATGTTGGTGTTCTCACCGATCTGGCGGATCGATGGGGGATAACCGTTATCAGATTGGAATCGCTCAAGAAACTTGAGGATCTTTTTATGCCGTTCACCTAATCCTGATTTTTTTCTTGCCATCATGCAGACTCCTTTTTTGGACTGCTCATTTGTGCTAATTATCTTTAATAATACACGAACATGTGTTCGATGTCAAGCACTAAATGTCGTTTGTGGTGGTTTTGGATAAAATCCCAGAATCCAAGAGCGTCCATGCGATCAGATTGATCTGAGCC
This sequence comes from Candidatus Brevefilum sp., assembly GCA_036733105.1. Classification (GTDB taxonomy): domain Bacteria; phylum Chloroflexota; class Anaerolineae; order Anaerolineales; family Anaerolineaceae; genus Brevifilum. The sequence goes on along the minus strand of DAINBD010000097.1, from coordinate 4,079 downwards.
GAATGTTCAAGGGTATAATGCTGTGGCGATTATTCCGGGTTACCAGGATCTAAAAAAGTTGACCTTATGAAAAAATTAGTTGCGGATCTACGAGCGTTCTTTTCGGAAATTGAATTTACAAAACGTGCCTTATGGGACTATGTCTTGATTTTGGTCGGTGCCCTGGTTCAGGCTTTTGCCCTCCGGCTTTTCCTGATTCCAGCGGAACTTGTCAGCGGCGGAGTGAGTGGTTTGGCGCAGTTGGTTAACCATTACACTGCATTTCCGATTGGCTTGATGGTTCTTTTAGGCAATATACCCCTCTTTATCCTCGGCTGGCAATACCTTGGCGGTCCGCGCTTTGCCCTCCGTACCATTTTATCGATTTTGGCTTTTTCCATTCTTACAGACACCCTAATATTTTTCCTACCAGCCGAGGGCGTTACAAATGATATGGTTTTGAACACCATTTATGGGGGATTGCTGCTGGGGATTGGTCTCGGGATAGTGTATCGGGGAAGAGGAACCAGCGGGGGTTCTGATATTTTGGGGCGCATTTTAAACCGTCATTTTGGGATCACGATTTCGCAGGCTTATCTGATCACCGATTCGGTGGTGGTCTTGGGGGCTGGTTTTGTTTTTGGTTGGACGAAAGCTTTATATGGGCTTGTATTGATCTATGTAAGCGGATTGGCGGCAGAGGTGGCATTGGAGGGGACAAACATTATCAGAACAGCAATGATTGTGACGACCGAACCGGAGGAGATCGTGAAGGCGATCATTCGAGACCTTGAACGTGGGGTGACGATCCTTTCAGGTACAGGTGGGTACACGGGCGAACCACGGTCGGTGGTCTATTGCACTGTGGCACGGATGGAAATTAATCGCTTGAAGCTTTTGGTTCACGAAATTGACCCAAAGGCTTTTATGGTGATTGGCCAGGCCCAAGAAGCCCTGGGCGAAGGCTTTAAACCCTTAAAGGAAGATCATTAATGGGGATGGGTTGATCTTTATTCTTCTAAAATTTTAAAGTTAGTAATGATGTCTGCTTTTCCGCGCAGGGTGGCTGCCACTGAACAGTATTTTTCTTCCGAGAGGGCAATCGCTTGCTCAACGTTTTTCTCTGTCAAACCTTCACCCTTGAGGAAGAAGGTCATAAAAATTTTCCGGAAGGTCCAGGGTGGATCTGCGTCCTGTTCAGCGCTGACTTGCACTTCAAGAAAAGAGAGCGGCGTGCGTTTCTTTGCCAGGATGTCAACAACATCCACGGAAGCACAGCCAGCCAGGGCAGACAGGATCAATTCGGAAGGTTTCATTCCGAAATTTTCGCTGGGAGTCGAGAGGGTCACTGAATGACCGGTTGAATCTGTGGAAACGAAACGCTTTCCATCCGGAATCCATTTTAGAATTGTGTTTGAAGCCATATTTCTCCTTGTGATTCTCTGTTGATGGTCTATGCGGCAATTTTTCCCAGCAGCTGGATCAGATCCTGGATCTTTGCCTGCTGATTAGCTGATCCGGGCTGACCTTCAGGGTTCAGTAAGCATTCGTTTGTGACAGCCTGCAGAAAGCTGAGGCTGGCTGAATGGATGCCAGCTCGGATGGCGATCATTTGCTGGATGATTTCTTTGCAATCGCGCTCTTCATCGATCATCTTTTGCACCCCCCGTAATTGACCCTCAATGCGCGCCAACCTTCTTTTTACCTGATCTTTTATTTCGGGATCATTTGTATGGATCATTTTTGTTTTCCTCTGGTTCAGGCCGCCGGCCTGATGTGGGTTAGCCAGCTCAGCTGAAGCCGCCAGAACTTCCGCAGCTTGAGCTGGAGCTGTAGGTTGATCCGCTGCGGCTGAAGGAGGCTACAGTTGATAATCGTTTGTGTGTATTGATCGATTGGCATCCGGGGCATTCAGGTGAATTGATGTTGGGATCAGAGAATCCCATTAATTTTTCAAATTCATTACCGCAGTCATTGCAGTGATACTCATAAATTGGCATAAATCGGTTACAACCTCCATAAATGCTATACTTGGGTATAGTATAATACCTTCCTGAAAGCCTGTCAAGAAGGTGTTTTAGAATAATTATCTGATAATCAGCCCTTCAGGAAAGCTGCTTTATATCTAACAATCCATCGGGTCAAAACCGGTTAAAACATCGATTTTACTTGACATCGAGGCGAAAGTTAATCATAATAGGGTTAATCATCCATATATAGATCGGCGATGACGGAGGAAAGTAGGCTGGCGGAGGTTGACAGGGCGGTACGGGCATGACTGAGACCCGGACCCTGCTGAACCCAACTGAAGTTCCCTCTCGAGCTGCCCAGGTGAAGGCGCATATTGCGTTGGTAGTCTGAGCCGTGTTTACCCAACGTTACCCGGGTAACCAATCGTTTAGTATGCAGTTGGTGGTGAGTGGATCGTACAGTGTGCCTGTGCGGTCAAAAAAGGTGGTACCGCGGTCATCCCGTCCTTTGGTGAGGACGGGTGTTTTATTTAAAACACAGTCTTTGATGAAATCATACTGAGTTGGAGGTTTGAGATCGATGGAAGAAAAAGAGAAAGCCTTAGCCGAGCTGGAGAAGATCAAATCGGATGGGCTAACCAGGTTAGCAGAAGTTGCTGATGAAACAGGATTAGACGCCTGGCGTGTGGCGCACCTTGGACGCAGTTCAGCCGTGATGGGGATCTTCAGCAGCATGGCTCATTTGGATAAGGAAATCAGGCCTTTGATGGGGAAGGCAGGCAATGAGGTTCGACAAACCCTGGAAGATGCCTACAAGGAAAAGCAACAGGCACTCGAAGAAGCTGCGCTCAGACAAACCCTTGAAAATGAAAAGCTTGATGTGACGATGCCGGGGCGGCCTGTATCTCGCGGGCGCCTTCACCCACTCACCCAGGTACTGAGGCGGATCACGCGCATTTTCGGCGATATGGGTTTCCAGGTGTTTCCGTCACCTGAGGTGGAAACCGATGATTACAACTTTACCTATCTGAATATGCCGCCCTACCATCCCGCCCGAGATATGTGGGATACCTTCTACACCAAGAAGGATGGTGTGCTGCTGCGGACGCATACCTCTCCGGGGCAAATTCGAGCGATGCGTGCCTTTGCCCCGCAACCGATCCGGGTGATCCTGCCGGGTGTCACCATGCGCTATGAGCAGCTTTCTGCGCGGAGTGAAATCGAATTTGCCCAGGTCGAGGTGCTTGTCATCGGGAAGAATGTGACCTTTGCGGAATTAAAAGGTACGCTGGAGGATTTTGCCCGGAGGTTGTTTGGCGAGGAAGCGCGAACCCGTTTGCGTCCGTCGCACTTTCCCTTCACAGAACCCAGCGCCGAGATGGATGTGGAATGTTTTGTGTGCGGTGGCAAAGGTTGTGTGGTGTGCAAGGAAACCGGCTGGCTTGAAATATTAGGGTGCGGGATGGTGCACCCGGTGGTATTGGAATACGGCGGTTACGACCCCGAGATCTATTCTGGGTTTGCCGCCGGGATGGGCATCGACCGCAGCACCTTGATGCGCTACCGCATCGATGACATCCGGCACTTCCGGAACAATGACATCAGGTTTTTGAGGCAATTTTAGAGGATAGTGAGTAGAGAATAGTGAGTAGTGAATAGGTCAGGTTGGTGAATGGTATGGAAGGTTTAGATCGTTTACAGGTCTACAGGAAGGGTCAAGAACTGGCAAAGTTGATATATAAACATATTTTGCCAAAATTGCCCATTGAGGAGAAATATAACTTATCATCACAGATAAGACGGGCTGCCGTGAGTGTTCCTGCAAACATTGCGGAAGGTTTTGGACGGTATTATTACCAGGAAACAATTCGATTTTGTTACTTGGCACGTGGTTCGTTAATGGAACTTTCCAGTCACATTGATTTAGCAGCGGAACAAGGTTTTATATCTGATCAAGACAAGATGCAAATAGATCAGATACAACAAGATGTGCTTAGATTGATACATGGCTATATTAAATATCTTAAGAAAACAAAACGAGGACTGGATGAGCCAGGAGCTAAGTCAATTTCAGAGCCAGAACAAACTGATTTTAACGAAGATTCGGATGCCTTATGAAGATGATTATCG
>DAINBD010000096.1:0-4735 GCA_036733105.1 Candidatus Brevefilum sp. | reverse complement strand
TTTGAACCTCATCATCAAAGCGGATGTTCAGGGATCATTGGAGCCGATCGTCAATTCAGTCAAGGAAATTGCTGAAAAACAGGCTAATATCAACATTCAAATACTACATCAGGAAACAGGTGACATTAATGAAAGTGATGTCATGCTTGCTTCAGCGTCCGATGCGATTGTAATTGGGTTTGCAGTTAACGCTGATAATGCTGCTCAACGTCTGGCAGAAACTACTGGCGTTTCAATCCGGATCTATACCATCATCTATCGATTGATTGAGGATATCGAGAAAGCATTGAAGGGTATGCTGGAGCCCGAAAAGGTTGAAAAGGTTGTTGGCACAGCAAAGGTTCTGGCGACATTTGTGGTTTCAAAATTCAAAGTCGCTGCAGGTTGCCGGGTCATCGATGGCGAAATCCGTAGAAACGGAAAGATCCGTGTCATTCGCAACGACACACCGGTGTTTGAGGGTGAAATTGGTTCGCTCAAACGTGAAAAAGATGACGTCCGGGAAGTGCGCGAAGGTTTTGAATGCGGGATTGCATTGAAGCAATTCCATGATTTTCAAGTAGGCGACGTACTTGAATGTTTTGTGATTGAAGAAAAGTCGTTATAAGGAAAATGTAGAAAGTAGGAAAAATGCCTTCATCGATCAGGCTAAAACGAATTCAAGATGAGATCCAGAAAATGTTAACTGAAATTCTGGAAACCAAAGTGAATGACCCTCGGATCGAGGGTGTCTATGTCACCGATGTCACGGTTGATCGGGAATTAGATTATGCAAATATTTATGTTTCTTCGCTGGAAGGAATTGAACGAGCAGAAGAAATTTTGGAAGGTCTAAGCAACGCAAGCGGCTTTATTCGTTATTCCCTCAGCCAGGAAATTAATTTGAGGATCATGCCCAAATTAAGATTTTTTTGGGATGATACACCTGAGAAAGCGGAACGTATTGAATCTTTGCTGGCTGAAATTATAGATGAACGAGAGTCAAGAGGGTTTGAGATCCAGGCTGAGGATGACACCACTGAAGGGGAGCTTGATGCGTAGCGAATTAGATCAAAAAATTGCGCAGCGGATCAGAGAAAGCCGCAGTGTCCTGATGGCATCCCATGTTCGTCCTGATGCGGATGCAGTAGGTTCCCTGCTGGGATTGGGGATCGCTCTGATGAATGCCGGTAAACAGGTTCAGATGGTTCTGGAAGATGGCGCAAATGGTTTTGGGTACCTTCCAAAGTATGATTTGATCGTTGAAACGCCTACCATCGAGGCGGACATGATCATCGTGGTGGATTGTTCTGACCCTGATCGTGTTGGTGGTGTGCTTGAAGGGTATGGACGACCGGACCTGGTGGTGGATCACCATAAAACAAACCTTCAGTTTGGAGAATTGAATGTGGTGGAACCAGAGCAAGTTGCCACAGCCGCCATTCTTTATGATCGGATGCCCCTTTGGGGACTGACATTTGATGAAGAAATCGCCGCCTGTCTGCTTTCAGCGATTGTTGGCGATACGATTGGTTTCCGAACATCCAATGTGGATGCTGAAGTGCTGCGAAAATCAGCGGCACTGATGGACCTTGGGGCGGACTTGTCGGAAATTTATAGCGAAGGTCTGGTCCTTAAATCCTATCAAGCCGTACGCTATTGGGGCTCAGGTTTGAACCGCTTACAATATGAAGATGGGCTTGTTTGGACAAGCCTAACACTTGCCGATCGGCAAGCAGTTGGCTATCCTGGCAATGATGATGCTGATCTTGTGAACATCCTGTCATCAGTCAAAGAAGCTATGATTGCATTAATCTTTGTGGAGCAATCACAAAATAATGTTAAAATTAGTTGGAGGGCAAAACCTGGGATTGATGTATCAGGTATCGCTTTTGAGTTTGGGGGAGGGGGGCATGCCGCTGCAGCTGGAGCAGACGTTGAAGGAACGCTTTTTGAAGTTTTGGAACGCGTAATCCCAAAGACAAAAAAATTATTGGAAAAATTTAGAATTGGTTGAGGAGAAAATAAATTCAAGGGGAGTAAGGATGAAATATGACGGATCAAGGATTTGATGTAAAAAACGCTATATCAGGGGTATTGGTTATTGATAAACCAGTTGGAATGACATCGCATGATGTCGTTCAAGTTGTACGCCGGGGGACCGGGATCAAACGGGCAGGACATACGGGCACGTTGGATCCGCGCGCTTCTGGTGTGCTGGTTGTTTTGGTCGGACCAGCAGTTCGATTAAGCGAATACGTTTCTGCATCTGACAAACGTTACCAGGCGATCATTCGGCTGGGCGAAAGCACGGATACCTTTGATGCAGATGGCGAGATCACACGTCGATCTCCTGTGAATATCACCCAGGAGCAGATCGAAGAAGCATTGACGCATTTCGAAGGGACAGTCGAACAAATTCCGCCGGCATACTCAGCGAAAAAGATCAACGGACAAAAGGCATATGAACTGGCACGCAATGGCGAAGAGGTTGAACTGGAGCCCAAGGAAATCGATGTCTATCATCTTGAGCTGTTGGAGTGGGATTCACCTGAAGCGATCATTGATGTATATTGCTCATCGGGGACTTATGTGCGGGCATTGGCGAATGATCTTGGCGAATTGCTGGGCTGTGGCGGACACCTGGTTGGGCTACGCCGAACAAAATCCGGCGAGTTTGCCCTGCGCGACGCGGTGACCCTGCGTAAATTGCAGGATGCTTTTGATGACGGGGATTGGTATAAATATCTTATCCCGGCAGCGGAAGCTCTGGGGGATTGGCCGTCTCGAGAATTAAGCTTTGACGAAGTCGATTTGGTGCGCCATGGGCACCGCATTCCAGTTGAGGAAGCACCGGAAAATCCCGATCATTGGGTACGTGCGATCAGCCAACAGGGTGAATTGGTCGCTTTGCTCGAATATTTGCCTGAAGATAAAGAGTGGCAGCCCAGGAAAGTGTTCTTTTCCTAATCGTATAGGTTTGTGGCTATTCCTGCCGCCTGCCAGAGAGGAACCCACTCATTAGGATGATCGATAATAAAGGATGAACAGCATATCAGACTTCAATACAAACATTTCGGATTTTTTTGATCTCAATCCTTTACCTCTGACGAAATCGATCCTTACCATTGGGAACTTTGATGGGGTTCATTTGGGTCATCAAGCCATCCTACGGCACATGGTAGAGCAGGGGTGTTCACTGGGAAAACCGGTTGTCGTCATTACTTTCTATCCCAATCCATCCGATTTCTTCAATTCACAATCAAATAGATTATATTTATCTTCCCCTGAAGAAAAAGAAGCCTATCTACTCGAATCCGGTGTAAATCGAGTGATCACTTTTGCATTTAACCAGAATTTTGCCAATCTTTCAGCAAATGAATTTTTATTGGGGTTAAAAGAGAAATTCGGTCTGAGTCTTTTGGTCATTGGGCGGGATTATGCGCTTGGGAAAAACCGTCATGGCACACTACCGGTCATTCAAGCTATCGGTAAGGCATTGTCCTTTCAAGTGGAAATGATCAAACCGGTTTATTTTGAAGACCATGAGGTTTCATCAACTCAAATCCGGCAGCGGCTTGACCAAGGAGACGTGGTCTGTGCTGCCAGGATGTTGGGGCGGCCTTATGCTGTTTCGGGCACGGTCACACACGGGGCTGATCGGGGTTCACGGATTGGTTTGCCAACTGCGAACCTTTCTCATTGGCCGAAAAAGAAGCTACCCGCGGTTGGTGTTTATGCAACCCGTGTCAATTTACACGGCGATTCCTTCTTAGGGATCACGAATATCGGTTACCGGCCGACATTTGAGCAGCAATCCGATCAAAATATTGAAACGCATATTATGGATTTCGATGGTAACATCTATGGTGAAAAGCTGACCCTGCACTTTATTGAAAAGATCAGGGACGAACAAAAATTTGATGGCATAACAGCTTTTCTGGCTCAGATTGAGCATGACAAAGAAACCGCACGAAAGATTTTTCAAGATGGCTAAACAAAGACGGATTTACCTTCTCAACCCCCAGGAAATTAAACCAGAAACGATTGCGGTCGCTTTTGCCAAAACATCTCGATCACCCAAGCCTTTTGACGAAATTGCCGCTGAACTGAACGATGCTCGCTCAGCACAATTTCATGAAAGATGGGTTGTTGGGTACGGTCATTCTTCTGTGGCTGAGCATGCAGTTTTGCATATTGCCATTGAGAATATCTCGCGATTGGCGATTGAAACGATTGAGGGCAATCGGCTTGCCTCCTATACAGAAAAGTCCACGCGATATCAACAATGGGAAGGTGAAGCTTTTTATTTACCGGTCGAATTGCAGGATCATCCTCTGCGGGATGCATACATCGAAACCTGCAAGGCACTTTTTACAACCTATCAGGCTTGTATTCCAAAGGTCAAAGAGTGGTTAGAAAGCGTTTCGGAGCAAGATGAAGGAGAAACCGCAGCTTCGTATAGCCGCAGGATTCAATCGAGCGCTGTGGATATCTGTCGATTTTTGCTGCCTGCTGCGTCATTGGCAAATGTCGGGATGACAATTAACGCCCGTGCGCTCGAATATGCAATTTGCAAGATGCTCAGCTCGCCATTGGAAGAGGTTAGGTCAGTGGGTGAACGCCTGCGTGATGTGAGCCAGGATGAGGTGCCTACACTTGTTAAGTATGCCAAATGCAATGCTTACCTGGTGGGAACCCGTGAGATGATGCAGCAAAAATCCAAAGAAGTAGTTCATTCCAATTTCAATCGTGA
>DAINBD010000095.1:0-4758 GCA_036733105.1 Candidatus Brevefilum sp. | reverse complement strand
ACACGTCCGATTGAAGCGATTATCCCTGCCCGAGCCTTGATGGAATTAGCCCGCATCCTTGGCAGCAGTGACGAAACAATGATCATGTCCTTCCCTCCAGAAAGAGGACAGGTCATCTTCCATATGGATGATATGGAACTGGCTTCTCAACTTATCGAAGGCAGCTTTCCAGATTTTCGCGCCATCATTCCCCCAAACTTTAAGACCCATACGATCCTTTCAACAAACGGCTTACTAAAAGCCTGTAAACAGGCTGAGATCATTGCCCGCGAGGGCACCAATGTCGCCCGCCTGAATATCATCCCTGATACGGATGAATCAAGCCCCGGCGTATTGGAAATTTCAGCCCACTCTGAGCAAACCGGATCTTCTGAAGTGCTGGTTGATGCATCAGTGGATGGCACCCCCTTGCTGGTTGCATTCAACGTTCGTTTCCTCAGGGAAGTGTTGGAGGTCATCAAAGCAGACCATGTTATCCTAGAGACCAATGCTGCCAACACGCCAGGCTTACTCCGCCCACAGGGAGATGAGCATTACAAGCACATCATCATGCCCATGCATATAGGATAGTTCATCTAAAACAAACGAATGTCAGACGCCTGTGATCACAGGCGTCTTTTGATTACCACAAATTTCCTTTTAATATACAAAAGTACCATTATATTCAAATTTTCAGTTCTCTTTCTGAAAATCGCACCCCATTTATTTCTCGAATTCTTGTAACATCGTCAAGTCATAAATTGGACTATCGCCAACCTGACATACTTGACAAAATAAATTAGAATTAATGGGTAAACATTACGGCTTGAGAGAGAAAAGGCTATGACCCTCCCACCAAGTGAAACCGATCGACTGCTCAGTATCTACCTGGTACTTTCACAATACCCGGTCCTTTCAACACGCATCCGCGACTTGATGCGCCGGGAATTGTTCCAAAGGGGTTTCCTTGATCAACAGGAATTTGAACAGGAGGTCATCCGCAAAGCGATCCAATCCCAGGAAAGGGAAGGGCTCCAACGCCCAACAATTGAGGAACCTGCTGAGGTCTGGGAACGGCGCAAATCCCTTGTCCAGGATCAATTGACTGATTTCCACTTCAGCCACTATTTGAGCTTTGAACTCATTGAAGAATTGATTGAAGAAGTCCTTAATGAACGGGGAGTTACCTCCCATGAAGCAATTTTCGAGTTTAACCCGGAAATTGCTCCCCAGGAACTTCTTTTTAACCAGGGCATGATGATTGAAAACATGCCGCCTTCCGAAAGAGCATACCTTGAGCCCCGCCTTCGGGAGATCAAAGTCGTCTTGATTCGGACCATGCTCAGCGATCAGCTGCGTTATATCAATATTGCTCGTGATTGGTTCACCATTGCAGACCTGATTGAGGTTCGACGACACAAGATGGGACACGGTCGAATCGGTGGGAAGGCTGCGGGCATGCTTCTGGCCGCCCGTATTCTCAAAGGCAGCGCCCCGGAATACATCCAAAAAACCTTACGAACCCCCGAGTCCTATTATTTAGGCTCCGACCTGATGTATACCTTTATCTCAGTTAACAACCTGATTCACTGGAATGATCAAAAATACAAATCTGAAGATGAAATGCGGCGTGATTATCCAAAGATCATTGAAGAATACGATCAATGCAAATTCCCACCCAATATCATCCAGCGGATTGAGACTCTTCTCACTTCAGTCGGGAAAAGGCCTTTAATAGTGCGCTCTTCCAGCTTATTGGAAGACAACTTCGGCACCGCCTTTGCCGGGAAATATGAGAGTATTTTTTGTCCTAACCAGGGGAACATTGAACAAAACCTCGATGCTCTCACACGAGCAATTGCCCGGATCTACGCCTCAACCCTTAACCCAAACGCCCTGCTTTACAGGCGCAGTCGTGGACTCCAGGATTACGATGAGAGAATGGCGGTCCTGATTCAGGCGGTTGAAGGCAATCGCTTTGGGAGTTATTACCTGCCCGACATGTCAGGTGTGGCATTCAGCCATAACCAATACCGCTGGTCGCCCCAAATCAGGGCTGAGGATGGCTTTATACGGCTTGTTTGGGGTCTTGGAACCCGTGCGGTGGACCGGGTGGGCAACGATTATCCCCGCCTGGTTGCCCTCAGCCATCCAACCTTGCGCCCATCAAACACGGTCAAATCCATCCGGCGTTATTCGCAACAATATGTGGATTTGATCGACCTGAAGGACAATAAGATTAAGACTCTTCCGATTGATGAGGTCTTAACTGGCAATTACCCACCCTTGCGCTACCTTGCTCAAATTGACCAGGAAGGATATTTTCGCTCCATTCGGTCCAAGCTGGTTAACGCCGATCCCTCCCGCCTGATCCTGACCTTCGAGGAATTGCTCAGGCGCACGCCCTTTGCCGATCGGATGCGCTATCTGCTAAATACCCTTGAGAAGGAATATAAATCACCTGTTGATGTTGAATTTACGGCTGACATTCTCGAGGAGAATGGGAAGCCGGAAATCAAGTTCTCCATCATCCAATGCCGTCCATTGAGCTACCTGAAAGAGGAAAACCAGGTTTCACTGCCCACCAACATCGATCCGGAAAAGAAAATCTTTTCCTCCAGCATTATGGTGGCAGGCGGATGGTTGGAAGAGATCAATTACGTGGTCTTTGTTCCACCTGAAAGCTACTTCACCCTGCCTTCGCAATCCGCACGGAATAAACTTGAAAGAGCAATTGGCAAACTAAATACTGCGCTCGCAGGCGAATGTTTCATCGCTGTTGGTCCAGGTCGGTGGGGTACGTCCAACCCTGATCTTGGCGTGCACGTTGAGTATTCCGATGTGTTTAACTGCAAAGCCCTGGTGGAGCTATCCGGAAAGGGAATTGGCCCGGCTCCTGAACCTTCGCTCGGGACCCATTTCTTCCAGGACCTTCTGGAGGGTCAGATTTTCCCACTTGCCACCTATATTGGGCAGGATAGTTTCAACCGAGCCTTTTTCTATGACACCCCCAACCGGTTAGCCGAATGGATCGAGGCTCCACCAGCCCTTTTTGATCGGTTGCGATTGATCAAAGTCACAGATTACATGCCCGATCATCATATGGAACTAGTGATGAACGGTCTGGAAGGACGAGCCCTCGCTTTTTTGGCGGAATCACCCCTCGGCAGAGATGGGCGCCTGCAATAAATCGGTTTCTTCGCAAGGCTGATTAACGTCCTATTTCAAGAAATGCGGAATGACGGTTCAACCGATACCAGCGACCGTCCAGCCCCCGTAATACACCACCCTCGTGTTCTAAAATCCAACGAGCCGTTTCATAAGCCAACAAAATGCCCATATCGATCAGCTGGGCAGGTGTTAATGAGACCAAAAATACCGTTCGAGTCCTTTTAAGTTCATCCAAAACAGACACGAATACTTCATTTTGACCACCATCCTTGAAGAAATTCTTTCCCGTCCTGGCCTCAACAATTTTTGATTCGAATATAAGCGGCTGCGCTTCGCCTGATCTGTATTTCAAAACAAAATACGGAACAATTTCAAAATCAGACGGAATAAAAAGGTCAAGGTTTTTCAGGGCAGGCGCAATTAATCCATGATCTAAGCCGTATTGTGAACATAAAGTATGATGATTCGCCCCTTTAAGTGCGTCAAGTAGTTTATCTCCGTTGATTTTTTTTATTTTTGTAGGGCAGCAAACCATCATCCAATACGACGCCATCATTTCCTTCTCCAATGATGAAATTTCCAGGTTGTAATCATCTCGTTTATTGAAAACCCATTGTTTCACGTGAAACATCCAGCAAAAAGATTATTTTGATAGGTATAGTATATTTCGATTTTCTTTGTTATGCAGATTTCCCTCAGCGAAAGATCGTTTTGTTTCACGTGAAACATTAAATGACCTAAGTATTTGCAGTTAGGACGCTGATTGTTTTCTTAATTCCTTATGCCGCTCATTGGTTCTTTTATTAAAAACATAAGTTGGTTTAATAAATGATCAAATCTTGGCGTTAAATCGGTTAAAATGGGCTCAAATTAATGATTTGGATGGAATCATTTCTGAAGATGGAAGATCAGGTCTTTTAAAAAATTTTTTCAGTTTCGTTAACAGTTCTGATTTGAGCGGAGGGATGAATGTCAATTTTATGGAATAATCAGTATTCAAAAGAACAACTCCAATCGTTTACCAGTAGTATGTCTCCACTGGCAGGGTTGCGCCCTTTCGTTTATGATGACGGCCGAATTCGCAGTATGCGCGGGATCGACGGTTGGACAGGCAGCGGATTGCGATTCACGCTGTTGCCTGATCGTGGTCTTGACCTCGGCCCTGTCTGGTTCAATGATAAACCGGTTTCATGGGTGCATCCGGGTTTTGGCACGCCCAACCAGTATGAACCGGATGGTTCAGGGTGGTTGCACACCTTTGGCGGTGGTTTATTGACAACTTGTGGGCTGATCCACTTCGGCAGTCCTGACAATTATTTTGGGCAATCCCACGGCTTGCATGGACGGGTTTCCCACATTCCGGCCGAGAATGTTCGGATCTGGCAGGAATGGCGTGATAATGATTATGTGCTGATCGTCGAGGGAGAAGTACGCCAGGCTGTTTTATTCGGCGAGAATCTGCTGCTCAAAAGACGCTATGAAACTTCCCTGGGCAGTCAGCAAATCATTCTCAGGGATAGTGTTACCAATGAGGGCAGCCGATTGACGCCCCACGGTCTGCTTTACCACTGCAATATTGGCTTTCCCGTTCTCAGCCCTTCAAGCCGG
>DAINBD010000094.1:0-4772 GCA_036733105.1 Candidatus Brevefilum sp. | reverse complement strand
TGGTTCGGGCGCGTCTTTCAGACGTTCAGCTGCTTTCCAAATAAGTTGGTCAATATTTTCATGGGATACGGTAGAAATCGGAAGAACCTCATAACCCAGTTGTGATAATTCATCTTTTATCTCAGGCCAACGTTCCTTTACCATGGGCAGATCCATTTTATTAAAAGCAACAATTTGCGGTTTTTCGTTAAGTTTCTCATCAAAAAGCGCCATTTCGCTGTTGATCTGCGAAAAGTCTGAAAGCGGATCTTCAGATAGCCCATCCAGGACATGGATAAGAACTTTGGTACGCTGAATATGGCGCAGGAATGAAAATCCCAGCCCAACCCCTTGATGCGCACCCTCGATCAAACCGGGAATGTCAGCCAGCACCAATACCGAATCCACATCCAGTTTTACCACGCCCAGGTTTGGAGATAAGGTTGTGAAAGGATAATTGGCAATCTTTGGTTTTGCATTCGACACAACCGATAAAAGGCTTGATTTCCCAGCATTAGGTACGCCCACAATCCCGACATCTGCGATCATCTTCAGTTCCAAACGCAGGTTTCGGGATTCTTCAGGCTCACCTCGCTCCGCCATGTGCGGTACCTGGTTACGGCTGGTGGCAAAGTGCTGGTTCCCGCGTCCGCCTCTGCCGCCTTTGGCAACAACGAGTTGTTGGTAATCCTCAATCAGATCACCCATAAGGTCACCCGTATCCGCATAAAAAACCAGGGTTCCGGGTGGAACGTATATGATCAGATCATTGGCTGACTTGCCAGTCATATTATTGGGGCCGCCATTCTTGCCGCTGTCGGCAATATACTTGGATTTATGTCTGAAATCAAACAGCGTATTTAAAGTCGGTTTGACCTCAAGGATCACATCACCTCCCCGTCCCCCATCGCCCCCATCAGGACCACCGCGTGGTTTATACTTTTCGCGGTGAAAATGCACCATACCATCTCCGCCGCGACCGGATTGGACAAAAATTTCAGCCTCATCAAAATACATATCTAATCTTCTATCTTGTAAATATTTTTTCTACCTGGTTTATTGATTAATCTTACCGTATTTATGTAAAAATGACTGTAGGGGCACGGGATTCCGTGCCCCTACGATTTTTCAACATCCCAATTTAGTTAGCATTGGTTGTCCCTCGACCTAGGAACAACCTGTATGCATGTTTACTGATTTATTTTCTGAACTGTTTTTCTAAAATTGATTTCAGGGTTGGCTCACCAATCTCCTGGAGCTCGTAACGTACCCGCTGCATCGGTTTATTAACCTTGATGATCCGAGTCAGGTCGATGGGAGTGCCACTGATCACCAGGTCCACATCCGCCTTATTGATCGTGGTCTCAAGGTCGTGCATCATGGCATCCCCATATCCCATTGCGGGCAAAATGGTGCCAGTGTTGGGATATTTTTCATAGGTTGCCTTGATTGACTCAACCGCAAAGGGGCGTGGATCGACGATCTCACCTGCACCAAAACGCTGTGCAGCCACAAAACCTGCGCCATAAGCCATTTCGCCATGGGTTAAGGTGGGTCCATCTTCAACCACCAGAACCCGCTTTCCTCGAATGGCTTCCGGATCTTCAACATACAAGGGGGAAGCACCTTCAATGACCAAAGCTTTGGGGTTGAGTGCATACAAGTTATTGCGAACCGTGATCACATCCTCGGGATCAGCAGTATCGACCTTGTTGATCACAAAGACATCCGCCATGCGTACATTCGTTTCGCCCGGGTAATAGCGCATCTCGTGTCCGGGTCGATGTGGGTCTGCAACAACGATCAGAAGGTCGGAAACATAGAATGGGAAGTCATTGTTTCCGCCATCCCATAAAACGATATCCACTTCTTTTTCCGCTTCACGTAAGATCGCTTCATAATCCACGCCGGCATAAACGATCACACCATTATCCAGATGCGGTTCATATTCCTCGCGTTCTTCGATCGTGCATTCATGCTTGTCAAGATCGCTGTAATCTGCAAAGCGCTGAACTTTTTGTTTCACAAGGTCACCATAGGGCATGGGATGGCGGATTGCAGCAACTTTATAGCCCATATCGCGTAAGATTAAGGAAACGCGACGGGTCGTCTGGCTCTTACCGGAACCAGTCCGGACGGCACACACCCCAATTACCGGCTTGGTCGATTTGATTTGGGTGTTTTTTGTTCCCATCAAACGAAAATCTGCACCTAAAGCATTCACCAACGCTGCTTTGTGCATCACATATTCATAGGGAACATCGCTGTAGGCAAAAACAACCTGATCAATCTTTTCTTCTTTGATCAATCGTTCAAGCTCAGCTTCAGGATAGATCGGGATCCCTTCTGGATATAATTCTCCCGCCAATGCGGCAGGGTATTTGCGCCCCTCAATGTTGGGGATCTGCGTGGCAGTAAAAGCAACAACCTCATAGTCCTTATTCCCCCGGTAAAAGGTATTAAAGTTATGAAAATCGCGCCCTGCTGCCCCCATGATGATTGTTCGAATGCTTGCCATAGAAAAATTCACTCCTTTTAGAAAATATTGATCCGTTACTTAGTTTACATCACACCGGGTGCCTTGATACCCAGTAAATTCAAACAATTAGCCAAAACCTGTTGTGCAGCAGCAACCAGTCTGAGTCGGTAAACCCGAACCGCTGGTTCAGCATTGAGCACATGACAGGAATTATAAAAGTCGTTAAACGCTTTCGCCAGGGCAAAAGCCAGGTTAGCGATCGTCAAGGGGCGGTAATCCTCCGAGGCTCGAAGAACCTCACCTGGCAGGTAGGTCATCAGCTCAATCAGGTCAATCTCTGCTTTCTCAAGCTGATCAGGAAAGACTGCATCATCTGGTAATGCCATTTCCGCTTTCCGCAAAATACTCCCCGCCCTGACATGCGCATATTGGATATAGGGCGCTGCCTGACCATTGAAGTCAAGCGCCGAATCCCAATCAAAGGTGACCACTTTGGTATTGTCCCGCGAGAGCATAGTGTACTTCAATGCACCCAGGGCAACAGCTTCAGCAATATCATTTTTTGCGGCTTCCGATAATTCGGGATTCTTTTCCTCAACAATGGTCTTTGCCCGATTTGTTGCTTCGCTGACCAGGTCGTCAAATAATACAACTGTCCCTTCACGAGAAGCCATCGTGACATTCCCGGGAAGGTTAACCAGTTCGTACGCAAGGTGATAAAGTCTGTCAGCCCATTCATAACCCATGATCTCAAGGGTTTTGAATACTTGCTTTAGATAGAGAGATTGGCGTGCATCAATCACATAGATGGACTTTTCAAGGTCAAATTCTTCAAATTTCTGGATCGCTAAGGGTAAGTCCTTGGTCGCATAGAGCGATGAACCATCCGACCGGAGCACGACCAGTACCCGGTATTCATTTTCTGTGGCAGCGATCGCGTCCAGATCGATGATCACAGGACCCTCAGGACGTTCATCCTGGGCAATCCCTGACTCTATCAATCTTTCAACCAGGACTGTCCCGGTTTCTTCAACTTCACTCTCAAAATAGATCCTGTCAAAGGATTCGCCCAAGAGGTCATAGATCTGTGCAAATCCTTCAAGGGACCACTGACGTGTTTTCTTCCACAGGTCAACAATTTCGGGATCACGTGCGTTCCAGCGTGCATATAAAGCCCGTACTTCAGCTTCGTTTTCGGGTTCCTGGAAGAGGCGATCCGCTTCAGCATAAATATCGTTCATCCAATGGGTTTTATTCTCACCGGGCTGTTCGCCGGCATGGTTTTTGAGGTAATTCCACATCCACTTGACCACATGAAGCCCAATATCACCCAGGTAATTCGCCCTGATCACATCATAGCCGGCGAATTCGAGGATCCGGCACACACTTCCGCCAAGAATAACATTACGTAAATGCCCGACATGAAAAGACTTGTGGGTGTTTGGTTGTGAGTATTCAACCATCACAGTCTTGTTCCGTTTTGGAGCACGCCCATAGTTTTCAGCCTCAGCAATTGCTGTATCTACAACACGATGGGCAAATACAGATGTTGTGAAATAGATATTGAGATAACCATTTACGGCATCAATATGTGAAAATCCATCGGGAAGGTCACCAATAAAAGCCTTAATTCCCAGGGCAAGTTCCTGCGCCCTTTGCGGAACAATGACCTTTTTACCTGATCGAGCCTCTGCAGCAGCAACGGGGAAAAGCGGAACCGCCAGCCCCCATTCACCGCTGAATGGGATCTGGCGAAACTCGAGCGTTGGATCCTGGATATCTTGCGTATCCAGATATGCACGAATTTTTTCTTCCAAAACCGCTTTTTCTAATTCAAACATGCGCTCTCATCATGACC
Source organism: Candidatus Brevefilum sp. (assembly GCA_036733105.1). GTDB lineage: Bacteria > Chloroflexota > Anaerolineae > Anaerolineales > Anaerolineaceae > Brevifilum. Next base: position 456 of record DAINBD010000094.1, on the reverse strand, counting down.
AGGATCAAATCCAAAGCTATTATAACATTTGGATCCGAAAATAAAATGCAAAACGGGAGCTGGTTATGCTCCCGCTGCTAATTCTGCATCAATACATTGAATAGATCGCTGCAGGACTATTCCATATTGTTAAGCCGCTGCATCAGACGGCTTTTCTGGCGAGCAGCCTTGTTTTTATGAAAAATACCCTTTGCCGCTGCCTTGTCCAATGCCTTAATGGCAACCATCGTTTTATCCTGGGCTTCGTCCTTTTCGCCATTTTCGATCGCCACTCGGGCTTTACGAAGGGCTGTGCGAGCTTGCCCGCGGAAAACACGGTTGAGGTCTCGTCGTTTCTTATTCTGACGATTGCGTTTGATTTGCGATTTAATATTTGCCAAAGTCTTTCCTCCGAACACTTACTGGATCTTTTCAATAATTACGAAAAAGTATTTTACCTGAGCAATTTTGATTTGT
>DAINBD010000093.1:0-4816 GCA_036733105.1 Candidatus Brevefilum sp. | reverse complement strand
CCCATCCCATCACCTATATGCTTTCCGAGGTAATGACAAAATTGGAACTGGATGAGGCAACCCTGCGTAAACTCTTTTCCGATGTCGGCGTGGACCTGGACCTTTCCATCAGCGATCCAACAGCAACAATTACCCGTGATGACATGATCTCCCTTCTGGCAGATCGAGCCGGGTCACGAGAAGGTGATTTGATCGCCGATATCCTCAGGGGAGGTCGCCCGAAGGTCGTCTGGGGCTGATTTTTTCCTTTCACACGCTGAATCCAAATATTTTCCACTGCCCTTTCGTGGGGAACAGAGTCATGAGCAAAGATTACCGCCCGTGTGCGCACTGATCTGATCCACTCACCATTTCTGCCAAACTTTATCGACCATATTGGAACTGGAATTGCAACGTCTTTTCAATCAGTTGTATGATCAACCCTTTCTTATAGGTACCGAATAATGAAGAGAACAGCCATCCTGATTTTAAGTCTTATGATCCTGGTTTTGCTGTTTGATTCAGCCAGTCCCGCCCTCTCACAACCACAACGACCGGATATTGAGCAGATCACAGCATTCCTGAAGGGACATCCGTTCCTCACGGATTCTGGTGCCCAGGTTCTATCAGTAACAGCCCAGGGGGAAGCATTGGTCATTGACCTTTCATCAGAAATATTGCCAGATGGTCGTTATGATGAAACCCCCTTCACACAGCTGGAACATGACCTTGAGCTGACTTTCAACATAAACCAGTACTATATGCTCACTTTTAAGGTTGAGGGGCAAACTTTAGAATTCTGGGGGCGCTCCACCCCGGATTTTGATTCACAGCTCAGCCAATCCACCATCATTGAACCGCAGGGGATCGGTCCGCTGGCAGGGGTCAGAGTGGCACTCAGCCCGGGTCATGGCTGGTATTGGAATGAAATCTATCTCGATTGGCGGTACCAGAGATCAGAGTTCTGGGGGATCAGGGAGGATACCATCAATTCAGAAATTATGCGCTACGTTCAGTTCGCCCTTGTGAGACAGGGTGCAACTGTGATCCAGCTGCGGGAACTGGATAAAAATTATCCACCAGGCATATCCGGGCTTCCAGCCTGGTATGAGGCTGCCCGTCATTATGCCATCGCCCTGGGGCTTCCCTCCTGGGTTTGGGATGGCAGCAACACGAATTACAACAGCGACATCCGCGCCCGCCCCTACATGGCTAATTATTATGATGCAGATATCCTGATCAGCCTGCACAATAACGGCTGGGACGGCACCCTGACCGGAACCGAAACCTATTGGGATACAAACAATCACCCCGGTTCACAGTCACTTGCCAACAGTGTGCACACCAGTATCATCAGCACCATCCGCGCCAAATACGATTCAAACTGGACCAATCGTGGGGTGAAAGCCTCTGATAGTAATTATGGGGAAATTAATTATGCCCACATGCCAGCCATCCTGGTCGAACTGGCATTTATGGATACCTATTATCCGGACAATACCTACCTGCATGATGAAACCTTTAAAAAGCTGGCGGCCACTGCGATTGCCAAAGGGATCTGTGATTTCAAGGGCGTTACCTGTGATTTCACACCCCCTGTACTCGACATTCACCTCTATCTGCCTATGTTTCTGAGGCAATAGAAAACATCCCCGTGACTGATTATCAAATCAAACCTGTCGGATCTGGTGCTAACCTGACCACTTTCCTGATCAGGTCATCGTCATCCTGAAAACCAATGCAGATAGGTTCTCAATCGATGGGTAAATCAGGAATATCATCATCCTCTGGTAAGTCGGGGATATCGAAATCATCTTCCTGGTGCAGCGCCATGGTTTCCTCAAGGGTAGGAATCGGGATTTCTTCCTCCTCCTCATCCGGCATGCTTTCTACCAGAGCCACATCGCCATCACCTTCCTCAAACAAACTTCCGAGTTCTTCAATGTACGCGATGTAAAAGCTGACCATCTTACCGCAGTTATCAATCGGAAGCCGTTCATCAATGCCATGCATCCTGTGCAAATCTTCCGGGGATAATTGCATTGGCATGAATCGAAAGGTGTTGGCCGTTAAGTTGTTGTACCGCCTGGCATCGGTGCCTCCCAGCACCAAATAGGGCGCGACCAGGCTCTCCGGGTAAGCTTCTTTGATCAACCGGGCAAGCCGCAAGTAATAGGGGGATTCGACATCGGCGACAGGTGAAGGATCCCATCCGGAGTCACCTTCCAGTGTTTCACCGGAAAACGGTCCGACCTTCACGCGAGGATCATTGATGATCGCCAAAACCCGCTCATAAACCGAGCGCAAATCATCGCCTGACAAGAGTCTGAAGTTGACCACTGCCTCCGCCCGATCAGGCAGCACATTGTCCTTCACACCCGCGTTGAAGATTGTGGCTGCTGTGGTCGTCCGGATAATGGCGTTCAACATCTTGGACTTACTCAGTTTTTTCTTCAAGATACCGCTAAAAAGCCAGGTATTGGCAAACATCATGCGCTGGAAGAAGGGCAGTGCCGATCCCAAATAGCTCATGACGAATTCCACCACTTCCAAATGGGCGGGCATCGGATTATTTTCTAATTTTGTGATCGCTTTCGAAAGGACACCGATCGCTGTTTCCTCAGCAGGCATGGATGAATGACCACCATTCACCTCTGCGATCAATCGCAAGCTCAGGTATCCCTTCTCTGAAATGCCTATCACGCCCACCGGTGTTTCAACATTGGGCAAGAATTTGTTGATGACCGATCCGCCTTCATCCAGCACACTCCCCAACCGAACACCGCGTGATTCCAGCAGAGCGCTGATGGCAGATGCACCGTTTGTTCCGCCGATCTCTTCATCATGCCCGAACCCGAGGTAAACTGTACGCTCAGGTTGAAATCCCTGCTTGAGCAAATAATCAACCGCTTCCAATATGCCGATCACACTCAACTTATCGTCCAGGGTGCCTCGTCCCCAAACATAGCCTTCCACCAGCTCACCGCTGAAAGGTGGATGGGTCCAATCGGATTCGTTTGCCGGAACCACATCCAAATGGGCAATCAACATAATTGGGTTGAGCGATGGATCTTTACCCTCCCATGTGTAGAGTAAGCTGTATTCATTAACTGTTTCAACATTTAATCTCGAATGTACCTCAGGGTAGAGCGTTTTTAAAAGACGATGCAGTCCAAAAAAGGCGGTTGAATCGACCTTTTCAGGATCCTGATGAGAGATTGTTTTAAATTGCACCGCCAAACCCAGACGTTCAGCAACAGATTTCCCGTCCACATCGACAAAACCGCGTGGCTTGACATCCTTTTGCGCGGGAGAAAAAAGCGCGGTTTTGAGCATTAAAAACCCCACGAAGAACAAGGCTAAAACTGCCAATCCAATGGCAAGCGATATCAATAGTGTTTCTACTGTCATTTTTGTTTTCTCCTGAAAAAATGGGGGTCAGTCTGCCCTCACTTGGCAGGTTGATGGTTTAATTTATTACACAATCGGTATAGATTTAGACTTAAATAATTGCAGAAAGGCATCGAGTTGCGCCTGATCTTCAAAAGCTCGTTTAGGAATGAAGGGGTAAACATCTTCATCACCTTTATAAATAAGCAAGAATTGATTGTCGGACTGAATCACCTTTTGGAAATTTTCCCAGTCCATATCCAGGGATTTCTGGCCAATCACCATGCGTATATGCGATTCGTTGAAGGTAAATATCCGGGTTTCCTTAAGAAACGGATTCTTCTTATAAGTTCTTGAGAGCTGCAAGGGGATAAAAATCAGGTAATAAATGATATAAAAACCACCGACCATACACACAATGGCTGCAACATTCCGCCACACCGGTGTCGTCAGGGAGGGAAAGGCAAGAATAAAAACAGAAACGACTATCAGCAAAATCATAATCCCAGCCAGGATCAAAAAACCGCGTGTCTTACTCGCCAAAAGGCGTGAGGCGTGAATGTAATCTTTTCTTTCAGGTTCAAATCGAATTTTGATGGGTGTTTCCATGCCATTCCTTTCCTGCATCGCTATATCCATTTTACCACTTCACGCTTCTGTTGCAGAACATCGATCCAATTCGTGCTTTGGTCAAAGACTAAGTATAATCATGGATTAGAAAAATAGCTAAAGTTTCGAGAAAAGAATTATGTCAGCTGAACAACAACCGATCCCCATCCCATACTTGCACTTAATCTACACCGTACCTGAGCTCCCAGAATTTGACCAGGCACTCATGACCAAACGCCTGCAGGCATTCCCGGATATCACCCAAAACGGAGAAATCAGGGTGGAGCGGTATGGGAATGAAACCTCGGCAAATTGGGGCCAGATCAGCTTCAATGATCATCAAATTTGGGTCAGCGGGCTCCCCAACCCACTCCCGATTGAAATCGTGGACCGCACCGTCCACACATCCCGTTGGCAGCCCCAGGTCAAAACAGCCATGCGCCAGCACCAGTCGCACATCAGCCTGGTTTACACGGGCACGCATCATGATCCAATCGAAAAAATGATTGCACTCTACCAGACTGCCCACGCCTTAGCAGATGAAAACCTGGTTGGCATCCTCAATCCCGAGGCCTGGGTTGCTCACCCACCAGCAGATTTTCTCTTACCAGAGAAGATCAACACCTATCGCCAACGGTTTCCTTTCGCCTTATGGATCGGGTATATCAAATATTATCTCGACAAGGATCGGTTCTGGTTGGTGACCAGGGGGCACCACGTCTTTGATGTGCCAGACCTGGCTTATTTTATCCAACCAGGCGATTCCATGGATACCATCATCAGGGATTTCAGTAATATCTTTTTCTATATTTATGAAGAAGATGTATTTGTAACAGCC
>DAINBD010000092.1:0-4846 GCA_036733105.1 Candidatus Brevefilum sp. | reverse complement strand
TAAGTCGCAGGTATCGCGTGATTGGTTGGCGGATTGAGTTAAAAGTCTTCTTGTTCAGCTTCTTTGATGAGTGCTTCGCGATTGAGGAGCCTGATCTTCTGCCGATCTCGAGTGATAATGTTTTCAGCCTCGAATTCGCGGAGGAGCCGGCCGACAACGTCCCGGACGGTACCAATCTGAGCGGCGATTTCATCCTGGGTCCAACCTTCTGAGGATTGAGGTGAATCTGCTAATTCGATCAGAAACCGAGCAAGGCGAGCACGAACGGTATACAGTGAGAGATTGGCCGCAAGTTCTGTCATTTGGGTTATTCGTTCCGCAAATATTCGTAAAAACGTCAGAGAGAAATCTGAATAGGTGGCTAAAAGTCGAGAAAATGAGGTGGGATCCAGCGCAAGAACGCTAACCTGGGTCAGCGCTTCAATGGAAGCCCTGTTCGTGCCTTCTTTGTTCAACAGGGAGATAACGTTCAAAGGGGATCCGGGTCCGAAGCGCGCCAGAATTTGGATTCGCCCATTCAGATGCCTTCGCAAAACCCTAACATCGCCAGTCAGGATGATGTAACCAAATTGAGCCGGGTCGCCTTCCATCACCAGCGTTTGACCAGGTTGAAAATCTTTTTGGAATCCCATCTCTGAGATAGCTTTCAGGGTTTCTGGCTTGAGTGATTTAAATCTATTAATTCTTTCCAGCAAGGACAGTGCGATCATATCCGTTTGTTTTAAGTTTGATCTTGATTGAATAGGAATAATTTTACCTTAAGGCACCGGTTCCATTGTTGAGAAAAAATTCCGTCGAAAAAATCAATCATTTTCACGTTATGTGATCAATCATAGAAGGGAGTAAATAATTGCATAACCGACAGTGTTCCGTACAAAACCATCAATAGTCACAAAATGACAAGATTTTGTTTGCAGTCATTGTGTTTTGATGATGCATCTATCGCCATGACAAGAGAGGACAAGTATTTAAATGCTAGAAATCTGGAAGATAGTGATAATAAAAAACTCGCACTTATAAATGTGCGAGTTTTACTTTTGAATTCTTTTTCCCTCTTATTCAGCTGGGTAATTCTTTGGAGCTGGGGCTTTCACCACAATTAATTCCAGCATCTCATCCTGCTGATTACGTACATGCATTTTTACATGATAGGGGATTTTAAGAAGCGTGCCTCCCGGGTAAACAGCCATTTCCTGCTCATCCAGAGTGATGGAAAGTATTCCCTTCAGAACAGTCATGTAAATATTTGAATTTGAGTAATGAACGGGGAGCCCTTCATCCTTATTGAATAGCATGTGGATGTAATCCAGATTATCGTCCTGGACGACCTTTTCGACCGTCCGTTGATCCGATTTTGCAAGCGTAAAAATCTGTTCAATCATTGGTGCGTGTGTTTTCCTTTCAGAATGAAAGGAGGTTGATGGTAGCCATCAACTTCCAGGAATTTTTTGTCTGTTGGGTTAATTTGCCATCATCATTGCAGCGATGTCTTCTTCGACTTCGCCAATTGGCTTCAGGTCAAAGTTCTTGACCAAGACCGAAACGACATTGGATGACAGGAAAGCGGGAAGCGTCGGGCCAAGCCGGATCTTGCGGATCCCAAGGGATAGTAATGCCAGCAGGACGATGACCGCTTTTTGCTCATACCAGGCAATATCGTATGAAATGGGCAGGTCATTGACATCCTCTACCTGGAAAGCCTCTGCCAGTGCCTGGGCGGTTCGAATCAGGGAATAGGAGTCATTGCACTGTCCAGCATCCAGGATGCGGGGAATGCCATTGATGGTGCCGAGATCGAGTTTGTTGTAGCGGTATTTGGCACAGCCTGCAGTGAGGATAATTGTGTCACCGGGTAAGCCGGCAGCGACATCGGTGTAATATTGGCGGGTCTTGTGTCTGCCATCACACCCACCCATCACGACGAACCGTTTGATATCACCGGATTTGATGGCATCAATTACAGCTGGCGCATTTTCAAGGATGGTGTGGTGTGCAAATCCTGTTGTGATGATTATGTCTTCCAGTTGTTCTGGCTGTGGAGAATGTTTTGCCAATTCGATTATTTCAGAAAAGTCTTTCTGTTCCCCCGGTTTGCGGTCAGGAATATGTTTGCATCCGGGGTAACCCGCCATGCCGGTCGTGAACAGGCGGTTATGATAAACCTCCCTGGTTGGGATAACACAGTTGGTGGTCATTAAAATGGGGCCGCCGAAGCTTTCAAATTCCTCGCGTTGATGCCACCAGGAACCGCCGTAATTACCCACAAAGTGATCATATTTCTTGAAGACAGGATAGGCATTGGCGGGAAGCATTTCGCCATGGGTGTAGATATTCACGCCTGTGCCTTTGGTTTGCTCAAGGAGCTCTTCGAGATCGAGCAGATCGTGTCCGCTTACAAGGATGCCCGGACCGGGACGAACGCCAAGATAGACCTGAGTTGGTTCAGGGTGACCATAAGCATCGGTATTGGCTTTGTCCAAGAGTGCCATGGTGCGCAATCCCATCTCGCCTGTTTTGAGGACGAGGTTTGTCAGCTCATCACCTGTAAGCTCATTATTGGTGGTCGCTTCAAGCATGTCCTGGATGAAATCCAGAATCTCAGGGTCTTGTGCACCAAGGACATAGGCGTGATCTGCATAGGCTGCCATCCCTTTCAATCCGTAAATGATCAGTTCCCGAAGTGAACGGATATCTTCATTTAGATTTTCGTCTGCCATAACGCCGACTGTAACCGCTTTTTCAAGCAGGGTCTCAACTTCATATGACTCAGGCGTCCAGGATGCCCAATCGGGACCATTACCTGGGCAGGGATTTCCATGCAATTCATAGCATCTGGTTTGTGCATCGTCTCGAAGTGCATCACGCCGGGTGATGGCTTCACGGATCAATTCAACAAATCGATCTGTATCAAAATTGGCGTTGGTGATGGTGGCAAAAAGTGCCTGGGCAACGAACAAGTTGGTTTCATCATGGCTGACGCCCAATCCGCGTCCGCGGGTTCCCCAAAAGGCAATACCTTTGAGCAAATAAACGAGTAAATCTTGCAGGTTGGCAACATCTGCCGGTTTGCCGCACATCCCACGATTTGTGCAGCCGGTATTCTTCATCGTTTCCTGACATTGGAAACAAAACATCTGATTCGTCATGAATTATTTCTCCTTAAATTGGTCTTTGTATTAATCTTAACAAGGGGCTTGTCTTTTGTATACGACTTAAATCACATTTTATATGAAATAATTGATGAAAGATCAATAATTGAAGATAAATCTGGGTATGGATTAACATACCAATGATGACCTATCTAGATAAATGAGAATTTGTTTTACGATTTTCTTCCAAAAAAACAAATATTTAATTACCAGCGAGCGTGATGGTCTTCTGCCCAGCCGATGACATCCGAGATTTGAATGGGCGATCCTTCGCCGGTGTCCAATGTGCCGCTGAAACGACCAAACATTTGATGCACCTCCGAGAAGATTACCAGGGCATCCGTCTTTGCGTGGCGTTCGAAGAACGGCTCAAAGGTTAGATCCACCCGCTGTGATACGGTTGTATGCAGATGCCAGGGTGCCATGAAATTTTCGGGGTCATAATCAAATGCAACATCTTCGCTTAATTTGGTTAATTTCCCTGCCACACATAGGCCGTTTTCATTCATTCCGGTACCATCCGTCCATCCTGCGCCCAGGTTAATGCCCACGGTCCGCCCATCTGCCAGCCTGGTCGAAAAGCTGGACCAATTCCAGAAGCTCTCGAAAGGCCAGATGCCGCGACCTAAATCGAGACAGGCAAAGGAATCATTAGCATCAAATCGAATGGTTCTATCTCCCCATGTGATGATCCCTTCTGTGGGAAGGGTATTTTGTTTGCTGGTGAACTGAAAGCGTTTTGGTGACCACGGGATGACCACATTCAAGGTCTCATGATTGGGCGGCTGGTGAACAAGCAGGTCCACTTTGAGCGGTTTCCCTTCAAAATCTGGGCATCCGCAGACCAGATGAATACCATCCTGCGCGTACTGCATCCGGATGGGCATTTTGGGATCGGTGTAATCGACATCAGCCCTGACCACGGGTGGCAGGTGGCAGCCTGCGCCAAAGGGTTTCAGGAGCGTCTTTTCTGCGAATGTTTTGGTCTCGAAGTCCAAAAGGTAAATGAAGGGGAGTCCCAAATAGTCCACATCAGACAGGGTCACTGAAAAGAGATGCGTTGGGCTGGTCACAGCCCAGTAATTCCAGCGTTTTTTGCGCGGCCAATGTCCCTTCAGGTTGCAGTTATGGAGGGGGTGGCGGCTCCATCCTACAGCAGAAGGGTCTAGATTTCCTCGAGAATCACATAAATCAACGGGGGTGGTCAGTTCAGGTTCAAAATACGCATGATTCACTATGCCCTCCAGTTTATTGAATGGATTGATCAGGGTGCCCAGGGGCGCCGGTTGATTGAAGCGTATGGCTTGATTTGAAAATCGAGCTCTACTTCAGCCTCAGCAAGCATCTGGTCGAAGGCTTGCTCCAAAGGAGTATTCGTGTTTCGCAGGTGCTCAACCACATCAGCAGCCCATTGAATATATTCGCGTCTTCGTGCCAGTGTCCAGTTTTTAGGCGGTGAATTGAGGATATCCCGGCAGTTAATCAGTTTATCCCCTAATTTAATCGCCTTTGCTTTGTCGGAAATATAAGGTGCGTGAATCACCTGCAGGCGTTTGCGTTCCATCTTTTCCAGGGATTTATCGTCTGTGACTTCAAGCACGATTTGGAGAATTTCTTCACCAAATGCATCCCTTATTTCAGACTGAGTTGTTTTTGTGTCTTCAATGGTGTCGTGAAGGATCGCCGCGACCAGGGTG
>DAINBD010000091.1:0-4849 GCA_036733105.1 Candidatus Brevefilum sp. | reverse complement strand
CATTTTCATAACTGTTTTATCATCGCTTCCAAACCCATATTTTCCCAACCGAAACGAAGATTTTTGGGGCTTTCCAGGTTGTCCTAACCCTATCTCCCAGTGATGATTTGATTTCCTTTTAGAAATACCTTGATTTCTATGGCAAACCCTATTATCATACTGGTATGACCACTTACCAGTACGAAAATGCGAAAATAAATAATCAGTGGAGACCCGCCCCCAAACCCGCAGAGATCGTTGAAACGCGCCTGATCGATGCTGTCCTGAACGGCATTTTTCCAATCAACAGTTACCTGCCGGGAGAACGAGAGCTCGCTGAAAGTTTAGGTGTAACACGTCCCACACTTCGTGAAGCGCTTCAAAGATTAGCATGCAATGGATGGTTTGAAATCCATCAAGGCAAGCCAACCAGGGTGCGGGATTATTTACAAGAAGGCAAATTGGGAGTCCTAATCACACTCAGCGAACACCCCACCCACCTTCCAGAAAACTTCATCCCCGATTTGCTCAATTTCCGTCTGGCAATAGCGCCTATGTACACTTCAATGGCAGTTAAAAATGCGCCGGAACAAGTGATCAAAATCCTGGAAGCCCGTTTCGATGGATTGAATACTCCAGAAGATTTTTCACGGTTTGATTGGCACTTGCAGGAACAAATGGCAAGACTAGGCCAAAATCCGGTCTTTGTGATGATCCTGAATAGTTTCAGAGATCTCTTTCTCAATTTAGCCCCGCATTATTTTTCAATTCCTGCAGCCTGCGAACGCTCGATGCAATATTATGATGAACTTACCCAGGCTGCCAAAACCCAAAATGCTGATGCTGCAAAAACTCTGACTGAACAGATCATGCACGAAAGCATTGAGTATTGGCAGCAAACGAAATTTTTATAATCAAATGATTGGAGGAAACCATGAAACGAATTCAAGGTTGGGGAAATATCACAACCGATTATCCAGTTCCCGAACCCGCAAAGGAATATCTGGAAGGTGTTGTTGGTGAAGCGCCAGCTGTAAAAAATGTGATTACTGAAGACCTTATCAAGAAAATCCCTCCAGCTAACTGCCCTCCTCACCCATTAATCTCCACAGATCCAGAAGAACGTTTGCGCCATGCACGCGGACAATCCCTCAGCGATTGGGTAGATATGTTTGATGGTCTGATCAACAGCTTCCCGGATGGCGTTGCTTACCCTGTCTCAAAAGAGCAAGTTCGAGAATTGATTACGTACGCCATTAAGAATGACCTCAATTTGATCCCGTATGGCGGTGGATCAAGCGTAGTAGGTCATCTGACACCTCCTGACGAGGTCAAAGCAACGATCAGCGTGGATATGTCAAAGATGAACCAACTGCTGGATCTCGATGAAACGAATTTCGAAGCGACCTTCGGCGCAGGTGCGAGCGGACCTCAGATTGAGGAAGAACTGCAAAACCGAGGGTATATCCTTGGGCATTTTCCTCAATCTTGGGAGTATTCAACGCTTGGTGGATGGATCGTAACCCGTTCGGTTGGACAGCAATCCTACCATTACGGCAGAATTGAACCGCTGTTTGTCTCAGGTCATATGGAGGCACCTGCTGGACCAATCGATATTTTGAAGGTGCCCAAGAGTGCAGCAGGACCTGATCTCCGGCATATCATTTTAGGTTCCGAAGCCCGGCTGGGGATACTGACCTATGCCACAGTCCGCATCCGGCGACTGCCTGAGGAAGAACGTTTTAATTCTGCCTTCTTTCCAAATTTCGAAATTGGTTCTGAAGCAGTTCGAAAAATTGCGCAGGCAGAACTCCCCCTTTCGATGGTGCGGCTGAGTGACCCTTTGGAAACAGAAACAACTTTTCAGCTCTCTGGTGAGGAAAAACTTGTCAATATTGCAAAAAAGGGTCTGGGTCTTTTTGGTCAGGGAGAAGAACGTTGCATGTTGATCTATGGGCTGACGGGGCAAAAGTCAGATAACCGACTTGCTGATCGCCATCTAAGCCACATCGTTCGTGTACATGATGGCATGATGGTGAAATTTTACCTTGGCGAAGCCTGGATGAAGAAACGCTTCTTGACCCCCTATTTGCGTAATACATTATGGGATTTGGGCTATGCCCTGGACACGCTTGAGACCTCCCTCCCCTGGAGCGTTCTCCAGCAAGGAAGAAAAGCCATTCTGAATGCCATAGGAAAAGGGCTTGAACATGAAAACGAGGTCGTACTCGTCTTCAGCCATATCTCACATGTTTACACCAATGGCGGCTCGATGTATGTCACCTACCTGTACCGCAGGTCACAGGACCCCTACCAAACACTTGAACGATGGCGAAAACTAAAGACAGCGGCAAGCCAATCGATTGTTGACCTCGGCGGAACAATCACGCATCAACATGGCGTTGGCCTGGACCATAAACCTTATTTGCCCCATGAAAAGGGCGAATTGGGGGTGCGTCTAATCAAAGACTTAATCAAAACAGCAGATCCAACACAGATCATGAATCATGGAAAACTGGTCGATCTTGATTAATTAGGAGAGAATGAATGCTCACAAAAACCTGGAGAGAACAAACCTGGGCAGGCCTTGACCAAAGTTGGGATATCATCGTTATTGGAGGGGGCATCACGGGTGCAGGCATCTTCAATATGGCTGCCCAAAAAGGATTGAAAGTTTTACTGCTAGAAGCTAATGATTTTAGTTTTGGTACCTCAAGCCGCTCCTCCAAGCTTGTTCATGGTGGGATCCGCTACCTGAAAAATCATCAATTTGATGTCGTCAGGGAATCAGTAAAAGAACGGGAAAGGATGCTGCGCGAGTCTGATGGACTTGTGGATCCATTGGCTTTCATCTTCCCTTCCTATGAAAACAAACCGCAAGAAGCGAAATTAATGAAAATTGCGGTGATCGTTTATGACTTGCTGGTACCCAAATGGCAGCACGGCTCACTTGATCGCGAACAAGTGATAGGTTTCCTCCCCGCAGTAAGAGGAGGGGGGATTATCGGCGGGATTAAGTATTTTGATGCCCTGGTTGATGACTCCCAGCTGGTCTTACGCGTGATCATGGACGGAATTCGCTATGGGGGCAAGGCACTCAACTATGCATATGTGAGTGAATTGTTAAGCGCTAATAGTGGTCAGGTGGAAGGGGTTATTGTGGAGGATAAGTCCGGGCAGCTTAACCCTGCACAAATTGAAATTCAGGGCAAAATAATTATCAATGCAACCGGACCGTGGTCCGATGAGATCCGGGGAAAAATGGACAGAACACCAAAGCTGCGCTTATTGCGTGGAAGCCACCTGATTTTTTCTCAAGAGAAACTGCCCATTCATACTGCAATGACCATGCTTCATCCCAAAGACAACCGCGCTCTATTTGCCATTCCGTGGGAAAATCGAACCATGATTGGCACAACAGACTTGGACCATGACCGCAATGATGGTGAAACGCAAGTCACGCAAGAGGAAATTGATTACCTGCTGGAAGCAGCACAGTTTGCCTTCCCCCATTTTCCTGTAAGCCAGGATGATCTCATTTCCACCTTTTCAGGCTTGCGTCCTGTGATCAACACAAATGCGCCCACGCCATCCCAAGAATCACGTGCCCATCAAATCTGGGAGGAAAACGGAATGGTCACTGTAGCTGGCGGCAAACTCACCATTTTCAGGGTTATGGCTGCGGATGTGCTTAATTTTGTCCGGGACCGCCTGCCGCATCAACCAAAATTCTCTCATCGGGCACCATGCTTCATTCATCCCAAACCACACCGCCCAGAAGACCTCACCAACCCGGATTGGATCATGATGGCCGGCCGTTTAGGCAAGGACGTTAATTCATTCTTTGAAAACGCCTCAAGGGAAGAACTAACAAAAATTGATCCTATGCCAGAATTTTGGGCAGAATTGCGGTGGGCAGCTGAAAATGAGGCTGTTGTTCATCTGGATGATCTTCTGCTCAGGCGTGTCCGCATGGGGTTGCTGATGCCCCTGGGTGGGTTTGATCAGATGGATAAGATCCGCAAGCTCGTTCAAACGCCTTTAGGCTGGTCAGATGAAACCTGGCAAACCGAAACAGCTCGTTATGAAACAATTTGGCGAAAGAATTATTTCCTGCCAGGCTAAATGGAAGGAAATCCCGAAGGAAATTAGTCGATACGAAACAATTAAGATAAGAACACTTAGCCACAAGGAGGCATCCATGAGCAAGGAACAGATCCTGGCAATAGACAACGGCACACAAAGCGTGCGTGCACTAATTTTCGATTTGCATGGGAATCTCATTGCCAAGAAACGGATTCCCATCCAGCCTTACTATTCCAAAAAACCAGGCTGGGCGGAACAGGATCCGGATGTCTTTTGGCAGGGTGTTTGCGCTGCCTGCCAGGGACTTTGGGAAATGGATCATGTGAATAAGGAAGCAATTGTTGGTGTGGGGTTAACCACACAACGATCGACCCTGTTGAACCTTGATAAAAACGGTAATCCACTTCGCCCAGCCATGGTTTGGTTGGACCAACGTCGAACAGAGAACATCAAACCTGTGGGTGGCTTATGGGGTTTCTTGTTTGCAATTTCAGGCATGAAAGAAACAGTCGCATACTTCCAGGCAGAAGCTGAAGCCAATTGGTTAAAAACAAATCAGCTTGAGATCTGGGATAAGACCGATAAATTCATCCTTTTATCGGGGTTTCTAACCCAAAAGTTAACGGGGAATTTAAAGGACTCCGTTGGCTGCCAGGTTGCTTATCTTCCATTTGATTATAAAAACCAAACCTGGGCAAAGCCTTCGGATTGGAAGTGGGATGCAGTTCAGATCGGTCCAGAAAAATTGGTTGAATTGGTTCAACCCACAGGGTTACTGGGTCAC